>NZ_SMKU01000600.1 GCF_004349215.1 Actinomadura rubrisoli | reverse complement strand
GCCCATAACCACCCACCCCAACACCCAGATTCCCGCAACTGCAACCCGGGGCGCCCCGCCAAACTGCAGTGCTCTCACAGCCCCAACCCGCGTCCGCCCACCCAACGGCACGTTCCCAAAATCCCAACCCCGGACCGTCCGCCCAGCAACTCACAACACCCCACTGTGCTCGGCCGAGAGCAACTGATTTTCTCCGATCCCACCCAAAGCCTCGCCCGACGACTCACCCTCAACCGGAGCATGATGAGCACGCATCACTTCGCGATCTGCGACAGCGATGCTCCCTCCGCCGCACGCGACACTCGCACAACGACCAAGGGCCACTACGAACAGCCCCTAACCGAAAGCGGCCGCCAGCCGGGCGGCGTACTCAGCAGCTTCGGTACCGGAGTCATACTTTTGGCGCGGCCAGAAAAACCCCCGCAACCCGTCCTTCCAGTTGCGCGGCACAACATGCACATGCAGATGCGGCACGCTCTGGCTCACCCGGTTGTTCATCGCGACAAACGACCCCGCCGCCCCGAGCACCTCCTCCATCGCCCCGGCCAACCTCTGTGCGTACCCGAAAAACGGCCCGACCTCCTCAACCGGCAGATCCGTCAGCGTCTCGTAATGCACCCGGGGAACGAGCAACGTGTGCCCCTTGAACAGTGGCCGCGTATCAAGAAACGCCACCGCCTCCGGAACATCCAGAACCACATGCGCGTCCCGCACACCTTCCACGATCTCGCAGAACAAACACCCCATCCCCCCATCCTCCCGCACCGCCCCGCAACACCGCCCCGCAGCGCTAGCGGGGAGACAGTGGCGGGAGTCAGGGCCCCAGGGTGGTTAACTTAACGGGACGCTTACGTGGGAGCCGCTACCGTTCGGGAGCTATGCGGCTTGAGAACGTCGCCTTCCGTTACCGCCGGAGAGACCCCTGGGTGCTCAGGGACGTCAGTCTCTCCCTTCCGCCGGGACGGGTCACCGAGGTGACGGGGCAGAACGGTGCGGGGAAGTCCACCCTGCTGCGGCTGGTCGCCGGGCTGCGCAGCCCTCGGGAGGGCCTCATCAGAGGCAGGCCCACACGAGTGGGCTACGCGCCTGAACGCTTTCCGGTGGATCAGCCGTTCACGGTGAACTCGTACTTGACGCACATGGCCGCCATACGTGGGATCCCCACCGGAGGCGTCAGAACGTGGGCGGAGCGCCTAGGTTTCGAGCACCTCCTCGATGTGCGGTTGCCGGAGCTGTCCAAGGGCAGCGCCCAGAAGGTCGGGCTCGCCCAAGCGCTGTTCGGCGAACCGGAGCTCCTCATCCTGGACGAGCCGTTCGCCGGCCTGGACGCCGCGACCAGGGAGGCGCTCCCGACTCTGATCGCCGGGTTCGCGGCGGACGGCACCACAATCGTGGTCAGCGATCACCAGCGCTGCATCGAGGCCCTTCCGGACGTCGATCGGCTGCGGGTGGCCAACGCTGCGGTGACACGGCTGGACGCAGAGGAGGACCAGACCCCACGTCCAGTCGAATGGACCGTCCTTGAGGTCGTCGTGCGGGAGGACGAGGCCGACACCGTGGAGACCAAGCTACGCGCGGACGGTTACGACGTACGGAGGCCCGAGCGATGATCGCGCTCGCCCGCTTCCAGGTGGTCGGCTACGTCCGGTCGCTGCGCGTCCTGCATCCGCTGATCGTCATCGCGTTGATCGTGGCGTTGGTGCTGCTCCAAGGGCCGGCCGGGCCGGACGCGAAGGAACTCGCCGTGGGCACGCTCGGGGACGTGGCGGCGTTCATGTTCCCCGTCTGGGCATGGGCGGCGCGCGCTCTGCTCGACACGCAGCCGGACGAGCAGCGCGCACTATCGGCCACGGCCGCGCGCCACCGCTCCACGCCCACCTGGGCGGGACTGCTCGCGGCTTATGGAGTGAACGTCTGCCTGGGATTCCTCGCACTGGTGGTCCCCCTCCTTCAAGCGCTCACGGTGGAATCGCCGGCACGGGCGATACTGGCCGGGTGCGGGCTGTGCCTGCTCGTGGCCGTCGCCGGGACACTGCTCGGCGCGTGGACGAGCCGGGCGGTCTTGCCCGATCCCGGGGTCTCACTGTTGGCCCTTCTGGGCGGAGCCGTGGTGCTCCTACTGCTCGGCCTCGGACGGCTCGGATGGCTCTCGGTTCCGATGATCGAGTGGCTGCGGGCGGCGCACGACGGCCCGAACAGGTTCGTCTCGGAGTTTCCCGGCGTCGCGGTGCATCTGGCGCTGTGGTCGGCGATCGTCGGCGCCGGCTATGTCGCCATCGCTCGCGTCCGCCGCTGACGTCCCCGCTCGACCGTGGCGCCTCGCGAAACCCCACCACCCCTCACAACTAGGGCGTTTCTGATGGCTCTTGAAGGTGACGGTGGATCTATCGGTGTGGCGGGCACGGGTCCGGCATGGTGGGACGTCATGAGGTGACCGATGCGCAGTGGATGATGATCGAGCCGTTGTTACCGGTCAACGGCAAACCGGGACCTGGTGAGCGACTGGCCCACAACAAGGCCGCAGGACGCCTACCCCCGGCGCCGCGAAACAGTGTTAGGGCCCATGAACCACGCCCCAACCGCTACGCCCCCGCTCAACCACCACACCTCCTCTCATCGCTACACATGCATGGCCGGTGCACCTTTCCTCATCGCTACGCCTGCCCGGCCACGGCATCTTCCCGGGCGCTTAATCTTGCCCGGCCGTTCCAAGCCCAGTGCCCGGCCAGCACTCCTTCCTTCGTCTCTGCGCCCGCCCTGTCTCTTATACTCATCTGAC
>NZ_SMKU01000005.1 GCF_004349215.1 Actinomadura rubrisoli | reverse complement strand
GCAAGAACCCAGGCCGCGCCTTCATCGATGCCCCCGGCGACGGCGGCTTCGCCACCGCGCCGGACCTGGTCCGATTCGCGCACGCACTGCGCGACGGCACCGTACTGGACCCGCACTACGCCGAGCTGCTCACCGGGCCTAAGATCCCCCATGCCCCCCAGGGAGGTGGCCTGGCCCGCCGGGCAGCCCCCGCCGACGCGTCGTTCGGGGCGTACACGATGCCGGTCAGCCTCGTCGACGGCCAGTGGCTGTGGAGGCGCGCCGGCGGCGACCCCGGTGTCGGCGCCAACTGGACCATCTACCCCGACACCGGCTGGGTCGGTGTCGTCCTCAGCAATTGCGACACCGCGCCGCCGCAAGAGATCATCGAGCAGGAGACCCAGGCCGTCACCGGCCGACGCTGAAGACGCCACGCAGCCGCGCGTGCCCGGAGTGCCGGGCACGCGCGGCGCACAATCGCACCAATGACCGAGCCGCCTTCTGCCCTCTCCGACCGTAGAAACCTCTGCACCCACGTAGTACGCCGACACTCATCCTCCCCACCGCGCGACGACCTCGTCCGACGGCGAGGCTGGCGAGGTGCTGGTAGCGGGATTCGGCCCGGAGCTCGGGGGCAGCGCGGCCGGAGGCAGCCAGGTGCTGGAGGGCCGAGCGCCGGAGCGGGGTGGAGGGGCCAGCCGATGTCAGTCATTGCTGCGTCCTAGGGTCCTGGGTGGGGTCGGCGTACATGCGCGGGCAGCCGTGGTCGATCGCTTCGGGGCGCAGTTCGTAGTGCCAGGGCTCGTTCCTATAGATCTGGCACAGCCCGTACTCGGCGCCGTGTTTCGACAGCCACACCGTGGCATCGGAGTGCCCGATGTCGACCGCCTCTCCTTTCACGTGAAGCGAGGTCGCCGCGGTTGACACCCATCGGGCGGCCTCTTCCTCGGATCCGTACTTGGAGATCGCTTCGCGAAGAAGCTGATTCTGGTACGCCGGGGAACGCCAGCCGCTATTGACATAGAATTTTATTCTATCGTTCGCGGCGTCCGTCGCAGCCCGGCGGAGAGCCTTGAGGAGATCGCGATCGAGCTTGGCCACGGCCGGAGTCGCGTCGGCGAAAACCGTGACACCGTCGGGGACGAGACCGTCGTCCTCGCCGACCGGACCACGGCGTTCGCTGCGAGGACCATTCTCGCCGGGTGCACCAGGTTGCGCACCGCGAGGAGCTTTCTGGGGCGATGCGGTGAAGGACCGCGAGGCGGCCGAGGAGGACGAGGATTTCTGCGACTGATAGCCAAGGACCGCGCTGATCACCACGATGACGAGGACCAGGCCAACGCCGAGAATCCAGTGAACCTTGCGGGACGCCTTTGGCGTCGAGACCGGTATTTGGGACATGCTGCCAGTTAAGACAGGGCGAGGTTGCCAGCACGTATGAGATTCTCGATACGCGGACGATATATGCCGACCTGCGCCAGGAAGCGATCGCGGCCGACATTGACACGCGGCCAGAGATCGGGCACGAGGGGAGGTCATGGATAGAGCGCCTGGGGTGAGCGTTCGCCTCAAACTCACCCTCACCCCGCGATCTGCCGGCGGGAGCGGATGCACCGGGGCCGGCAGCGTCTGACGGCTGGGCGCCGGCACTGGTCAGCGTGTTCCGATCCGGCGACGATGGCCATGGATCAGACCGGCCATGAAATCCCGGGTCGACGGCGACAGGTCCAGCGCAGCCGCGATAGGACAACTCCAGAAGCTCCTGGCAGTGCGGTCGTTTTGGTGGACTCCGCATCTGCCAGGAGCTTCGCCGCTCCATCATCGGATCTCGCACCCCGGCAACCACCTGTGACCAGCAAGATCTGATCGGCCGCGCGGTCGAGCTCTGGACAATGCCGTGCGCGTGGGGCGGTTGTGGCCGTGGTCAGGGGACGCGGCGCGCCACGGCACCCGCTTCATTGGTGGCGTCAATGGTCCAATCCACTATCTCCCAGCCGCGCCCCTCAAGGAGTTCGACGGCTGAGAACAGTTCGGCCCATTGCTTGTATGTGCCCTTCACGAAGACGTACCTGTAAGGACATGCGTCCAGCAACCCGGCCTCTTCCAGGAGGTCGTTGGCATGGACGACGCGTTCCTTCTCAAGTCGTTTGGCGATTCTGCTCATGACAGAGATCATGCCGTAAAGCAGGGGAAATGGCAATGCGGATCGGGACCGTGAGCCCATTCCGTCGTGCTGCGCCGACAAGGGGTATGTCGGCGCGGGTGGAGCGATCGGCACCCCGTATAAGCATAAAAGGGACTGCAAGACCGGCAAACGCAGCGGTTGGATCATGGCTTCACACGTTCGGATTGCCGGCTGATGGGTCCGGGCACGGTGGCGGCGTCGACCAGGCGCGCGACCAGTTGCTCGTAGGTCAGTCCGGCTGCGGCGAACATTATCGGTACCTGGGACTCGGCCGTCATTCCCGGCATGGTGTTGACTTCGTTGAGAACGGGTCCGTGGTCGGTGAGGAAGAAGTCGATGCGGGCGACACCGGCGCAGTCGAGCGCGTCGAACATCCGCAGCGCCGCCCCGGTCAGGGCTGCCCGGTCCGCGGTGCCGAGGTCGGCGGGCACACTGAACCGGGCTGAACCGTCGTACTTGGACTGGGTGTCGAACAGGCCGTCGGCGTGGATCTCCAGCGGCGGCGACGCCCATCGGCGGCCATCGGCCTCGCGCAGGACGGCCACATCGATCTCCCGGCCCGGGACGACGTCCTCGATCAGGATCCGGTCGTCGAATCGCGCCGCGCCGCGCAGCGCGTCGCGGAGCTGGGAGGCGTCGCGTGCCAGGGCGACACCGAAACTCGACCCGGCCGAGGCCGGCTTCACCACCACGTCCGTCTCGAACCCGATATCGGCGATCTCTGCCGCCGCCGCCAGCCGGCCGTGGGCGGTTCGGATCCCGACGGCCTGCGCCACGAGCTTGGTCGCCCACTTGTCCATGCCGATCGCTCCGGCGCGCAGGCCCGAGCCAACCATCGGCGTGTGCGCCAGGGCGCACAACGCTGCGAGGGTCCCGTCCTCGCCGGACGGGCCGTGGACCGCGGGGAAGACGGCGTCGGCGCGTTCAATGACGGTCAGTGCCGCCGCCAGGGAACCGGTGGCCTGCGACCCGAGCGCGTCCGCTCCTTGGCTCCATACTCCGTCGCGGTCGATGGTCAGCTCGTCAACGTCGAATCCGCTAGAGCGCAGCGCCTTCGCGACCGCTGTGGCAGTGGCCAGGGAGACGTCGTGCTCGGCGTTCTCTCCGCCGCCGATCACCACGATTCGCCGTGTCATGTGATGCTCCTTTTCACACGCGGCCCGATGCCGGTGACGATGGTGTGCGGAATGGTCCCGGCCCAACGGGCCCAGTCGTGGATGGTCGGGGTCGCGCCCCCGTCCGGACCGAACACGGTCGCGGACGTGCCGACCGGGACGGACTCGGCACCGGTATCGATCACGATCTGGTCCATCGAGACCCGTCCGACGACCGGGAGACGGCGCCCGCCGATCTCAACGCCGGCCTGGGGCGAGATCTCTCGCGGGATTCCGTCGGCGTATCCGACGGGCAGGACGCTCAGATGGGTGGCACGATCGGTGACATACGTGCCGGCGTAACCCACCGGAGTGCCGGCCGGGGCCGCCGTCGTGTGCACGATCGGTGCGGTCAGACGGGACGCGCCGTGCATCTCCACGGTCCCGGACGGGTCGATGCCGACCAGTCCCGCCCCGACGCGGACCATGCCGAAATGTGTCGCCGGGTCGGTCAACGTCCCCGACGTGGCCGCGAGATGGGCGACCGTCGAACCGAACCCCGCCGTCCGGACCGCCCGCTGCGCCTCGCGCATACCGGCGACCGCCGCCGCGTTCGCCGCGGGGTCGGCCCGGTCGGCCAGCGGAAGGTGCCCCATGACACCCACGACGCGGAGCCGCCGAGCCTGTTGACCGCGCTGCGCGAGACCGATCAGCTCGTCCCACTGCCCGCGGGAGCAGCCGCCACGCGACATTCCGGTGTCCATATAGAGATGAACCCGCACCGCCGACGCGGCTCGCGCAACGAGCGCACCGAGTTCGTCCACCGACCCGACCGCGACATCGACCCTGGCGGCCGCCGCCGCCTCAGCGTCGATCCCGCCCGGGTGCAGCCAGGCGAGGATCGGCACCGCCAGCCCCGCGGCGCGCAACGCGGACGCCTCCGCGACGCTCGTCGTCCCGAGCCACCCGGCACCGGCGGCGACGGCGGCTTTGGCGACCGTGACGGCACCGTGGCCGTAACCGTCGGCTTTGACCACGGCCATGATCGTGTTCGGAGTCCGCGCACGAATCCTGGCCACGTTCGCGGTCACCGCCACGGGCAGCGTCTGCAAGGTCGGCGGTCGAAAGGTACCTGGTCGGCGCTGAAGCGCGACCGGGACCCGATTCACGCCCGCATCCTCGGGTCCGCATACATCGGCGGGCAACCGTGGGCCTCTGCATCCGTCGCCGCCCCACGAAGGTGCAGGGCGAGCTTGCCCACCGCCGGTGCCTCCTCGTCGAAAACGGAGACCGCCGTCCCGGCGGGAATGACACCGTCCCCCTCGTCCAGAGCGGTCTTCCTGCCAGCCGACTGGCCGACCGTCGTCAACGAACTCTGCGGAGCGGACGCCGCGAACGGCCACTGCACGATGAACGCATCGATCGCCGCAACGAGGGCCGCCAGACTGACGAGCACGATCCTGCGCATACGACGGGCCGGCGCTGTCAGTGATGCGCTGTGGTCCATGCCTCCACTGAAGGCGGAAGAGTGTTGCAGTGGCGTATGGGGTTTTCGATAAGCTCGCGATACACGCAACCCCTGGTATCAAGGAATAGCCGCGACCCCGGGAACGGACCGTCCCCTCCGGCGCGGGACGGTAGCGCAGACGTCGGCGGCCCCGACCCGTCCGGGCCACGGCCGCCGACGTCCTCGCGGCTGCGCACTGCCGCAGTGGACCTTCCGGAGGGATCAGGGGTGAGCGGGCACCGGCTCGGCGTCCCCCGTGCTCTCGGCGTCCTCCGTGACGGCCTGGCGTCCGGGGCGCGCGGTGTTCATCAGGACGGCGACGATCAGTGCGCCGACCAGCAGGATCCCCGCGGCCCAGGTGCCGGCTGTCACGAAACCTTCCAGCATCGCCTTCTTGGCGAAGGCCGGGCTCCTGCCCTGCGAGGCATGCGAGGCCAAGTAGTCCGCGGTCGCGCTGGTGGCGATGGTGTTGAGCAGAGCGGTACCGATCGAGCTGCTGATCTGCTGCGCGGTGTTGACGCTGGCCGAGGCGATGCCCGCGTCGCGCTGGTCGACGCCGTGGGTGGCGTAGTTGAAGGCCACCGGCATGATCATGCCGGCCCCGAAGCCGAGCAGGAGTCCCGAGACCAGCACGCCCTCGACGTAGGCGGTGTCGGTCTCCATGGTGCGCAGCCACAGCATGCCGGAGGCGATGAGCAGCATGCCCGGGACGATCAGCGCCCGCGGCGGGGCCTTGGGCAGCAGCCGGGCGGCGAGCCCGCCGGCCGAAATCAGGACCGCCACGGTCATCGGGAGGAAGGCCACGCCCGTCCTGATCGGCGAGTATCCCTTGACGATCTGCAAGTAGTAGGTCATGAAGAGGAACGCCCCGAACATGCCGACCATGGCCAGTCCCACGCTCAGATAGGCGCCGCCGCGGGTACGGTCGGCGATCAGGCGCGGCGGCAGCATCGGCTGCGGCACCCGGCTCTCGACGAAGGCGAACGCGGCGAGCAGCACCGCGCCCCCGGCCAGCAGACCGATGGTCTTCGCCGAGCCCCAGCCGTCGGACTCCGCCTGGCTCGTGCCGTAGACGATCGCGACCAGCCCGCCGGTCACCAGCAGCACGCCGGGAACGTCGAACCGGGCCCGGCCCCCGCTCCGCGACTCGTCCAGCATCATGTACCCGCCGACCACCGCGATCAGGGCGATCGGGACGCTGACGTACAGGCACCAGCGCCAGTCCAGGTAGTCGGTCAGCGCCCCGCCGGCCAGCAGCCCGATCGCGCCGCCCACGGCGGTGATGGCGCCCCAGATCCCGAACGCCTTGGCGCGCTCCTTGGGCTGGGTGAACGTCACGGTCAGCAGCGACAGCGCGGACGGACCGAGCAGCGCGGCGAACGCGCCCTGAAGGGCACGGGCGCTCAGCAGCATCTCGAAGTTGCCCGCCGCACCGCCGAGGGCCGACGCGCCGGCGAAGCCGAGCAGTCCGATCAGGAAGGTCCGCTTGCGGCCGGTGTAGTCGGCGATCCGGCCGCCGAGCAGCAGCAGGCTGCCGAACGCCAGCGTGTACGCGGTGATGATCCACTGCCGGTCCCCGTCGGAGATCCCCAGATCCCGCTGGAGCGACGGCAGCGCGATGTTCACGACCGTCCCATCCAGAACGATCATGAGCTGGGCCAGCCCTATGAAGAACAGCGCGGCCCAGCGGCGCGAATCTGGCGCCGGGGCCTGCGCCTTCGTGGTTGACATGACGTCGTCCTCACTCGTGGTGCCGCGTGCCGCGCGGATCGTTCGCGCGGCGTCCTGACGATCACGGGACGTCGCCGACCCGGGCCCCGTAACAGCGCGGGCGTGTGACGTGGGTCATCGCTCATGGGTGTCACAAAACGGTGGGGATCGGCGTCTAGTGCATGTGGCAGGAATGAGGTTGAGCAGGCGGGAGCCAGGCATGAGCCAGCGCAGCGAACGCACGACGGACACAGCCGAGCCGCTCGACCATGTGGAGTCGGCGACCGAGGTGTTCGTTGCCCATCGCAACCTGCTGTTCACCGTCGCCTACGAGATGCTCGGTTCGGCCGCCGACGCCGAGGACGTCCTTCAGGAGACCTGGTTGCGATGGGCGGGCGTCGATCTGGCGACCGTCCGGGAGAAACGCGCCTACCTGGTGCGGATCGTCACCCGGCAGGCGCTGGACAGGCTGCGGGTGCTCGGTCGGCGTAAGGAGTCCTACGTCGGGCCGTGGCTGCCCGAGCCGCTGCTGACCGCGCCCGATGTGGCCGAGGACGTCGAACTGGCCGACAGCGTGTCGATGGCGATGCTGCTGGTGCTGGAGACGCTCGCGCCGGTCGAGCGGGCGGTGTTCGTGCTGCGCGAGGTGTTCGCCCTGGACTACGACGAGATCGCCGAAGCCGTCGACAAGACCCCGGCGGCGGCACGCCAGATCGCCTACCGGGCACGGACGCACGTCGCCGCGCGCCGGCCGCGCGGCGTCGTCTCCCCGGCCGAGACCCGGGCCGCACTCGGGGCCTTCCAGCGCGCGGTTGAAACCGGCGACCTGCAGCGCCTGCTCGACGTCCTGGCGCCGGACGTCGTCGCCCTGAGCGACGGCGGCGGCATCAAACATGCCCTGCCCCGGCCCATCGTGGGGGCCGACAAGGTGGCTCGCCTGCTGGCCGCCGGCTGGTGGAAGCGCGACGCCGAAAGGTCGGTCGAGGTGGTACAGATCAACGGTGGCCCGGGGCTGCTCGTCCGGGTCAATGGGGAGATCGACGGCGTGGTGGCGGTGCGGGTCGAGGACGGCTACGTCACCGGCGCCTACCACGTGCGCAATCCCGAGAAGCTGTCGCATGTGGAGCGGGAGACCGCAGTGAGCCGCTGAGGCCGGGGGAGGCCCATCCACCACCGGTCCGCGTAAGCCGCAGCCACGTCTCCTGGACGGCGTCGTCCGCGTCGGCGTACGAGCCGAGGATGCGGAACGGACACTGGATCAGGGGCGTCGCGTCTCTGGTCGCGGGTCGCCGCGAAGAGGACGGCCCTCGACCACGATGGTGATCGAGGGCCGTCCTTTTCGCTGTACGTCAGGCGGGGGTCTCGGCGGTGGCGGTCAGGACCGCGCGGCCGAGGGTGTGACCGGCCATGGTGAAGCCGAGGAAGGCCGGGGTGGCGTCGGCCGGGACGCCGATGGGCTCGACGTCGAGGGCGTGCACCACGATGAAGTAGCGGTGGGGGCCGTGTCCGGCCGGCGGGGCGGCACCGATGAAGCGGGCCATGCGGGCGTCGTTGGGCAGTTGGAAGGCGCCCTCGGGCAGGCCCGAGCCGGTGTCGTCGCCGGCGCCTTCGGGCAGCTCGGTGACGGTGGCGGGGATGTCGGCGGCCGCCCAGTGCCAGAACCCGGACCCGGTGGGGGCGTCGGGGTCGTAGACGGTGACGGCGTAGCTCTTGGTGCCCTCCGGGGCGCCGCTCCAGGACAACTGCGGCGAGATGTCCTTGCCGCCGGGGACGCCAGAGGAGAACTGCTCGGGCGGCCAGGCGGCGCCGTCGGTGACGGTGGTGCTGGTAACGGTGAAGGAGGCCGCCTCGGGAAGGCGGGCGAAGGGGTTGTCGGCGCTCATCGTGTCATTCCTTTCAGGCCGTGCTGTGCAGTGGCGGTGATGCGGCCGGCGGACGCCCTATCGCGCAGGGACACGCCGTCACCCTCATCCCGCCCTGAATCGACCATAGCACGAATAATCGATTATCTGGTGGATCGTCTATGATGCTCGGCATGACCCAGACCTCGACCCCACCGGGCAAGCAGATGCTCTCCGAGCAGATCTACGCGCACCTGCGGGACGCCATCATGCGCGGGACCTATGCCCCCGGCGACGCCCTCAAGCCGCAGGACCTCGCCAAGGAGCAGGGCGTGAGCCTGGCCGTCGTGCGCGAGGCGCTCGTGCGGGTGGTCGGCGAGGGCCTCGCCGACCGGCTGCCCAACCGCGGCTTCGCCGTCCCGGCCTTCTCCGACCGCCGCTGGCAGGAGATAGCAGAGGCCCGCCGGACCATAGAACCGGTCGTGCTGCGCATGTCCATCGAGCGCGGCGACGTCGACTGGGAGGCCCGCGTACGAGCCGCCCACCACCGTCTGGCACGCACCCCGGTATACGTGCCGGGGGAGGGCGAGTACTACAGCGACGCATGGGCCGAAGCCCATCGGGTCTTCCACCGCACCCTGCTGGAGGGGTGCGGCAACCCCGCCCTACTGGAGACCTTCGACCGGATGTGGACCGCGAGCGAGCTGACCCGCCGGTGGTCGGCGCACCGCGTCTCCAACCGGGACGGCGTTGCCGAGCACCGCCGACTGGAGGAGACGGCGCTGGCCCGCGACGCAGACGCCGCGGCCGAGGCGCTGACCCGGCACCTCACCTTGACCGCGGTCGGACTGACCGACCGTCCCCGTCCCGAACCCGCGAAGGAGGCCTGACCCGCCTCGCCGACCTGGCCGGACGGGACGCTGGGGCGATGGTTCAGAGCCAGGTGGTGCCGAGCCAGGCGGTTGCTGCGGCGGCTGCCAGGAGAGCGATGTTGAGTCCGATCTGCCGGACCTCGCCACGGCTCAGGTGGACCGTGATGCCGCCGATCTGGATCAGGACGAGGCCGATCGCCGCGGCGATGGCGAGCCAGGACGCGATCCCGGTCAGCGGCGGCAGGATCAGGCCGACCGCGCCGAGGACTTCCAGGACCCCGATCACGCGGACGAGCGGCATGGGAACGGTGTCGACCCAGCCCATCATCGGCTGGAGCCGCTCCTGGCTCTGAATGACCTTCTTGCCTCCGGCGTAGAGGTAGAAGACGGCCAGGAGGGCCGCGACGATCCAGTAGGAAATCTCCATGCGGGACACCTCGGAGGCTAGTGACATGGCGCCGGCCACGATCGTTACCGGTCGTAAGTAGCCTCATGATGCGTCACTATTGAAGGCCCTACAAAAGGCACACGCGTGTGCGTTACACACAGGGGCTGTCATGTCGGAGTACGAGCACACCTGCATGATCCGAGGAGACGGAGGACGGACGATCCGCGCCATCCTCGACCGCATCTGCAACAAGTGGACGTTGCTGATCGTGGCGACCCTCGATCAGGGAAGGCTGCGGTTCACCGACCTGCACCAGCAGATCCCCGGCATCTCCCAGCGCATGCTGACCCTCACGCTCCGGAACCTCGAACGCGACGGCCTGGTCTCCCGGACGGTGCACGCCGAAGTCCCGCCGCGGGTCGAATACGCCCTGACCCTCACCGGCAAGAGCCTGATTCCACCCGCATTGGCCCTGGCCGGCTGGGCCATCGAGCACGTCCCGCACATCGAGGCCAGTCGAGAGGCCTACCAGACTCGAAACCAATAGCCCCGAGCCCGCCTCTGGGTGGATCGCGAACGATCTTGGGTTTAAGGGACCGACGCATCAGCGATTGTGGAACGGCCCATCTTGCTCGCCGCTTGGGTTCGGTCCGTTGGCGGCGGCCTTGCGTGGAGCCTTGAACGGCTTCCAGGGCAGGCAGGCGCAGGTTGCGAGAAGGAGCATGACCGCGACCGCGATGGCGAATCGTGGCGTGGTGACGGTCGCCAGGAGGCCCCAGGCGAGAGTGCAGACGGCGCGTGCGGCGTTGGAGCTGATCGTCCAGGACGTGAGGACGCGGGCGAGCTCGTGGCTGGGGGTGTTCTCCAATCTGTGGGTTGCGAAGACGGGGCTGAACACGCTCATGAAGAACACGGTGCCGGAGTGGATCGCGGCCACTGCGGCCAGGCCGAGCCAGCCTGGCCCAACGAAAGGGAGCCACGGCAGCCATAGCACCCGGGCGACGCCTGCCGTGAGCAGCACCGTCCGGGGGCCTCGACCGGCCACGATGCGCCGGCTGAGCCGAGCGCCGACAACACCCGCCGCGCAGGGAACGCCCACCGACAGTCCGTACTGGAATGCGCTGAAATGAAGGTCTTGCAGCATCATCACGGCCAGGATCGGGGTGATCGCGGTGATGAGCGTGCTGACGACCACCGTGTTGATGAACAGGAGCCTCAGCGCGGTGTCGGACCAGATGTGGCGCCAGCCCTCACCGAGCCCCCGCCACCAACGGTGATCAGTGGTTCGGGGCTGCGGCTCCGGTTCCGGCGTGGCGATCGACCGGATGCCGATCGCGGACAGCAGGTAGCTGACGGCGTCGGCCATGACGGTGACGGTCGGCCCGAACACGGCTATGAGCAGGCCGCCCACCGGTGGCCCCACGGTCGTGGAGGTCCACAGGACGCTCTCGAACCGGGCATTGGCCTCGATCAGGTGGTCGCGGGCGACAAATGACTTCAAGTGGGCGCCCGAGGCCCCGGCGAAGACGATCTGGCACACCGCCACCAGCACGCACACCACGACCAGGTGGAGGTAGGTCAGCGCGCCCGCCGTATAGGCGACCGGCACGGTCACCAGCGCGCAGAAGCGCGTCAGATCCGCAGCGATCATGATTGGACGCTTGCGCCGGAACTCGATCCACGGTCCCACCGGTAGCGCGAGCAGCGCCCCGATCGCCCCGCCCAAGGCTGACAGCAGCGACACCTGCAGCGCGTTGCTGGACAGTGCGATCGCCGCGACCAGCGTGAAGGCGTGGGTGGCCACCGCACTTCCGACCGCGCTGACCGTGTAGGCCGTCCAGAGGCGGGTGAAGTCGGAACCCAAGCGGATCGTTGTACCCCTGGCCGTACGGGAAGGCGCCGATCGGTTCTCGACCTGCCGGGTCATGAAGGCCCGGCGCCGAGCGGGACGCATGGTCCGAACGACGCCACCTGCCCCCTCAGAAACAACCCTCAACCAGCAAGAACCCCAAGATCATAGCCACCGGTGATCCTTACCCGGCACCGTCCGGCGATGCTGAAGACTCCACTGTCGAGGTGCCCAGCGCGGACAGGAAGGCCGCGGCGGCGGGGGAGGGGCGGAAGCGACTCCAGATGAGGTGCTCTACGCGGGCCGGAGCGTCGCTGAGCCGGACGATGGGCAGACCGGGGAGTTGGGACACGAAGGCGGCGGGCAGCATCGCGATGCCCAGACCCTGCTGGATCAGGCGGGCGATGAAGTCCACGGCCGTCACCTCGAAGGCGACCTCGCGTCGCACTCCGGCCGCTGCGAACGCCTCGTCCGTTTGGGCCCGGGCGGCGGTGCCGGTGGGGAAGTCGACGAACGGCTCGTCCGATAGCCGGCGCAGTTCCACGTGCTCCTCGTCCGCCAGAGGGTGGTCGGGCGACACCACGGCGACGAGGTCGCCGTGTGCTAGTTCGCGGCCGCGGACGCCCTTGGGCCGCGCGCCCGGTGGAAGCCCCAGGAAGGCGGCGTCCAGAGCGCCCTGCCGCACCTGCTCGATCAACTCCTCGCTCGCGCCCGAGCGGAGGCTGATCTGTACCTCCCGGTAGCGCAAGTGGAACTGTTTCAGCGCAACCGGCAGATCGACCGCCGCGACCGTGGGGATGGCGCCGATCGCGAGCCGGCCGCGGATCTCGCCGGCGACGGCCGCCACCTCGGCCCGCGCCCGCTCGGCGGCGTCGAGAGCCTGCCGGGCCGCGGGAAGGAACGCCTCGCCTGCGGGTGTCAGCCGGACGCGGCGGCTGGTCCGGTCGAACAGCTTGGTGCCGAGTTCTCGCTCCAGACGGGCGATCTGGTGGCTCAGCGCGGATTGGACGACCAGGCACTGCTGGGCGGCGCGGGTGAAGTTGCTTGTCTCGGCGACAGCGACGACGTAGCGCATTTGCTGAAGCTCCATGAATCAATCGTGATCCACGATCGTTCCGATGACAAATATGCGTTGGACTCATTGATCGTCCATCGCCCAGGCTGAGGCCATGACGGCGATGAGATCTCACACCGGCGGCATACCGCGCGGGCTGCTCCTGCTGATGTCGGCGGCGACCGGGCTGGCGGTCGCGGGAAACTACTTCGCGCAGCCGCTTCTCGACCTGATCGGCCGGGAGTTGGGAGTCGGGTCCTCGCTGGCGGCACTGATCGTGACGGCCGCGCAGGGCGGGTACGCGCTCGGGCTGATCCTGCTGGTGCCACTCGGCGACCTGATGGAACGGCGGCGGCTGGCCGTGTCGCTCTACGCGGCGACCGCCGTGTTCCTGCTGGTGTCGGCCGCCGCCCCCAACGGCACGGTGCTGTTGGCCGGCACGGCCCTGACAGCGCTGACCTCGGTCGGGGCCCAGGTGGTGGTGCCGTTCGCGGCGACCCTGGCGGATCCGGCCGAGCGCGGCCGGGTGGTCGGCACGGTGATGACCGGGCTGCTGCTCGGCCTGCTGCTGGCGCGCACCGCGTCCGGAGCACTGTCGGAACTGGGCGGCTGGCGGACGGTCTACTGGGTGAACGCGGTCCTGATGGCGCTGATGGCCGTCCTGTTGCGCACCTTCCTGCCCCGGCTCGGCGGGGCCGACCGGCGCCTGTCCTACCCCGGACTGCTGCGCTCGACGGTCGCGATGTTCCGGTACGAGCCGCTGCTGCGATGGCGGGCGGGGATCGGCGCGTTGAGCATGGCCTCGTTCAGCGTGCTGTGGACCGCGATGACCTTCCTGCTGGTGCGGTCGCCCTACGGCTGGTCGGAGTCGTCCATCGGCCTGTTCGGCCTGGTCGGCGCCGCGGGTGCGCTGACCGCCATGGTGGCGGGACGGCTCGCCGACCGCGGACACGTCCAGATCGTCACCGGCGCCGGGACGGTCCTGCTGCTGGCCGCCTGGCTGGCCATCGCCGCCGGCGCGCACTCACTGTTCTCGCTGCTCACCGGTGTGATCGTGCTGGACCTGGCACACCAGGCGATCCTCAACAGCACCCAGAACGTCCTCTACGCGCTCCGGCCCGAGGCCCGCAACCGCATCAACTCCGCCTTTATGACCTCCTTCTTCCTCGGCGGTGCGATGGGTTCCGCGCTGACCTCACTGGTCTGGGCGCACAGCGGCTGGACCGGCGTATGCGTCCTGGGCGCTTCCCTCTCAACCGGGACCATCGTCCTTTGGCTCCTCGAACGCCTCACCGCCAACGGAAGCGCAGCCCACCAAGACGATGTCCCAACGCCAGTCGCCTCAACAGCCAATTCAAGGAGCTGAACCATGCACACCAAGGGCGTGTCGCGCACAGTGCTGATCACCGGAGCCACGGGAACCGTATCCACCGCACTGATGAAAGCACTGGAAGGGGCCGATATGCACCTTCGCGCTCTCGTCCGCGAACAAGCACACGGACTCTACGGGCAGAGCGCCGAGGTCTTTGCCGGCGACCTCGATGACGCCAGGTCGCTCCCACCCGCCTTCGAAGGCGTGCAGGACGTGTGGCTGCTCACCCCGAACGGCCCGCGCGCTCCGGAGAACAATATGAACGCCTTGTGGGCCGCGCGCCAGGCCGGGGTGGAGCGCATCGTGCGCTTGTCCGCTGTCGGCGCGGCACACGACGCGCCGAACCGCAGCGGCAGGCTGCACGCGCTGTCCGACCGGGAGACCGAGCGGTGCGGCATGCGCTGGACGATCCTGCGGCCACACTGGTTCATGCAGAATCTGCTGAACGAGGCGGGCGACATATCCGCCACCGGCGCGTTCTCGCTGAACATGGCCTCGGCGCGGATCGGCATGATTGACGTACGCGACATCGCCGAATGCGCTGCCCGCGTTCTCCTCGACGACCCAGCCCGCCACCACGGCGAGGCATACACCCTCACCGGCCCGCGCTCGCTGACCTTTGACGAGGTCGCCGATCAAGCGAGTATCGCTCTCGGCAGGCCCATCACATACCTTCCGGTCAGCGACGACGCCAAGCGCAAAGCACTGCTCGGCTATGGCGTTCCGAAATGGATCGTCGACATGCTTGAGGAGTATGCGCAGGCATATTCCTCCGGCTGGGGCGATTTCACCACCGATACGGCCGCTGACCTTCTCGGCCGCCCCCCGGGCGACGTCGCCGACTTCGTTCGCGACCACGCCGCAGCGTTCACCTCGGCCGACCACAGCTGGCGTAGGTGAGTGCGAGATGATCCCCGGGCTGTGTGGCGCTCTGAACCGTTTGTGCTTCACGCTTCGGGCCGCTTCCGCTTCACGCGGCCGGACTCTGGCCAGAGTCCGGCCGTCGCTGTCGTTGTCGCCGAGGACCTGGGGTGCAGACGGGGGCATCGGCTAGTGTCATGCGCCTGAAATTCGTCGGCAAAATCGTGTGAGGGATTCGAGAATCTCGGCGGACGGCCCGTACCGCTTTCGAGGTGTTGCCTGATGCGTGGAAGATGTCGTAGACGGGAAAAGTTTGGTGGCACACCACCAAGTCGGTCGGACTACCTCGTGGTCCAATACCGCCTCAGTGAGTAGCCTATCCGGTGAAACGCGCTGGCCCGGCTGGGCCCTGGAAGGGCCCGGCCGGGCGCGCGAACGACTGGTGCCTAGTAATCCGCTAGGCACCGCATATCATCGGGGCACACACACGACCTGTGCGTCCATGGAGCGAGCTCCGCCGAAGCCACTGACGTTTTTGGCGTATATTCTCCACCCCTCGCCATCGGGATATGAATCGGTTATTACCCCTCGACTGTAAAAACCTCCACCACCGCTAATGGCGATGTACTCAGACGGGCAGGCTACATATGCGCTCGCTGCTGTTCCATCGGGTACGAGCACGTTCTGAGATTGCCTGAACTGAGTGTAGACGCCGTTGGCGCATACCGCCTGCGAGTGGATGCTCACCTGATCGCCGCTGAAGTTTTCGCGGTAGCTCACAAAGTCGTCGATCGGTATGATTGGAAGAAGAAGACTGATCGACGTGCGGCCGCCATCGCCGATGTCCATCGGTGAGCCGCCACCGATGACCTTCCCTCTGGTGCATTCTGCGCGGACGTTCTGACCGGCTTGGCCGCCGACACTGGCTTTGGCTGTGGCCAGGTTGTAGTCGCTCAGACCGCCGACGCACACGGCGTAGGTCGTAAAGGTCGCGTCGGTGTTGCCGAAGTTGCCGACGGATACTTGCCATCCTGACCCGTCGTCCAGCGCACGGCTTTCAAGAAGCTCTACCGCTCCGGAGCCGCTGCTGTTGAGCTCACCTCCACCGGCGACACCTCCTCCACATTTAATATAGGCCCACCATATTTTGCCTTTTGGTACAGTGATCGGGCCGTATGTTTGCATATTCCGCGAGGTGGCGGCTGCGTTTTGTTTCGCGGTCTTCTCTCTCTGAGGTGGCGTCTTGGTGACCGACTTGCCGGGCTGTGTCGACGGTCGGCTGTTGACCTTTACAGTGCCGATCTCCTTGGCGCCGGCGGCCTCGGTGGCTTGCCGCTGCGGGTTCGGCGTGCTCGCTGGCGACTGCGCCGAAGCCGGCCGCGGAATGGGTGCAGCGGAGGCGGCACCACCCCCGGCAAGACAAGTGGTAAGCCCGACGGCGATCACGCCCATCAGGCCACCTACCGACCGAACCCACCGAGAGCCGGTCACCCGGCGACTCATGAACAACATAAAGCTCCCCCTTAGAGCCCTCGTCCGTACTGTTTCGTCATCTCAGCGGCATCGACCCAGACGCCCGGCGCATTTTCGGGTGGCGTGGATCTCTTTGCCGGGACCACACCGATCCGCGATAGCCTGCCCACGTAGCGAACACGGGTTTCGGCAATCTTCAATAACGCGTCCTTCCGTTACGGCTTATCGAATCCGGCAATCGCCCAATCAGGGCGGTTGTCTGGATGGCCAGTATGACCCCGCACGAAGTCCTCAGTCATAGCCCTCGCGAATTCCTGAACCCTGATGCCCGCCTTTGTATGCTGGCGATGCGCTAGTCCGGCAGGGGTAAAGGTCCAGGTCGACATGCCTCCCCATGGCCGGTGAAAGCTGGGCTGGGCGAAACCTGCTTCCTCCGGGACCGTCCGGCATGATTAACCGAATATCGATTACCTACGTTCAGGATGAGACGCGAACGTGACGGGGGAAAGACCTATTCCGCTGAACGGAACAGTCGCCGCGTTGACGCGCCACGGCGCGGGCTCGCCCTGGCGTCCTTGGAGAAACTCGCGGCGACCATGTCACTGAGATCGCCGGACCGCTCAAGCCACCAACCCTGCACTGTTCCGCGGACAATGCCATGCGGCTGCCGGCGATCCCAGCTCCACCCAAGGACCTTCCCGGGTACGCGGGACAGGGCGAGGTCATGCCGTTGGCCTGGGTCCATACCGCCGATGGCCCGGTGGCCGT
Organism: Actinomadura rubrisoli; assembly: GCF_004349215.1. GTDB lineage: Bacteria > Actinomycetota > Actinomycetes > Streptosporangiales > Streptosporangiaceae > Spirillospora > Spirillospora rubrisoli. Next base: position 63,671 of record NZ_SMKU01000005.1, on the reverse strand, counting down.
CGGAGTGCCGCGCGCGGACACTCCGTCCACATTTGCGGTCGGCCTGGCCGGGGCGGGCAAGAGGTCGGCCGATTCCTGGCCATCGCCCACGCCGGGTGTGGCGCGGCCTATCTCGACTTCCACGAGCCGCTCAGCGGATCCGCCCGTACCTGGTCGATCAGGCCGACCGGGTCGTCAACATCGAACTCGGACGGACCCGACGCCGCCATGGCGAGCAGGTCGGTTGGAACCCGCTCGTCATGACAGGCCGTACCGCCGCCGATATCGAACGACGCGTCGACGCGGTCGTAGACGCGGGCGCCGCCACGCTCCGTTGGGACCAACGCAGCCGGCTGTCTCGCCCACCGGCACCGGCAGTCCGACCGCTGGCCGACCTGCGCGGCCCCCCGCGGCCGCGCCCTCGCCCTGCGCACCATTCATCCTGTGAACCGTTGTTGAATCCTTGATCACGGTGATGGGCGTGTGCGGTGCGTAGCCGGAGTGTGGATGTTGTTGCGTTGCGGGGGGTTCGCCGTGGCCGGTCGGCGGGCAGAAGGGGCAGTGGCTGGTGCGCGCCGGTCCAAGGCGTATCACAGACGTCGTCGCAGGCGGGACCGGAAAGCGCTGACGGCGACGGTGATCTCGGCGGAAGCGGCCGCGTTGCTGGAGTCGCTGAGGATGCGGCGGGCCCGGCTGGCGGCATGGACTCGGTGTGCGGGGTGCTCAGAAGAGCGTACAGTCCCCTCCAAGATCGCGAAGTGGGACCGCGGTCACCAGGTTGCTTCCACTAATTCCATTGGCCATCTCCCCAACCGCATAAGGGAACCGGGCCTCGTGCACAGCGCAGAAGGATGGATCGCCGAGCCGCTCCGGAAAAATTGGGGGCAATATGCCGATCACCCTGTGGGCACCCGGTCTGGACTCGGAGGTGACTGTTCCGCCGGTCGCGGCGCCCCTACCGCCATTCCCTTCCGACTCCAAGACGTAGACGGCCTCCCGAAACCGCTGGACGACCGCGATTAACTGATTACCGCGCCACGCCGGCCCCGTTCCCACCTTTCCGGAATCCCACCATCCGAACGAAGAGACAGCCCCACGCCGGGACTCGCCGGACTGGTCCCTGGTGGTAACAGCCATCGATTTCCTTCCGTACTCATCATTTTCTCTATAACCTAGGACCCAACTGAGTTCGACCGTCCATGGAGCGGGGCCGGACCGAACGGGAGAGCACGGCGCAAGTCGGAACGCTCACTGGATCGTCTGGGGCGGACGGCCACCGGTTTCGGTCGCCTCCTTTGCCGCGAGTCCATGCCCGTATCGGTGTTGGTCATATATTCCAGTAGGCATCAGCACGCTAGGGCAGCCAAGGGCTCATGCGCGTTCGATGTGTCGCACTTGATCGATGTGTTGCATTCTTACGAAAAGACCTCCGCGGGCGGGTGCGGCTACCAGGCCGTCCATCTGATCGGGTCGAGAACGGGGTGGTCCGTCGCGGGGCGCGGACGGCTCCGGGGCGGCGTAGCAGACCTCCATCCCGTTGCGCACGTTGGCGGTGGTGTTGGACCGGAGCGCTGCAGCAGCCGGTGTCCAGCGCCACCGCGCTGCCCGCAGTTACGGACACGAGAAAGGCGCCCCGGTCGATGAGCGCCGGGGCCCGTGGACCATGGCCTGGCCGCCACGACCGCAGCGGGCGCCGTGCTCGTAGCAGCCAGGCCATGAGGGCAGAGGTAACCGCGCTGGTGGGGCCCGGGCACGAGGTACAGGCCCGTTGGAGGACGTGCCGGCGGCGGTGTCGACCTCGGTTGGAAGCTGCGTGCGGCCGGGCGGCGGGCCGGATGGCATCGGCCAGGTCTACTCGTTCCACATGACCTTTGTCCTACTCGCGCGACCCATTCCGCTGTTTCACCACAAGCCAGGACCTAGTGGGGCTTTTGAGGTGAGTAGTGGACGGGTGTGTACCCCCCGATCCGCTCTTGGAGGTGGAGTGGATGCCCCTCCGGGAGCCCCAAGACGTGCGGGCGCGGCTGGAGGAGTTCGCCGCCGGGGTGTCCGCTCCGTTCGCGCGTGCTGATCAGCGGCGGTGGGCGGTGCGGTATGGATGTTCTCCGGCTGAGCCAGCACCAGCTGAACGCCCTTGTCGTCGGGTCGCAGACTGGCGTGCGGTCCGACGGTCGCGGTGATCAGCCGGGTGATGCGGGTCAGCTCGGTGTTGAACTGCCGCCGTTCGTAGGCCGGCCAGTCGGCGACCTCGGTGGGAACCGGTAGCCCTCCTTGACCGTCCAGGTCAGCGGCGTCAGGTGTTCCAGCGCCGCCTTCTCCTTGATTCACTCAAGGCCCTTGCGGACGTAGTACTCGCTCAGGCCGGTCGCGACCATCAGCTGCTTGGTGGTCAGTCCGGCGGGCCGGGCCTCCATCAGCGTCACCCGGACCCGCTCGCCGCAGACGTTGGCGGGAACGCGAGGCCGGCGTCCGCGAGGCTTCTTGCCGCCCTCGGAACCAGGCACGACACGCCGCCGGTCACTGGTCGCGCAGGATCGCGGCCAGGGCTTGGTCCAGCGTCAGGTTCCCAGTCTCGGCGGCCTGCTCGATCCAGTCGGTGGCGGCCCGCACCCGCCTGAGGCGGTCCAGGATCGCCTCGCGCTCGGCACCGGTGAAGCAGTCGTCGTGCAGCGCGGCCATGCACCGTTCGGTGGCGGCGGTGAACGCCGCGCAGGCGCCCAGCAGGTCGATGAGCTCCATCCGGCGGTTCAGCCCCGCCAGCACCGGCGCGACCGGCTCGACGTTGCGCTGATACGCCTGCATCGTATGCTCGGCCTGGGCGGTGTTGACCATCTGGCGGGCGGTGCGCTGACTGTTAGATCGCCGACCGGCAAGCCGTCCGCGCCTGGGCGGTAGCGCCTCGCCGGGGCCTCTCGCGTCGATCTGTCTGGACGCGCAGCGCCCGCACGCGGCTTCAGTTGCCGGCTGGGAAGGCGTGGCGGCGCGCCACCACCACGACGGCCAGGGCGGCTGTGACCAGGGGGAGGGTCGCCCACGGCAGGGCCCCGGCGCTCGCCCCCTCCAGAAGGAGCCCGCCGATCAGGGAGCCCCCGGCGATGGCGGCGTTGTAGACGGTCGTCTGCATGGACGTGGCGACATCGGCGTGGACGGGGCCCGACGCGTTCACCAGCGCGGTCTGGATCAGTGTCGGCGCACCGCCGAACGCCGCTCCCCACACGGCCACCGCGACCAGGAGGACGCCAGGGACGTCGCCCGCCAGTCCCAGTGCGAGCATCGACATGGTCAGCAGGATCAGGGCGCACGCCAGGGTCGTCCGAAGGAAACGGTCGATGAGGACGCCCGTTAGCCATATCCCGGCAACCGTGGAAAGCCCGAAGACGAAGAGAACCAGACCGGTGTGCCCGAAGCCGGAACGTTCCGAGAACGGCGCCATGTATGTGTACATCGCCTGATGTCCCAGGAGCAGGAGGAGCGTCACCGACAGGACGGCCAGGATGCCGGGCAGCACCGCGATGCGACGCAACGGAACGCGCTCGGCGGCCGCCTCGCCCGGGAAGTTCGGAACCTTCCACCTCACCCATACCGCCAGGACGAGCCCAACCGCGGCCAGGAGACCGAAGCTCGCGCGCCAGCCGAAGACCGAGGCCACCGCCGTCCCCGCTGGGATCCCCAGGGAGAGCGCCACCGTGATGCCCGCCAGCACGATCGCGATGGCACGGCCGCGCCGTTCGGCCACGACCATGCGCGCGGCGTACCCGACGAGCATCGCCCACATCGTCCCGCCCATGACTCCGGCCAGCAGCCGCGCTCCGAACGTCACGGCATAGGACGAGGAGAACGCCGTGACCGCATTGCAGAAAGCGAACCCGGCGAGCGCACCAATGAGGACTGGACGGCGAGGAAAGCCCCGCAACGCAGCGGTGACGGGAATCGCGGCGAGGAATGAGGCGACCGCATAGCCGGTGACGAGGAAGCCGATCCGCGCCTCCGGCACGTCCAATGCCCCGCTCATGCGCGGCAGCAGCCCCGCCGGAAGCAACTCGGTCATCACGGCGGTGAACGCCGCCGTGAACAGCGCCAGGAGACCGGGCCACGGCAGTCCCGCCGTCGTGGAGACGGCCGGGGGACTCGTCGCCGGGACGGTTGGCATGCGACCATGCTCGGGCCTTCACATTAATGTGAAGGCAAATGTGATCCCGATCACCTGCCTGAGGAGAGCCGTGCGGATCGGTGAACTGTCGCGGCGCACCGGCGTCCCCACCCGCCTGCTGCGCTACTACGAGGAGCAGGATCTCCTGCATCCGCGCCGCGCCGACAACGGCTATCGCGACTACGACGAGCCGGCGGTCTGGCGCGTCCAGCAGATCCGCGGCCTGCTCGACTCCGGCCTCACCACCGAGATCATCCGCAGGATCCTGCCGTTCCTCGACAAGCCCGACGCCATTCACCCGCACCCCGACTGCCTCACCCCCGAGACGGCCGGGCTGCTGCGCCGCGAGGCCGAGCGGCTCCAGCAGCGCATCGAATGCCTGGCCCGCAACCGCGACGCGATCTACGCCTACCTCTCCGCCGTCCGTTCCCCGAGGACGGAGGACGAGACGTAGGGGCGCCGTCTCAGCGAGTCGTGCCGAGCGCGCCTGCCAGTCCCTTGACGACCTCGGACGCCAGCACGGCGTGGCCCGACACGGAGAAGTGGATGCGGTCCGCGCTCAGCAGGTTCGGCCGGGAGTTGATCGGGTGCTCCCACATGTCGACGAGCACGGCGTCATGCTCAAGGGCCAGCTCCCGGATAATGGCGTTGAGCCTGCGCACCCTGTCCCACCAGTCCTGGAACTTCGGCAACACGAACGCGTTGCCCAGCGCGAATGTCGTCAGCTGGGCGCCGGTACCTGCTGCGATCTTGAACATGCTCCGCAGGGACCGTTCGATGGCGTCGAAGTCGGGCTCGGGTCGGAACAGATCGTTCGCTCCGTTCGGCAGGTGGAGCAGGTCGGGACCGAACGCGATCATCTGGTCCATCTGCGTTTCCAGCGTCCTGGCGGTCGTCGCTCCGATTTCTGCGATCTTCACATAGGCCAGATCGGGCTGGACGCGACGTAGGACGTCCGCGACCCGATCGGGCCAGCCCAGCGTGGCGTAGCCCGGGCTCGGATCCCCGATCCCCGCCGAGAGGCTGTCGCCGATCGTCGCGAATCGCCGCCAGGGCGCGCCGTCCAGGAGCTGCGCGGCGCTCGCCGCCGACAGGCAGAAGGGGTCGGATTCTTCGGTCAGGGGGTTCGCTGCGGTGGTCACAAGGTAAAAGTACGACCGTTCGTTCTTTTGGGCAAGCCCCGCAAGAGCGGGCCGAGGACGCGCCGTTCCCGTCCACATCACCGAGGCCGGCCGACGGATCGCCGCGACGACCGGACGCGCCACCTGGTCCCGCTTTTCGCCCAGCTGACCCACCGAGCAGCGGTGCCGCGGTTTCAGCTCAGAGGCTGGTGTGCTGGACGAGGCTGGTACTGGCGCAGGAACAGGTCGACGCCGTCAGTGATCAGGCGGTCGGCGAGATCCGGACGGAGGCTGGTGCCGATTGAGCCGACGATCAGATGGGGGTAGATGGTCAGGCTGAAGAACTGGATGACGGCCAGCTCGATATCGGCGATCGTCAGCCGGCCGCGTTCGCACAGATCGCCGAACATCTCGCCCAGGGCGACGGCGGAGCGGGCCGGGCCGTGCTCCTGATAGGCCTGGCTGAGCTCGGGGAAGCGCCGCAGTTCGCTGGTGACGAGGTTGCGCAGCGCCAGCCTGGACGGATCGGTGGCCGCGGCCACCAGGGCATGGGCGGTTTGGAGCAGGGCCTCGCGAACGTCCGTGGTAGCGGCGACGCGGGTTCGGACCTCGACCATCGTCATGTGCGCCTCGCCCATGGCCTGACCGACGACCTCGGTGAACAACTCCTCCTTGCTGCCGAAGTGGTTGTACACGGTCACCTTGGACACGCCCGCCTCGGCGGCGATGAGGTCCATGCCGGCATCGAACCCCTCGCGGATGAACAGCTCGCGTGCCGCGGCCACGATGGCATGCCGGTTGCGTTCGGCGCGCTTACCCGATGGCGCCGGTGATCTTTCGTTGTCTTTGCCCACGTTCTGCATCCTACCGCCAACTGAACCGTTGAGTACAGTGAATCTTTCCTGTACTGTTCAGTTCAGTTAGAACGGAGCGGCCGAGCCTGTCTCGTCCGTCCAGGCTCTCCGGCGCCCTGCCTGCACTACGAGGTGCCGCGCGGCCCAGGCCCTGGCCGAGGTCGTCGGCGCACTTTGATGACACATGCATGATCTGACTAAGGAGAACCCGTCATGGCTCCATTCACCCGTCGCACCCGAGTCGCCATGGTGCCCGACGTTGAAGCCGAGCGACTCGGTCTGGCCGCCCTCCTCGACACGCTCGACGACCATGAATGGCAGGTGCAGTCGCTGTGCGCCGGCTGGACCGTGCGCGATGTGGTCGCCCACCTCTCGCTCGCCGACCGCGAGTTCACCGCCATGATGCTGCGGGCGATCCGGGCTCGGGATTTCGACGTGGCGAACGCGGACATGGCCCGCGAGCGAGCACTCCAGTACACCCCCGCCGAACTTGTCGCCCAGGTGAGGGAAACGGCCGGACAGCCCCGGCGCTTGCCGATGAGCGGGCCGCTCGACCCGCTGACCGACATCCTGGTGCACGGACAGGACATCGCGCGGCCGCTCGGCCGAGAGCGTCCAATGCCCATCGAGCGCGTGCTTCCAGCGCTGCGACACATGTGGAAGAGCTTCTTCTACGGCACCGAGAAGCGCTTCGCCGGGCTGCGTTTCGTCGCCAGCGACGCCGATTGGTCGGCCGGTGACGGTCCGCTGGAGGTGCGGGGACCGGCGGGCGATCTGCTCCTCCTTTCCACGGGACGGCGAATAGGGCTGGACGAGCTGACCGGTGACGGTGTTACCGAGGCCGTGGCCAGACTGAAGTAGATCCTACGGAGCCCACCACCAGTCGATGCCCGGAATTCCGGGCGGGCCAACGGCGGCAGGAGTGTCGGTCGTGGAGCCCGTGATGTGGACGGCGCCTGGATGAAGGCCGTCGGGGTTGGTGTAGCGGGCGGCGGCCAGGCCATATTCGTAATTGCCGCGCATCAGGCAAGTGAGATTGTGCAGGTAGCGGGTCAGGGCGGGCGAGGCTTCCGGGGTGACCTGGTCGCGCACCTGCAAGAACCGGTGGACGATGCGGTCGCGTAGTGCGACGCAGGCGTGCAGGGCCGTATCGGGGGAGAGTTGGTCCTGGGTGGTGTAAACGTCGATCAGGTTCGCCGGTGCCATCGCCGGCCCAGAGTGGCGGCGGGCCAGCCACTGGTCTTTGCCGTAGCCGTACAAGTCGTCGTCGATGGCGGCGACGGTGCCGGCCATCTCGGTCAGCGCGCGCACCCGGGGGTGGGTGATCTCGGTGTCATCGATGGGCTCGGGATCGGTGATCTGGAGCCAGGTGATGGTGGGTGCGGCCGCGGCGTACATGTGCCGGGTGCACAGATAGTCGTCCAGCGAGGTCGCCGGGTGGCGGCTGGCGGGGATCTCCCAGGCCACTCCCAAAAGCCACAGCGCGTGCGCGTCGGCCAGACGGCGCAACTGCACCGGGCTCGTGCACCGGTGCAGGCGCGTGGCCAGATCCACGATTGGCGCGGTAAAGGGATGGCGGGAGTCAAGAATGCGTGCCGTAGGGGTTTCCAGGGTGCGGACGATGCGGACGGCCAGATCCAGGAATGCGTAGTTGTCGCCGTCCGCGTCGGTTTGTGCGCTGTCGCCGTGGACGTCGTCGAAGAGGAACATCAAGTAAGCCCAGTCGACGGCCATTTGCAATCGGTCGGTGTCCGCGGCCGGGCACACGTAGCCGTAGAAGTGGGCGCCCATGCTGTCGATGATTCGTTTTCGAAGGGCCGGATCGTCGCAGAAGCCGTGCTGAGCCATCCAGGCGATTCCTCGTTGCTCAAGCAGATCCAGCTGCGGATGGCTGAGCAGGGGCATCGGCAGGTACACCGGTGGGAGATGCATGGTGATCTCGGGGGCGATCGCGGATGGGGCGGTCACGGGACTCTCCTTGGTGTTCTCGCTCGTATCGCCCAACCAGGAATCGGACCACAGACCGGCGGCCCTCGGGAGATCCTGGCGGGCCTTGCTTCCTAGTAGTCCCCACCACGTCCAGCCGACCATGGACGCGCCGGCGCCGAAGATGTCGCGCTTCGCTGACATGTCGCGCCTTGCCCGGAGCAGGGCGGTACTGGACAAGGTCGGCCGGCCCTGGGTACCTTGCAGGTAGACAAATTTGATTAGTGAGGAGTCCGGCATGTCTTCGGTGACGCCCTACGTGATGGTGGACAGCGCGAACGCCTTCGGTGAGTTCATCGAGAGCGCCTTCCGAGCCGAGGTGTCCAACGTCATGCCTCTGCCCGAGGACCCCGAGCGGGTGATGCACGCCGAGGCGCGGATCGGGACCAGCGTGCTGTTCTTCGCCGACTCCGGACCCGACGGCGGCCGGTGCCTGCGCTCACCCACCGAACCCGTGCACATCCAGATGTGGACCACCGTGCCGGATCCCGAAGAGACCTACACGCGGGCGGTCACAGCCGGTGCCAGGCCGGCCATGGAGGTCACGGCGCAAGCCGACGGCAGCCGGATGGGCGCCTTCGTCGACCCGTTCGGCACACTGTGGTGGGTCACCGCACCCGCCTGAGATCCTGAGAAGGTTGTCCAGGTGGCCGATGGCGACGTCCCGGATCGGCTCAGCCTTGTATTCCCTTGATCGTGTAGTGCAGGCCGTGTTTCGGATAGTAGGCCATGCATACAATTTGCCGGTCGCCGTTGCCCCAGGTCGTTTCGCTCGGGAACCAGTAGGCATAATCGAACACTGATTGCTTGTACGGGGTCCCCACGTATTTCGACAGTTCGGCCTCGCAGCGGGAGGTCGTCTGCTGCCTCCTCTTCTTCTCGCCGGGGTTTCGGCCGTTCGGCGCCCAGAGTTGGCCGACGAAGGTGACCTCGGCGTCGTGGTTGCTCGTGCAGGTCGTGATGTCGACGAGGTCGGGCAGTGGCTTGTCGGTGCCCACTTGAGGCGCCTTCACGCAGTCGCCTGGCAGAAGTTTGTCGTTCGGCACGGTTCGTCCTGCCCGTGGTGGTGGGAACGCCTTGACGGTCGGCGACGCCGACGGCGGTCGGGCGGGCGGCTTGGAACTGGATGATTCGGACTTCGGGCTGTCGAAACCGCGCTGTCCGGCGGCTCCGGCCCACGCGGCACTCAGGGCGACCAGCGCCGCTGCCAGAACGAAGAGGCGGCCTGAATCACGCGACCGGGCGAGCAGTACCAGAGCCGACGCCAGCACCACGACGGCAAGGAAAAGCGACGCCGCATCGACGGAGACCACTTCGAGAACCGCGAGCACCCCTGCGGTCACGATGAGGAGTAGCAGGGCGAGCACACCCAGTGCGGGTAGGAAAAAGCGACGAGCCGGTATCGGCGGCTCGCCTTTCCCGCGCCAGATGCCTTGTCCTGTCCCTGCACCACGGCGAACTCCATCGCCGGGTGCCGTGCCTTCTCCGCGGCCGCTGAGACCAGCTGGGGAACCGGGCAGCAGGTGGTCCAATTTCAGGGAGGGGTGGGGAGTCTTGGCAGCCGCGATGTGCGCCGCCTGTTCGAGCAGCGCCGCGGGAACCGCCTCCGTCGCATGCCGCTGCTCCGCTTCGGCGGGCGTCCCGGCAGCGAGGACGCCGGAACTGTGCTCGCCCTGGCGCGGTGGGGGAGCAACGGCAGGTGCGGTGTCCTGGCCGAGCAACTGGAGCAGAAGCAGGTGCGCTGTGGGGCGCCGGGCCGGGTCCTTGGCCAGGCAGACCGCGACGAGCTCGCGCAGCCGCCCGGACATGTCGCCGAGGTCGGGCTCCTGGTTGAGGATGCGTTCCGAGACGGCGGGCAGCAGATCGTTGCCGAACGGCGGCCGGCCCGTGGCCATGAACACGATCGTCCCGGCCCAGGCGAACACGTCCGAGGCAGGCCCGGCGGGCTCGCGGCGCAGTTGTTCCGGTGCCATGTACGCCGGGGTTCCGACGACGACGTTGGTGACCGTCTGGGTCACGTCCAACGCCTTGGCGATGCCGAAGTCGATCACCCGTGGACCGTCCGGGCCGAGCAGCACGTTGGCGGGCTTGAGATCGCGATGCACGATCCCGACCTGGTGTATCGCGACCAGCGCGGTCGCCGTCCCGATCGCGATCCGGTCCAGCGCGCCGCCGGTGAGCGGGCCGCGCTCTCTGACCAGCTCGTGCAACGACGGCCCCGCCACGTACTCGGTCACGATGTACGGCCGGTGGCCGGCCACGTCGGCGGCCAGCACCTGCGCCGCACAGAACTGGGCCACCCGCTTGGCGGCCGAGACCTCGCGGACGAAACGGCTGCGCGCGGCCTCGTCCTGAGCCAAGGCGCTGTGCAGCAGCTTGACGGCGACCAGCTCACCGGGCTGACCGGTCCGATGGCCCAGGTAGACGGAGCCTTGGCCGCCGGCGCCCAGCCGGCCGACGAGTTCGTAGTCCCCAAGCCGTCGCGGGTCACCCGCTAGCAGGGGAGCGGCGTTGGCGGTAGTCCTTCGATCTCCCTCGACAGACATGTGCCAGAACCTAGACCGCTGATCCCGGGACCGGTCTCGGCCTTGTCCTGGGACCAAGATTCTCATGGCGGCCGGTCACCACGGGCGCTCGGCTCATCGGGAGCGCAGGGCGGCCTCCAGGACCTCGTGGACGGTCTTGGCGGGGCGGCCGATGACGGCTTCGAGTGAGGGGGCGGTGGCGTTGAACTCGCCATTGCGCGATGCCGCGAACATCGTCAGGGAGAACTCCGCCGCCGGTCGCGGCATCCCGCTGGCGACTGCTGCGGATGTCCACTCGTCGTCGTCCATGACGACCCGGGCGATGGTCCGGCCGGTGATGCGGCACGGCGAGCGTGCCGGTCTCCAATGCCGCGCCGATGTAATAACCCAAGGTGGAGGCATAGAACCCGTTGCGCAGGGCGGTGTAGGGGACTTCTTGCTGCTTGAGGTGCTCCTCGGTAGCCGCGTGGACCTTCTGCGGCGGGAAGAGCGACAGGGGAGAGGCAGCCTGGTGGCTGGTGTACAGGATGCGTTGGGCGCCCGCTCCCCGTGCTGCGTCGATGGCGGCCCTGTTGGCGGTCAGGGCGCCGTCGCCTCGAATGGCCGCGGAGACGACCAGGACGCGCTCGGCACCTCGCGCACACTGACGGCGATCCTGTCGGCCGGTACCCGCTCCAGCAGGCGGTTGACGATCAGCGACCCCAGGTGCCCGGTGGCTCCGGTGACGATCAGCATCGATGGCTCCAGTCTGGGATGTCTCCAACGGAACACAGAGAACGGTAACACTGATATTTCCGTTGGGTGCAATCGCGTGGACGTCCCGGAGTCCGACGGGCGCTGCCCGTATCTCCGCGCAGGTCAGCAGCGGCGGATCGGCAATATCGTCGATAACATCGCCTGTCACGTGTGGGCGATACCATCGTCTGCGTGACATCGAACGCGCAGCGGCGGGACATCACCCGGGACCGCATCATGAAGGCAGCGGCCGCCCTGCTGCGCGACCACGGGCCGGCCGCGGTGACCACGCGCCGCGTTGCCCACCAGGCCGGGCTGCAGCCTCCCGCCCTCTACCGCTTCTTCCAGGGCAAGGACGACCTGCTGGATGCCGCCGCCGAGCACGTCTTCGCCGAGCATGTGGCGAGCAAGCAGACCACCGCGCCCTCGGACGACCCGGTAGAAGACCTCCGCGCCGGATGGAACACCCAGATCAGCTTCGGCCTGGCCAACCCCTACGTCTACGGCCTGCTGCTCGACCCGGCCCGCGCACGCCACACCCCGGCACAGGCCAAGGGTGTACTGATCCTCGCCGAGCGTGTGCACAGGATCGCCGCCGCCGGACGGCTTCGGGTGAGCGAGGAACGCGCCGTCAATCTCATCCGCTCGGCGGGGATCGGAACCGTCCACACCCTGCTGACCTTGCCGCCAGAACAAAGCGACCCGCACCTGGCGGACGCCGCCTTCGACGCGGTCGCACGCGCCATCCTCGCGGATCAGCCCGCCGTCCCCACCCAGGACCCGGCGGCCGTCATCGCCGCCTTCCGCATCCTGCTGCCCGAACTGCCCAGCCTCAGCAAAGCCGAGGCCGCCCTCCTCGACGAGTGGCTGCGACGCTGATCCAGCACCGCGAACGGTGTGGGCGGGGAATGTGCGTACGCGCGGCGGCGGCTCTGGCTCGCGGCTCCACTATTCGGTGTTGCTAGGTACTAGTACTTGGTGTTACTGTCTACCTGTAGTCAGCATCACCGAGTAGCTGAGAGGGGGTGCTCTATGGGCAAGCAGATGACGGAGATGCTCAAGGGGACGCTGGAGGGCATCGTCCTGGCGATCCTGTCCGGCCGGTCCGCGTACGGCTACGAGATCACGGCGTGGCTGCGCGATCAGGGCTTCTCCGACATCGCCGAAGGCACCATCTACGCGCTGTTGGTCAGGATCGAGCAGCGCGGCCTGGTCGACGTGAAGAGGGTTCCGTCCGAGAAGGGGCCGCCGCGCAAGGTGTATTCCATCAACGCTCAGGGACGGGAATATCTCGAAGAGTTCTGGAGGACCTGGAGCTTCCTCGCAGAACGGCTCGAACAGCTCCGTGAAGGAGGCAGGTAATCATGTCCGATGACGAAAAGGGCGGCTTCATCTCAAAGGTGATCGGCCCCAAGCGGCGGTGGCGGGAGTACAAGGCGCGTGTGGCGCGGCTTCCCGAGAACTATCGAACGGCGGTCGACGCGATCGAGCGGTACATGATGCACTTCGTGCCGACCGACAGCGAGAGCAGTGTGACGATGTTCGAAGACCTCGCCGACCTGTTCGAACAGGCCGCGGCGGACGGAACCCCGATCCGCGAGATCGTCGGGCAGGATCCGGCGGAGTTCGTCGGGACGTTCGTCGAGAACTACTCCGAGGGCGGCTACGTCCCCGCCCGTGCGCGGAAGCGGCTGACCGATGCCATCGCGCGCGCCGAGCAGGAGCAAGTGGATCCCCGATGACCGCGCGCACGACCCGCGTACGGGGTTTCTGAGAACTCATACCCGAAGCTGGACGGTGGACCGGACGGTCAGGCGACCGGACCGGCCGACCTCAACACCTCCAACGAAACGATCCGGGTCGGTGCCGTTGACGACCCCGGCGTCTTCATGTTCTCAACGGCAACATCGGTGAGATGGCCGGTGAGCTGCGGCTGAACGCGGCCACCGGTGACATCGGCGGCTGGCCGACGCTACCGCCAAGACCGCCTAGAGCGCGGCCACCTGCACGCACTCCAAGAAGGCGTGCTGCGCAACCCCTGAACACCTGAGCAAGGCCCCCAGACCGCCGACGCGGTCATCGAGGCGCGCGCAACTACGGCGATATCGACATCCATCGATCCTGCCCCTCGAACATCAGCAAGGAGACCCCCTATGGGCGACGCGATCACAGCCGAAGGACTAGTCAAGAAGTACGGGAAGGTGACGGCGCTGGACGGCATGGAGCTGTCGGTTCCGCGCGGGACGGTGCTGGCCCTGCTGGGGCCGAACGGCGCCGGCAAGACCACGACGGTGCGGGTGCTGACCACGCTGCTGCGGCCGGACGCCGGGCGCGCCGTCGTCGCGGGCTGCGACGTCGTCCGCGAGGCCGCAAGGCTGCGCTCTCACATCGGGGTGTCCGGGCAGTACGCCGCCGTCGACGAGCACCTCACCGGCGCGGAGAACCTGGAGATGGTCGGGCGGCTTTACCATCTGGGCGCCAGGCGCAGTAAGAAGCGCGCCCGCGAGCTGCTGGAACGCTTCGACCTCACGGAGGCGGGCGACCGTCCGGTGAAGGGCTACTCCGGCGGCATGCGGCGCCGGATCGACCTGGCGGCGGCCCTGGTCGCCGACCCGCCGGTGCTGTTCCTGGACGAGCCGTCCACCGGTCTCGATCCGCGCGCCCGGTCGCAGCTCTGGGATGTGATCAGCGGGCTGGTCAAGGGCGGTACCACGCTGCTGCTCACCACCCAGTACATGGAGGAGGCCGACCGGCTGGCCGACCAGATCGTGGTGGTCGACCAGGGCCGGGCGATCGCGCGCGGCACCGCCGACGAGCTCAAGGAACGGATCGGCGGCAACCGGATCGAGCTGTCGGTCGCCGACCGCGGGCAGCTGGCGAAGGCGCGGGAGGCGCTGGCCTGGCTCGCCGTCGGCGCCATCGAGACCGACGCCGAGGGGCTCCAGGTCACGGTCCCGGTCACCGACGGCCCCGAGTCGCTGCGCCTGGCCCTCGGCCGGCTGGCCGAGCAGGGCGTCACCGTCCGGGACGCCGGACTGCGGCGACCCACGCTGGACGACGTCTACCTCACCCTCACCGGACACCGGGCACCCGGTGCCCAGCACGCCGACGCCAACGCCGCGCAGGCCCAGGAGGTCACCCGATGAGCGCGCTCACCCTCCCGATCATCGACGGGCTGACCATCGCCAAGCGCAACGCCATCAAGATCAAGAGGTCTCCGGAGCAGCTCCTTGCCGCGATCGCGCTTCCCATCGTGCTCATCCTGCTGTTCGCCTACATCTTCGGCAGCGCCATCGACATCCCCGGCATGTCCTACAAGGAGTTCCTGCTCCCCGGCATTTTCGTCCAGGCCGTGATCATAGGCGCGCAGACCACCGGGTACACGCTGACGCTGGACCTGCAGAAGGGCATCTTCGACCGATTTCGCACGCTGCCGATGGCGCGGTCGGCGGTGCTGATCGGCCAGACCCTCAGCGACCTGCTGATGAACCTCAGCAGCCTGACGGCGATGGCGCTGATGGGCCTGGCGGTCGGCTGGCGGGTGCACACCTCCCCGCTTGAGGTCCTGGCCGGGTTCGGGCTGCTGCTGCTGTTCGCCTACGCCTTCTCCTGGTTCACCGCCACCGTCGCGCTGACCCTGCGCACCCCGGAGAGCTTCAGCGGCATCGCCAACATGGTCTCGCTCCCGCTGGTGTTCCTCTCCAACGCCTTCATCGACAGCTCCCAACTGCCCACACCGCTGCGCGTCGTCGCCGAGTGGAACCCGGTCTCCAGCTTCACCCAGGCCGCACGCGAGCTCTTCGGCAACACCAGCACCGCGATGAAGACCTCCGACGCCTGGCCCGTCCAGCACGCCGTCCCGGCCTCGCTGCTCTGGGTCGCCGTCATCCTGACCGTGTTCGTCCCGCTGGCCACCCGCCTCTACAAGAAGTCGGTCAGCAACTGACCACGGCCGGCCGCTCGGCACAGCAGCGGCCGCCGCAGCCGGCCGGGCCTCCAACCCCGAACTGGAGGCCCGGCCGGTCGAGCCGGGCCCGCATGGCATTCACGGCTTGCGGTGCGACGAACGGGTGGCCGCCACACCTCAGCGGGCACGGCGCTGGTGTCCAGTTGTTCGTGTCGCGAATCAGAAGTGGCTCTGGTCTACGATGGGTGAATGGGAAAGGCCGAGGGTGCGCAGATGGGGGTCGTCACCGCGCTGGTGCGCGCCTCCTTTCTCGTCAATGCCGTGTATGCGGAGTCGAGCCGGGAGTTCGGCCTGACCCCGCAGCAGGGGCAACTGCTGTGCGTCCTGATGCCGCAGCCGTACGGCATGGGCGAGCTGGGCGGCGTGCTGGGGCTGGCGAAGTCGAGCCTGACCGGCCTGGTGGACCGCTGCGCCCAGCGCGGCCTCGTGCGGCGCGAGCCTGATCCGGAGGACGCGCGCGCTGTTCGCGTGGCGCTCACCGCCGAGGGCGGCGGGATCGCCGAGGAGTTCTACGCCGAGACCTGCCGCCGGGTCGAGAAGCTGACGACGAACCTCGGCGACGACGACCGGGGCATGCTCGCCGCCCTGCTCAGCCAGGTGGTGCACGACAACGAGGTACCGGTCGTCTTCATGGAGGTCGACACCCGCACGATCTGCCCGCGCTGACGCCGGGTCAGGCCGTGCCGAACAGCTCGGCGAACCGTCCGATGAACAGGTCCGCGCCCTTGTACTCGCTGACCGTTCGCGCGGACAGGACGGCCGGGCCGTCGGGGGAGGGCATCTGCCCGACGCCGCCGCCCGGACCGAGCGGGAGCAGGATCGACGGGATCTCGGACGGCCGGTAGACGGCCGTGGGCGCCTCGCCCTTCACCTGGGCGAGGATGTTGTCCGCCACGACCCCGGCGTGCTTCATGGCGTGCCCGGCCATTTTGGCCTCGTCCAGGTCGGTGATGTCGCCGAGCGCGTAGATGTGGCCGTGACCTGCGACGTTGAGCGTCTCGGTCACACGGACCCGTCCCTGTGGCGTGCGCGTGGCGACCCGTCCGTCGGCCAGGTAGTCGCCGTTGACGCTGACGCCGTAGCAGCGGAACCAGATGTCGGCGGAGATCTCACCGCGATCGCTCGCGACGGTGAACGTCTCCGCCACGCCCGGCGCGGTCGGCGGCTGCGCGGCGAGGGAGGTGTCCAGCCGCAGTTCCACGCCCAGCGCGTCGAGCTGCCGGTGGAGATCGTCTCGCATCTCCGGCGCGAAGCCGGGCATCAGCCGGCCGCCCTGCTCGACGATGGTCACGTGCTTGTCCGGCCACACCGCCTTGATCTCGCCGGACAGCTCCAGGCCGACCGGCCCGGCCCCGACGATCAGGACCCGTCCGGCGCTCGCGAGCTCCTTGTGCGTGCCCCTGAGTCGCTCCAGTGCCTCTCCGGCGGAATCGGCGTCCATCTTGGCCGGGTACGGGTAGTCGGAGCCGGAGGCGAGGACGAGATAGTCGGCGTCGACGCGCTCGCCCGAGGCCAGGGTCACGCCGCCGGGATCCACCGAGACCACGCGGTCGCGGATCACCGTGCCGCGCCGGAGCAGCCTGTCGTACGGAAAGAACATGTTGCCCGCCCAGTCCGGCTGCACCAGCGCGCGCAACGCCCCCGCCGAGTGGACGAACGCGTCCTTCGGTTCGATGAGGACGACGTCGGCGTCCTGATCCAGCGCCTTGGCGACGGCGGCGCCGCCGTAACCCCCACCTATGACCGCAACGAGACGTCCCATTCTTCACTCCCGATAACGTCGCTATTCGTGGCACGAACTATAGTGGTTCGTATCACGAACAGCAACGCAGCGGGGTCGCCGGACGTCGTCAAAGCCTCCGCGGCGGGTGAGGGGATGGGAATGGGCTGTCGTAACGGTGCTAGGCGGAGGTGCTCGCCTCGGCCGTGTCGTGCGCGCCGGCCAAGGGTTCGGCTGGACGGCGTCGTACCAGGGCGCACGCGGCGGCGCCGATCGCGATCACGGCGATGGGCAGTGCCAGGGTCGGCCGCATCGCGTGGACGAACCCGTGCTCGAACGCCGACGCGGCCACCTGCTGGATATGGTGGGCGAGATTCGCCGGTATTCCCGGCTGCGGCTTGAACGCCCCGCCCGTCTGCCCGGCGCCTACCTCCGAACCGCCGTTGTCGAAGCGGGCCATGAACTGGCCGCGCACGCCGGGCGGAAGGCCGGCGGCCCGCTTGGCCGCCTCCTCGTGGAGCGAGGCGGCGAGGCGGTTCTGCAGTACCGCGCCGACCGCGGCGCTGCCGACGACCGTGCCGATCTGCCGGATCGTGTTCAGCACGCCGGACGCGGCCCCGGCCATCCTGGGCTCCACGTTGTACATCGCGACCGTGACCATCGGGCCGAACACGCAGCCGATGCCGACCCCGGCCACGATCAGGGCGGGCTGGAACTCCCACCACGCGCGGCCGACGCCCGTGACCCAGGTGAGCCAGGCCATGCCGGCCGCGAACAGGGCCAGGCCGCTCATCAGGATGTACTTGCCACCGGCCCGGTCCGCCATCCGGCCCGCGACCGGTGACAGGAACGCCGACACCACCATCGCCGGCGCCATCACCAGCCCGGCCTTGAGAGCGCTGAAGTCCAGCACCGACTGCAGGTAGAGCATCACCGGCAGGAACAGACCGATCATCCCGACCTGGACGGTCGCGGCCACGAAGCTCATGACCGCGTAGTCGCGGTCGCGGAAGAGCGCGAAGGGCAGCAGCGGTTCGCGGCCCTGCCGGGCGCCCTGGTAGATCAGGAACACCACCAGCAGCAGCGCGGCCCCGCCCAGCAGCGCCCAGATCCCGGCGTTCCAGCCGTACCGCTGGCCCTCGGTGAGCCCGAAGGTCAGGCACAGCAGCATCGCGGTGGCGAGCGCCACACCCGGCAGGTCCAGCTTGTGGCCGGTGCCGTGCCGGACGTCCGGGACGAGCGTGACGGCCATTGCGAGCACGGCCGCGCCGATCGGGACGTTCACGAAGAAGATCCAGCGCCAGCCGGCCGTGCTGACCAGGAGCCCGCCGAGCGTGGGCCCGGCGATCGTGGCCACGCCCGCGACCGCGCCCCACACACCGAGCGCCGTGCCGCGGCGCTCGGCCGGGAACGTGCCGATGATGATCGTCATCGTCTGCGGCGTCAGCGCCGCGGCGCCCAGCCCCTGCAGGGCCCGTGCGGCGATGAGCTGCGCCGGATCCTGCGACAGGCCGCACAGCACGGACGCCGCCGTGAACAGCGCGACGCCCCCGATGAACATGGTGCGCGGCCCGCGGACATCACCCAGCCGGCCGAAGGTGATCAGCAGCGCGGCCAGGACGAGGATGTAGACATTGATCACCCACAGCACCGCGTCCAGCGACGCGTCCAGGTCGTCGATCATGCTGGGGACGGCGACGTTGACGGCCGTCAGGTCCAGCAGCGTCATGAAGAATCCCAGGCTGAGCGTCAGCAGCACCGCCCAGGGATTGCCGCGCCATCTGCTCATTCCTCTCCCTCCCGCGGTGTGTCGGTTCTTCGGGGCCTGGAGGCTCCGCAGCCGTCGCTCATGGTGGCGATGCTAGCATAGTAGCTAGCTACCAAATTAGCTCCGAAGAAGCCGTGCGCGCCCGTTCCGCCGCCCGGATCCGCCGGGTGAGGTGAGGCCCTGCCGGCCCGCCGGTGTCGCTCAGCGGGGCGACGCGGCGATCCGCACGCGGTGGCTGCCGTTGTCGGACAGGAACGACGCCAGCGCCCGCCCCTGCTCGGCCACGGCGGTGCGGTCGGCTCGGGTGAAGCGGCGCAGCGGGGTGACGACCACGGTGTCGGCCTCGACGGTCCAGGTCGCGGAGACCCGGCCGTCGACCAGGACGACGCGGGCACCGGCGACCGACAGGCCGCGGTCGGCGTCGTCGATGATCCGGCTGCGGTCGTGGTAGCCGAGAATCGCGTTGTCGAACGCCGGCAGGAACCGCACCGGGGCCGGTGTGCCGGGATCGGGACGCGGCGCGTCGGGGAGGTCCAGCAGCTCCCGTCCCCGCTCGTCGCGGAAGGCGACCAGCTCCTCGCGTATCGCGGCGACGGCGGCCGGCAGCCCGGCGAGGCCGCTCCAGGCGCGCAGGTCGGACGTGGTGGCCGGGCCGAACGCGGCGAGGTAGCGCCGCACGAGCGCCTGGCCCACGGGGTCGGAGGCGTCCGGGGACGGAGGGTCGATCTCGCGCCCCAGCCAGGACGAGAGCATGGCGTTGCGCACTCCCGCCTTCGTGCGCCAGAGCCCGCGCGGCGGCAGCTGCACCATCGGGATGACGGTGACCAGCATTTCCCCCAGTGCCCGCGGCCCCGGCTCCGGCCAGCGGTCGGCGAGCGCCCGCCCGAGCCCGGTCATCGAGCGGGGCTCGCCGTCGGCCATCACCGCCCGTCCCGCCGCCGCGAGCTCGCCGAGGTCCACCCCGGCGAGCTCTTGGCGGTAGACCCCGAGGACGCGCTGGCGCAGCATGGCGTCGTGGCGGGCCCGCCAGGCCAGGACGTCCTCGGCGGTGAGGAGGTGGACGGTGCGGCGCATGAGGTGGGTCCGCACCACGTTCCGCCTGGCCAGCAGGTCCGACAGCGCCGCCGGGTCGAACGCGCGCAGCCGGGACCAGAGCCCGACGAACGGCTCCTGCGGCTCCTGTGCTTGCAGACCGCCGAGGTGCGCGACGGCGTCGAGGACCGGCATGTCGGCGTGTTCCAGCAGCAACTGACGGGCGAGCGTCGCGCGATTGAGCGCCCGCGTGTCGAGGACGGTCATGCTCTATGCCTACCGCTCAGCCGTTGTATTCGCTCGCGACGTCCACGACCCAGACGACGCCGAAGCGGTCCTTGAGCATGCCGTAGAGGGGAGCCCACTGCGCGGGCGCCAGCGGCTGCACGATGGTCGCTCCTGCCGAGAGCCTCTCCCAGTACGCGGTGACCTCCTCGGTGCTCTCGCCGCGCAGGGAGACGAAGAACGAGTTCTTACCCTGGTCCCAGGGCATCTGCGAGGGCACGTCATAGGCCATCACGTGGAAGCCGTTGTCCGCGATCACCTGGCCCCACATCACCTGGTCGGCCTCGGCGGGGTCCTGCACGCTCCCAGCGTCCTTGTAGGTGACGACGGCGAGGTCGCCACCGAACACGGACCGGTAGAACTCAAGCGCCGCACGCGCGTCGCCCCGGAAGTTCATATGAGTCACGGACTTGACAGACATCTTGGGCTCCAGCCTTCGGTTTCGTTCCTGGACGCCGGGGAGTACCCGGCCTGAGACCATAGTCGCAGGGGAAGCGGTCAGATCCTGTCCGCTACTCGCCGCCCGGAAACCCGATAAGCCAGGTCCACCGGACGCGCGGTGCGGTGCCATTGGAACGAACCAATTTGCTTGAAATGCACGGAAATGCCCGGCTAAACTCATCGTCCATGATCGCTCTCCGCCATGATTCGCATCGCCCCCCGCCGAAGTGCCCGGCAATTTCGCCCGGTTGGGAAACGGCATCTCCGGCGGTGCTCAATTTATTCAGGCGGCGGCACGCCACGCGGGCCCTGGCCGGGGTCCTTTGCCTGGTCGGCCTGATCGGCCTGGGAGCATGTGATTCCTCCTCGTCCACTGCGGAGTCCTCGCGCTCCGCCCGGCCGTCAAAGGCACCCGTTCCGTCCGCGCCGATGGCCGTTGAGAAAGACCCTTCCGGTCTTGTCACGCGAGTGCCCGATATTGGTCAGGTGGCCTCCAGATCGATCCCGCCTGAGGTGGCCAAGGGCCGGTACCTGGCTGGTCCCTACAACGACCCGAGGGGGGTCCAGTCCTTCTCTTGGAAGGTCTTCGATGCCCGGCAGAACCGCAACCTCACACTGGAGGTGGCCAGAAAGCCGAGTATCGCGGAGGCGAAAGTCAAGGCCATGTACGTCCGGAGCGCGGTCGCGGGCGCTCATGTGCAGGAAGGGCGCCAGGTGACCGACACCGGCCCGGCCGAAACGATCCCGAACCTCGCGGACGAATGCCTCGGCTTCCGAATCTCGCGCAAGAATGCCGCGAGCGCGATTCCGCAGGATGGCGGCCAAAAATACTCGATGAGCGGCCGGTATCTCTACTGCCGCTTCAAGAATGTGAACATCGTGATCGACTGGGAAGGCTTGGACTACGCCCGCCCGAGGACGATCGACTCCGGAACCGGGTTGAACCAGGCCGCCGCCGACCGCGATACACGGCGTCTCGCCCAGGCCATTGTCGGGGCGTTGCGCTAGCGCGAGGATACCCGCCTCCTCGACCAGGGCCCGTGGCGTACTAAGGTCTGAGGGTGGATGTTGGCAGGTCACCTCTCTTTTGCGATACCGCCCTCGCCGAGCGCGTGGAGCGGGTCGAAGCGCAGTTGGTCGCCAAGGGCAGTGAGGCCGCACGCCGCCGCAGGGCGGACGCGGTGGGCTTCGTCATGCCCGTCGCCGGTGGCGTGGCGAGCTTCGCCGAAGAGAACTCGCCGCTCAACAAGGTCGCTGGCCTCGGATTCGGCGGGGTGCCGAGCGCGGCCGTCCTCGATGAGGTCGAGCGGGCCTTCGCCGATTGCGGCTCTCCTGTGCAGGTCGAGCTCGCCCACCTGGCCGATCCCGAGATCGGCGCCCTTCTCACCGGACGGGGCTACCGGCTCGTCTCGTTCGAGAACGTGCTCGGCCTGGCCCTCAAGGGCGAGCGCGGACGGGTCGCGCCGCCGGGGGTCGAGGTCCGTCCGAGTGGTGACGAGGAGTTCGAGCCCTGGCTGGACGTCATCGTCGAGGGCTTCGCCCACCCCGACACACAGGGGGTCCGCTCGCACGAGGATTTTCCACGCGAGGTCCTCGCGAACGCCATGCGCGATCTCACGGCCGCGGCCGGGGTCGTGCGCTACGTCGCGCTCCATGACGGGGCCGTCGCCGGCGCCGCGAGCTTTCGCGTGGCGGACGGCGTCGCGCAGCTCACCGGTGCGGCGACCGTGCCCGCGCACCGCCGCCGGGGTGTCCAGACCGCGCTGCTGGCGGCCCGGCTCGCCGATGCCGCGGCCGCCGGATGCGACATCGCCGTCATCACCACGCAGCCGGGGTCGAAGTCGCAGCAGAACGCGCAGCGCCAGGGCTTCGACCTGCTGTACACCCGGGCCATACTGATCAAGTAGCCCGGTCGCCGTCCTGCTGGGCGCCGACCAGGACGTCGCCCGCGGTCGTGCGGTAGTACAGGACGGAGCGCCCGGCGCGGCGGCGCTGGACCAGGCGCGCATCGAGCAGGATCCTCAGGTGGCGCCCCACCGATCCGAGGCCCTGGCCGGTGAGGGCGACGAGCTGGGTCGTGCTCTTCGGCGAGCCGAGCTGGACGAGGACGCCCGCGCGGGCGGGGCCGAGCAGGCGGCCCAGGGCCTCGGGGGCGGGGGTGCCGGTCTCGGCCAGGGCACCCGAGCACGGGTAGACCACGGCGAAGCGGCTCCAGTCGTCGGTCCAGGAGGCCCAGCCGTGGCGGGGCGTGACCGGGACGAACATCAGCTGCGCCTTGCCCAGGTCGCGCGGCGGGTTGTCGTGCGTGTTGACCTGTAGGCGGCTGCCGCCGAGCCAGCGCATGCCGGGGCGCAGGTCGTCCAGTGCCCCGGCCCAGCCGCCCCGGGACAGCTGCGCGGTGCGCGCGACGATGTCGGCCTCGATGATCCGGCGGCGGCGCGGCCAGGAGGGGAGCACCAGCCGCGTCCAGATCCACTCCAGCAGGTCGGCGGCCCGTTCGGGCAGGTCGGAGCGGTGCAGCTCGGCGGGGACCGGGCCGCCCAGCGACAGGACGAGGTCGTCGCGGGCCCTGCCCGGAGGGGCGCCGCGGACCAGGGCCACCTCGTCCGCGAAGGTGCCCTCGCCTTCGTGGGCGGGCGTGGGGGTCAGGAAGTCGGCGTTCCAGGTGGGTCCGAGGGCGGCCCGGACGAGCAGGGCGGTGATCGGGTCGCCGGACAGCCGTTCCCGGTAGGCGGGGAGGTGGACGTCGAGCCACGCGCGCTCGGAGGGGTGCGCCGCCGTTCCCCGCTCCAGGGCCTTGAGGGTCGCGATCGTCTCGGCCAGCGGGGACACGACGAACCGGCTCCCCGCGAGAGTGTCGGTGTTGATCTGCCACCAGCCCATGGTTTCGCCCCCCTGCGAAACTCTAACGCCCGGGGGCCGGTGCGCCGGAGACTCCGGCCATGCGCACGTATCGAGAGCTCTTCCGGACACCGGAGTTCACGCCGCTGTTCCTGGCGTCCGCCGCGCAGGTGGCGGCGCAGACGGTGAGCGGGCTGGCCCTGGCCACGATGGTGTACTCGGCGACCGGGTCGCCGCTGCTGTCGTCGCTGGCGATGTTCGGACCGTCCCTCGCCCAGGTGATCGGCGCGGCGACGCTGCTGTCGGCGGCCGACCGGCTGGCTCCGCGCGCCGCGCTGACGGGGCTGTCGCTGCTGTTCGGCCTGGCCACCGCGGCCCAGGCCGTCCCGGGGATGCCGGTTTGGGGGATCTTCGCGATCGTCCTGGGCCTGGGGGTGACGGCGTCGCTGGGCGGCGGGGTGCGGTACGGGCTGCTCAACGAGATGCTCGCGCGGGACGGCTACCTGCTGGGCCGCTCGGTGCTGAACATGTCGAACGGCATGATGCAGATCGTCGGGTTCGCGGCCGGGGGAGTGCTCGTGGCCACCCTGTCGCCGCGCGGGACGCTGCTCACCGGCGCGGCCCTGTATCTGGGGGCCGCCGCCGTCGCCCGGTTCGGCCTCGCCCGCCGTCCGCCGCGCGCCGGGGGACGGCCGTCGCCCGCCGACACCTGGCGCAACAACGCCCGGCTCTGGTCGTCCAGGCCCCGCCGTTACGTGTATCTCGCGCTCTGGGTGCCGAACGGGCTGATCGTCGGCTGCGAGTCCCTCTTCGTCCCGTACACGCCCGAGCACGCGGGGCTGCTGTTCGCCTTCGGCGCGCTCGGCATGCTGGCCGGGGACACCCTGACGGGACGGTTCGTCCCGAAGCACTGGAGGCGGCGGCTCGACGCCCCGCTGCGGCTGCTGCTGGCGGCCCCGTTCCTGATCTTCGTGCTGCGCCCGCCGCTTCCGATCGCGGTGGCGGCCGTCACGCTCGCGACCGTGGGCTACGGCTCCACCCTGCTGCTGCAGGACCGCCTGATGGCCCTGACGCCGGACGAGCTGAGCGGGCACGCGCTCGGGCTGCACTCGTCCGGGATGATCGCCATGCAGGGGGTGGGCGCCGCGCTCGCGGGAGCCGTGGCCCAGAGCACCTCGCCCGCGACGGCGATGACCCTGATGGCGGTGGCCTCCGTCGCCGTCACGGTGGCGCTGGCCCCCGGCCTGCGGTACGACCGTGCGGCCACCGCGCCCGAGGACGCGCCCCCGCCGGAGCCTGCTTCCCAAAATCAGGTGTGCGACCCGCAGGAGGCTTGATTACACTCGGCCCCATGTCGACGCCCCGGATCTCCTAGCTCGGACACACGCTTCACGTCACCCGTGTGTCCTTGAGCTATTCCGGAGCGTCATCCAATGCTTGCTTTCCGTGATGTCGACGTGCGCGTCGGCTCCCGGCTCCTGCTGTCGGGCGTCACCGCCCACATCGCCCCCGGCGACCGCATCGGCCTGGTGGGCCGCAACGGCGCCGGGAAGACCACGCTGATGAAGGTCCTGGCCGGGGAGGTCCCGCCCGCCGCCGGTGCCGTCACCCGGACCGGGCCGGTCGGGTACCTGCCCCAGGATCCGGCGGCGGCCGATCCCGCGATCACCGTGTCCGGCCGCGTCCTGTCCGCGCGCGGCATGGACGAGGCCGTGCGCGCCCTGCGCGCCGCCGAGACCGCCCTCGCCGAGGCGGGCGGAACACCCGCCGAGGAGCGGGCGATGGGACGCTACGCCCGCGCGGAGGCGGAGTTCCAGGCCCGCGGCGGGTACGCCGCCGAGGCCGAGGCCGCCCGGGTCGCGGCGGGGCTCGGGCTGCCCGACGGGGTCATGGCCCGCCCGCTCGGGTCCCTGTCCGGCGGGCAGCGGCGCCGCGTGGAGCTGGCGCGCGTCCTGTTCGGGGAGCGGGGCACGCTGCTGCTGGACGAGCCGAGCGACCATCTGGACGGCGACTCCATCGCCTGGCTGAGGGCCTTCCTGGCCGGGCACCCGGGCGGGCTGGTGGTGATCAGCCACGACACCGGTCTGCTGGACGCCGTCGTCAACCGGGTCTGGCACCTGGACGCCGACCGGGCCGCCGTCGACGTGCACAACACCGGCTGGCGCACGTACCTCGCCGACCGGGACGCGGCCGAGCGGCGCCGGGCCCGGCGCCGCGCCGCGGCCGAGCGCAAGGCGGCCTCGCTGCACGCACAGGCCGGCAGGATGCGGTCGAACGTCGCGACCGCCGTCCGCGCCCGGGACATGGCCCGCCGCGCCGACCGGATGCTCGCCGGGACGGAGCCGGCGCGGCGCGCGGGCCGGGTCGCGCGCTTCCGGCTGCCCGATCCGGCGCCGAGCGGGCGGATGCCGCTGGGCGCCGTCAGCCTGGCGAAGTCCTATGGGGACACGCCGGTGCTCACCGGCGTGGACCTGGCCGTCGACCGGGGCGGCCGCCTGGTCGTCCTCGGCTTGAACGGCGCGGGGAAGACCACGCTGCTGCGGATCCTGGCCGGGCACGAGCGGCCGGACTCCGGACGCGTGGTGCATGGCCACGGGCTGCGGCTGGGCTACTTCGCGCAGGAGCACGACACGCTGGACCGCGCGCGGACCGTCCGGGAGAACCTCGCGGACGCCGCGCCGCACCTGACCGACGGGGAGGCCCGGCGCGTCCTCGGGTCGTTCCTGTTCGGCGGCGACGACGCCGACAAGCCCGCCGGCGTGCTGTCGGGCGGGGAGAAGACGCGCCTGGCGCTGGCCGGGCTCGTCAGCTCGGGCGCGAACGTGCTGCTGCTGGACGAGCCGACCAACAACCTCGATCCCGCGTCGCGCGGCGAGGTCCTCGCGGCGGTCGGGGAGTACCGGGGCGCGGTGGTGATGGTGACCCACGACGAGGAGGCGGTCGAGGCGCTGCGCCCCGACCGCGTCCTGCTGCTCCCGGACGGCGTCGACGACCTCTGGAACCCCGGATACGCCGACCTGGTCGCGCTCTCCTGACCGCACGGCGCCGCCGAGCCGGGCGTCAGCGGGTCCTGAACGCGTGGACGGCGCTCGCCGCCCGGTCGGCGATGGCGCCGAGGTGCTCGGCCAGCTCGGGCGGGTCGAGCAGGGTGTAGTCCACGGTCAGCAGCGTGATCCGGTAGGCCAGGAAGTGCATCGAGTCGGACTGGGTGTGCAGCAGGCACGACCGGTCGTCGGCCGCCTCCAGGACGCCCTGCCAGGCGGTGACGTGCTCGGCCGCCTCCTCGATGGGGACGTGCAGCCGCAGCCGCGCCCGGATCGTGCCGGAGCCGCCCGCCAGCGAGTCCATCGCCCAGGACATCGCGTCCACGCCGCCGGGCAGCTCGCGGGCGGGGACGCGGACGCCCGTCCGCGACGGCTCGGCGATCCGGTCCGCGCGGAACAGCCGCCAGCCGGCCCGGTCCTCGTCGTAGGCCACCAGGTACCAGCGGCGGCCGGTGGCCACCAGCCGGTGCGGCTGCACCAGCCGCCGCGCGGTCTCCCCGTCGGCCCGGGTGTAGCCGAAGCGCACCTTCTCGCACGTGACGCAGGCGGCGGCGAGCAGGGCGAGCGCGTCGGGATCGGCGGGCGGGACGCCGCCGTCCTGCGGGGGGAGTGTGACCGCGGCCTCCGACAGCGCGCTCACGCGGTGCCGCAGCCGGTGGGGGAGGACGCGTTCGAGCTTGGCCAGGGCGCGCAGCGAGGCGTCCTCGATGCCGGTGATGGCGACGGTCGCGGCGGTGCGCAGGCCGAGGGCGATGGCGATGGCCTCGTCGTCGTCCAGCAGCAGCGGCGGCATCGCCGCGCCGGCGGTGAGCCGGTAGCCGCCGGTGTTGCCGTGGGTGGCGTCGACGGGATAGCCGAGCTCGCGCAGCCGGTCGATGTCGCGCCTGATCGTGCGGCCGGTGACCCCGAGGCGCTCGGCCAGCTCGGTGCCCGACCACTCGCGGGGGGTCTGCAGCAGGGACAGCAGCCGCAGCAACCGTCCGGATGGATTCCGCATGTTTCTCATCATGGCGTCCTACTAGGACGTTCAGTGACCTATTGGCGGTCTAGTGTCAGTGATGTCGAACCGAAACGAGGGGAGCACGACATGTTGCGAGGATTCGCCACCATCAGCTTCTGGGCGGACGACCTGGACGCGGCCAAGCGCTGGTACTCCGAGCTGCTGGGGATCGAGCCGTACTTCGAGCGCCCCGGCCCGGACGGCCGTCCGGCGTACTACGAGTTCCGCGTCGGGGACTACCAGCACGAGCTGGGCCTGATCGACGCCCGGTTCGCGCCGGGCGGGCCGCCGACCGGGTCCGCCCCGGCCGGCAGCATCATGTACTGGCACGTCGACGACCTCGAAGGGGCGGTCGAGCGGCTGCTGTCGATGGGCGCGAAGGAGTGCGAGCCGCGCACCGAGCGGGGCCACGGATTCGTCACCGCCTCCGTGATCGACCCGTTCGGCAACGTCCTGGGCGTCATGTACAACCCGCACTACGTGGAGGTGCTGGCCTCCCTCCGGTGACCGGCGGTCAGGTGGCGGCGACGTAGTCGCGCAGGTGGCGGGCGGTGAGCGAGTCGCCGCGGGCGACCAGCTCGGCGGGGGTGCCGGTGAAGACGACCTCGCCGCCGTCGTGCCCGGCGCCGGGGCCGAGGTCGATCAGCCAGTCGGCGTGGGCCATGACCGCCTGGTGGTGCTCGATGACGATGACGGTGTTGCCGTCGTCGACGAGCCGGTCGAGGAGGGCGAGGAGCTGGTCGACGTCGGCCAGGTGCAGGCCGGTGGTCGGCTCGTCCAGCACGTAGACGGCCGCCTTCTCCGCCATGTGGATGGCGAGCTTGAGCCGCTGCCGCTCGCCGCCCGACAGGGTGGTGAGCGGCTGGCCGAGCCCCAGGTAGCCGAGGCCGACGTCGGCGAGGCGGTCCAGGACGGCGCGCGCCTGGCCGGTGGTGAAGAACTCGCGCGCCTCGGCGACCGGCATGGCCAGCACCTCGCTGATGTCCTTGCCGCGCAGCTTGTAGGTCAGGACCTCGGGCGTGTAGCGCTTGCCCTCGCACTCCTCGCAGACCGACGCGACCCCGGCCATCATCGCGAGGTCGGTGTAGACGAGGCCGATGCCCTTGCAGCCCGGGCAGGCGCCCTCGGAGTTGGCGCTGAACAGGGCGGCCTTCACCCCGTTGGCCTTGGCGAACGCCGTCCTGATCGCGTCGAGCAGGCCGGTGTAGGTGGCCGGGTTGCTGCGGCGCGAGCCGCGGATGGCGGACTGGTCGACCACCAGCACGCCGTCGCGGCCGGGCAGCGACCCGTGGATCAGGGAGCTCTTCCCCGACCCGGCGACGCCCGTGACCACGGTGAGGACGCCGAGCGGGATCTCGACCGACACGTCCTTGAGGTTGTGCAGGTTCGCGCCCTTGACGGCCAGGTGCCCGGACGGCTCGCGGACCTCGTCCCGCAGCCGGGCGCGGTGGCCGAGGTGGCGGCCGGTCAGGGTACCGGACGCGCGGAGCCCCGCGACGTCGCCGGCGAAGCACACCCGCCCGCCCGCCGAGCCCGCGCCGGGGCCGAGGTCGACGACATGGTCGGCGATCTCGATCGTCTCCGGCTTGTGCTCGACGACCAGGACGGTGTTGCCCTTGTCGCGCAGCCGCAGCAGCAGGTCGTTCATCCGCCGGATGTCGTGGGGGTGCAGGCCGATTGTGGGCTCGTCGAACACGTAGGTGACGTCGGTGAGGCTCGACCCCAGGTGGCGGACCATCTTCACCCGCTGCGCCTCCCCGCCCGACAGGCTCGTGGACTCGCGGTCGAGGCTGAGGTAGCCGAGCCCGATCTCGACCAGGGCGTCCAGGGTGCCGCTCAGGGTGGCCAGCAGCGGCGCGACCGACTCCTCCTCGATGCCCCGGACGAACTCCGCCAGATCGCTGATCTGCATGGCCGCGCAGTCGGCGATGTTGAGCCCGGCGATCCGGCTGCTCAGCGCGGCGGGGCCGAGCCGGGCCCCGCCGCACGCCTCGCACGTGGTGAAGGTGACCGCGCGGTCGACGAACGCGCGGATGTGCGCCTGCATCGACTCCCTGTCCTTGCTCAGGTAGAGCCGCCGCACCTTGACCACGAGTCCCTCGTAGTTGGTGTTCATGCCCGCCGCCTTGATCTTGGTGGCGGGCTTGTGCAGGAGGTCCTCCCACTGGGCGGGGGTGTAGTCGCGCAGCTTGACGTCCGGGTCGAAGAGGCCGGAGACGGCGAAGAGCCTCCAGTACCAGGAGTCGACGGCGAAGTTCGGGACGGTGATGGCGCCCTCGTTGAGCGACAGGTCGCGGTCGACCAGCTGGTCGACGTCGATCCGAGTGGCCCGGCCAAGGCCCTCGCATTCGGGGCACATGCCCTCGGCGCTGTTGAAGCTGAACGCGGTGGACATGCCGACGTGCGGGACGCCCAGCCGGCTGAAGATGATCCGCAGCATGGTGTGCGCGTCGGTCGCCGTCCCGACCGTCGAGCGGGAGTTGGCGCCCATCCGCTCCTGGTCGACGACGATCGCCGCGCTCAGGTTGCGCAGCGAGTCGACGTCGGGACGGCCGAGGCTCGGCATGAACGACTGGATGAACGCGGTGTAGGTCTCGTTGATCAGGCGCTGCGACTCGGCGGCGATCGTGCCGAACACCAGGGAGGACTTGCCCGACCCCGAGACCCCGGTGAAGACGGTCAAGCGGCGCTTCGGGATGTCCAGGCTGACGTCCGCGAGGTTGTTCTCCCGGGCGCCGCGGACCTCGATGACATCGTGACTGTCGGCGGCCCTGCCACTCGGCGCTGGCTGAGTCATCACATTCCTTCGCTCGGCTTGATAGCTTAGGGGGTAAAGAGTTCGAGTACCGACATTAGTTTATGGCATAAGGAGTCGCGCCGTGGTCGTCTTCGCCGGGCAGGGGGACGCGCGCCGCTCGATGGACCTGCTGTGGAGCGGCGAGGAGCGGCCCCGGGCGTCCGGTCCCGGCCCCAAGCCGGGGCTGAGCGTCGACCTGATCGTGGACACCGCGATCGCCGTCGCCGACGCGGAGGGCATGGCGGCGCTGTCCATGCGCGCCGTGGGCGAACGGCTCGGGCGCACGGCGATGGCCCTCTACACCTACGTCCCGGGCAAGGACGAGCTGGTCGACCTCATGTACGACCGCGCGCTCGCCGAGCTGCCCACCGGCTACGACCTGGGGGCGGGCTGGCGCGCGGCGGCCACGTCCTGGGCCGAGGACTCCTGGGCGTTCTACCTGCGGCATCCCTGGGTGCTCCAGGTCTCGCAGGCCCGCCCGGTGCTGGGCCCCAACGAGTACGGCGTGCTGGAGACGCTGCTGCGCGTCCTGACCGCGACCGGGCTGCCGGCGCCGGAGGTGCGGCGCGCGGTCTCGACGCTGTCGAGTGTGGTGCGGGGCGCGGCGCAGACGGTCGCGGAGTCGCGGCAGGCCGTCCGCGCCACCGGGCTGACGGAAGAGCAGTGGTGGTACTCCCGCACGGAGGTGCTGCTGAAGGTCGCGCCCGACTTCGCCGAACGGTTCCCGACGGTGGCGTGGCTCTACACCGAGAGCGCCCCCGCCGAGCCCGCCGAGCCCGCCGACGACTGCGTCCCCTACCTGGAACAGGCGGCGCGGGCGGCGTTCGAAGGCGGCCTCGCACTGGTCCTGGACGGCGTCGACGCGGCCATCGCCCGGAACGGAACCTGAGCCGGAACCCGGGCGGGCATTCCGGGAGAGCCGAGGGGGCAGGCGGCCGCATGTGGCCGCCTCCACGCGGGCGACCTGGCGGCGAGGTGTGAACCTGGTCTCGGTTCGAGCCGGCATGTCACAAAGGCGGGTGCCGGTGCCTCTGTATTTGTATGAAGACAGTTGGGACCTTGCCACGCGGATCGATCGACCTCGCCCTCCTCTACGCGGCGCACGACGCCTTCCGCCGGGACCTTGAGCGGCTCGCGGCGGCCGTCGCGGCGGGCAAGGCCCGCGCCCCCCACGTCCGCGAGGGCTGGGAGAACCTCAAGGAGCAGCTCCACCTGCACCACGAGGTGGAGGACGCCGAGCTGTGGCCGCGCGTGAGGCGCGCGCTGGGCGGACGGCGCGCCGAGCTGGCCGTGCTGAAGCAGACGACGGCCGAGCACGCGCGGCTGGAACCGCTGGTCGTCGCGGTCGACGCCGCGCTGGAGGACGGCGTCGACCTGGCCGGCGCGGTGGACCGGCTCCGCACGGAACTGGACGTCCAGCTGCGGCACGAGGAGGTCAGCGCGCTGCCGCTGGTCCGGTCGGCGCTGAGCGCCGAGGAGTGGACGGCGTTCGCCGAGGCGGTCCGGCAGCGGTGCGAGAAGGGCACCCAGGTGCTCATCCCGTGGATCGTGGACGGCATCGCGCCGATCGAGCGGAGCCGGTTCCTGACCGCCCTGCCCATGACCGTGCGGGAGCTCAACCGGATCTCCTGGGAGCCGCGCTATCGCAAGCTGCGCCTATGGACCGTATAAGCCGACGGCATCCCGGTCAGCCTCAAGCCGCGTCATGTGGCCTCTAGGCACCTTTATGCAACCAGCGGTTGCGCATGCCAGGTGGATCGGTTAGCGTGACGTGCAACCAAACATTGCAGAAGGTGGCGAACATGGATTTCGGAACGATCGAGCGGGAGATTCACATCGACGCCTCACCCAAGGTCGTCTTCGACGTGGTGAGCAGTCCCGAGCACCTGCGCGAGTGGTGGCCGGACGAGGCGGAGTACCCGGCCGTGCCCGGGGGAGCGGGGCGGATCGGCTTCGGGGACTTCTCACAGGGCGGCACCTGGGTGCAGTTCGTGGTCGTCGACGCCGTGCCGCCGCGGCTCTTCTCCTTCCGGTGGACCCACCAGGAAGGGGAGTCCGCCGCGCCGGACAACTCGTTCCTGGTCGTCTTCGAGCTGGAGCCCGCCGGCGATGGGACCGTCCTGCGGATGACCGAGAGCGGCTTCCGCGAGCGCGGCTGGGATGAGGCGAAGGTCGCCACTGAGTACGCCGACCACGTCACCGGCTGGGACTTCTATCTGCCTCGGCTGCCTGTGTACGCCGCGAAGGTCGAAGCGGGCGCATGAGCGTGATGGTGGACGACGACCTCTGGTCGGCGGTCGGCGACCCGACCCGGCGCCGGATGCTCGACCTGCTGCTGAGCGAGGGCGGCGGGACGGCGACCAGCTTGAGCGAGCACCTGCCGGTGACCCGCCAGGCCGTGGCGAAGCACCTCGCCGTCCTCGACCGGGTCGGCCTGGTGCACGCCGCCGCGGCCGGCCGCGAGAAGCGATTCCGCGTCGATCAGGCCCAGCTCGCCCGCGCCGTCGCCCAGCTCGCCGGCGTCGGCGCCGCCTGGGACGCCCGTCTCCAGCGCATCAAGCGCATCGCCGAGACGATCCAGCGCGGCAAGGACACCAGCGAGCAGACCGAGAAGAAGTAGGAGAGAGGAGAACCGAGATGGCGGACATCCTTCACCGCATCGGCGTCGAGCGGTCCTCGCCGGAGCAGGTGTACGACGCGCTCACCACCCTGGACGGCCTGTCCGGCTGGTGGACCGCGCAGACCTCGGGGAAGACCGGCCCCGGCGACGTGATCGAGTTCCGGTTCCGGGAGGGCGGATTCGACATGAAGGTCGCCGGGCTCGATCCAGGGCGGCTCGTCCGCTGGGACGTCGTGGACGGACCGCAGGAGTGGATCGGCACCAGCGTGCAGTGGGACCTCCGCCAGGACGGCGACTACACGATCGTGCTGTTCAAGCACGGGGACTGGCGTGAGCCGGTGGAGTTCATGCACCACTGCAGCACCAAATGGGCCACTTTCCTGATGAGCCTCAAGCAGCTCCTGGAGACCGGAGAAGGCGCCCCCGCTCCGCGCGACGTGAAGATCAGTGACTGGCACTGACCCAGGACGCCCAGGAGGTCCGGACGGTCCCGCGCTTCCGGGCGAGGCGGCCGTCCCGGGCGAGGGCTATTACCTGTAGTCAGCCGTGCGTGACGGTGTAGGTCGACTGGACGAGCCCAGCGCCCAGCACCCGCGTCGAGCGGTGGACGAGGTCGATGTCCCGGTCGAGGGCGCCGAACAGCGGCAGGCCGCCGCCCAGTAGGACCGGGACCGTGGTGATCGTCAGCTCGTCCAGCAGTCCCGCGCGCAGGAACGCCTGGACGACCTGGCCGCCGTCGGCGTAGACGCGGCGGGCGCCGCGGTCGGCGAGGTCCTTCACCAGCGCGTCCAGGTCGCGGTGGACGGTGATGCGCGGGTCGGCGTCCTCGGGCAGCCGCGTGCTGAGGACGGCCACGCGCTTGCCCTCGTACGGCCAGCCCCCGAAGGTGAGGACCTTCTCGTAGCTGCCGCGCCCCATGACGAGGGTGTCGATGCCGGCGGCGAAGGCGTCGTAGCCGGTGTCGCCCGCCTGTTCGCCGCGGCTGGTGAGCCAGCCGATGTCGCCGTCCGCGCGGGCGATGTACCCGTCCAGGCTCGTGGCGATGAAGACCGCGGCGGTGAACGGACGGTCGGTGGTCATGCGCGCCTCCGTTTGTGAATGGCTATTCATTAACTATAGCGCGCTCACAGAGAGGACGTGAGGAGTGCCAGGACGGCGACCCCGGCGGTGAGCCAGGCGGCGTAGTCGCCGATGTGGCCCGAATGCAGGGCGTGCAGGCGGCGGGCCGCTGCGTCCGTCGCGGTCCTGAGGGGATGCAGCAGGGCGAACCGCGGTGGCCCGGCGGCCGAGCGGCGCAGGGCGTGGACGGCGATCAGCACGGCGAGGACGAGGGAGAGCGCCGAGCCCGCCAGCCCGGGGATCGTCCACGGGTCGGCGGGCGTCGCGTGCGGGTGCGGGACGCGGCCGTCCAGGACCAGGCCCGCGTAACCCTCGCGGTCGGCGAACATGGCGGCGGCGGTGGCGACGGGCCCGCCGGGGAGCAGGCCGATCAGCAGCGCCCCGGCCATGAGGACGGCTCCCGGCGTGACCATCGTCCAGGGCAGGGTCCGCAGGATCGTGCGGGTCTCGGGGCCCTCGTGCCCCTCGTCCGGTCCCTTGGCGGGGTCGTCGTCGGGCGCGCCGCGGAACACTCGGAGCCACACCCGCAGGACGGCGCCCGCAGTGAGCGCGGACGAGACGATGGCGACCGGCGTGAACCACCACCAGCCGAGCTGCTCGGCGGCGTGCTCGGTGACCGAGTGCCCGGCCCACAGGCCCGAGGGCGGCAGCCCGGCCAGCCCGGCGGCACCGAGCAGGAAGATGGCACTGGTGACGGGCATGCCGCGCCCGCGTCCGCGCAGGTCGTGCTCGTCGACGGTCTCGTGCCGGTTGAGCAGGGCGCCCGCGCCGAGGAACAGGGCGCCCTTCACCCCGGCGTGCCCGGCGAGGTAGTAGGCGCTGCCCGCGAGCGCGTCGGGCGTCTTGACCGCGACGCCGACGAGCAGCAGCCCGACGTGGCTGATCGTGGAGTAGGCCAGCAGCCGCTTGATGTGCCGCTGAAGGACGCACATCACGGCGCCCAGCAGCGCGGCGGCGGCGCCGAGGACGGCGATGGCACCCGTCGGGACGAGCCCGTCGAAGATCGTCCAGTACGTGCGGGCGACGCCGTACACGCCCAGCTCGACCATGACGCCGGAGAACAGGACGCAGACCGGCGTGGGCGCGACGGCGTGGGCGTCGGCGAGCCAGAAGTGGAACGGGACGGCGGCGGCCTTGACGAGGTAGCCGGTGCAGATGAGCACGAAGGCGGCGGTGACGAGCGCGTCGCCGCGTCCGGTCCCGGCGAGGTGCCGTCCGATGGCGGCGAGCCCCAGCTCCCCGGTCCGGGCGTAGACCAGGCCGATGCCCGCGAGGGTGAGGTAGGCGCCGAGGGAGGCGATGATGCCGAAGTTGAGGGCGCCGTGGACGGTGGACGGCTCCTCCGAGCGGTAGCCGGTCAGCGCGAACGCGACGACGCTCATCAGCTCGAAGAACACGAACGCGTCGAACAGGTCCCCGGTGTAGACGAACGCGCACATGGCGGCCAGGAACAGCAGCATGAGCGTGTGGAAGATCGCCTGGACCTCGGTGAAGAACCGCCAGGAGAACACCAGCGCCGCGAGGGTGAGCACGGCGGTGGTCAGGGCGAGCGCGGCGGCGAGCGGGTCGGCGGCCAGCGGGATGCCGACACCGCTAGACGGTCCCCATCCGCCGAGCCAGGTGACCTGGGCGCGGTGGGGCGAGCGCAGCAGCGTGACGGTGGCGAGCCCGATGACGGCGCCGACGGCCAGGACGGCGGAGGCGTCCACCACCAGCCGCGGCAGCCACCGCCCGGCCGCCGCCAGCAGCGCCGCGACCAGCACCGGCACCGCGACGGTGAGCTGGAGGATCACGATTCGAGGGAGCGCAGCTCGCCGGGGTCCAGGGTGCCGCGCCGCTTGGCGACCTGGACCGCGAGGGCGAGCAGCAGCGCGGTGACGGT
This sequence comes from Actinomadura rubrisoli, assembly GCF_004349215.1. Taxonomy (GTDB): domain Bacteria; phylum Actinomycetota; class Actinomycetes; order Streptosporangiales; family Streptosporangiaceae; genus Spirillospora; species Spirillospora rubrisoli. The sequence goes on along the minus strand of NZ_SMKU01000005.1, from coordinate 27,805 downwards.
GGCGCCGACGACGATGTCGGTGAGCGTCATGGCCTGGACGATCGGGTCGGTGACGGGCCGTCCGCCGGGCGGGCGGTCGGAGAAGACGGGCGCGGTCGCGCCGGACCGGTATCCGATGGCCAGCAGCAGCACGTAGGTGCCGGACTGGGTCACCGACAGGCACACCACGGCGTGGATCAGGTCGCGGCTGGTGACCATCCCGTAGATCCCCACGAGCATGATCCAGCCGGCGGTCAGGTAGGGCAGGTGGCTCATGGCGGCTCCGGGGGTTCGCGGACGAGCAGCGCCTGCTCGAAGAACTTGCCGATCAGCAGGACCAGGGCGCAGCCGACCTCGGCGCCGACGGCGGCGTTGAGCGCGGGCACCTGTCCGGCGGCGGCCAGGCCGAGGGCGACGAACGCCCCGGCGGCCAGCGCCTCGGCCGACTCGAACACCGGGATCGGCCGGAGCCGCTGCAGGGCGGGGTAGTCCCCGGCGAGGTAGAGCAGGTGGATGGCGGTGCCGAGGACGACGCCGCCCTGGAAGCCCCCGCCGGGCGACTGGGCGCCGTGGGCGATGAGGTAGACGCCCGCCATGAGGGTGAGGGGCAGCAGCAGGTAGCCGATGATGCGCAGCGCGTCCGACACCTCGGCGGGGCCGTGCCGGTGCGAGGCGCCGGCGTCCTCCTCCTCTTTCCGGACGACCCGGAGCAGCACGACCGCGCCCAGGGCGGAGGCCAGCAGGATCAGCTCCTCGCCGATCGTGTCGAGCGCGCGCTGGTCGAAGTTGACCGACGACACGGTGTTGCTGGTGCCCTTCCCGAGCGCCTCGCGGACGGCGCGGTCGCCGTAGGGGTGCACGGGCCCGCCGAAGTCGGGCAGGTCCAGCGCGCCCGCGGTGAACAGCGCCGCCGTGCCCACGGCGCCGGCGGCGAACAGCAGGGTGCGGGCGCGCGCCTTCATCGGCGGGCTCCGTCCGGGCCGCCGCCGCCCGCCTTCCCGTCCTCGCCCTCGTCCTCGCCGGTGTTGTCTCTGTGATGGCGGGTGGCGTGCAGGGCGAGGATGACGATGAGCGGGACGACGACCGTCCCGACGCCGATCTGCGACATGGCCACGTCGGGGGCCTGGAGGATGAGGAACAGCAGGCCGAGGGTCAGCCCGTAGCCCGACAGCACGATCGCCTGCCGGGCGGGGTCGCGGGTGAGGACGACCGCGGTGGCCATGAGCGCGACCAGGCCGAGCCCGGCGACGATCAGGGTGTCGGCGAGGGGGCCGGAGAGGGCGTCATTCACGCGACGACCTCCCCACGGCTTGCCCGGCCGTCACCACGGTGGCGGGGCCGGTCGCGGCGAGCAGCGCGGCGATGACGGCGAGCTTGGCGACGTCGTGCCAGGACGACCAGGACCGCAGCGCCAGCCCGGCGAGCAGCAGCGGCGCGGCCAGGACGGTGACGGGGGCGACGACGTGCAGCCGCGCGGCGGCGCCGCGGGTGAAGGGCAGCCGCAGCGCGGTGAGGACCGCGACGGCTGCGCCCGCCCAGATCAGCGCGTCGGCGAGCAGGGTGCGGCTCATCGCTCGTCCCTCCCGTCACAGCGTCCGGCTCAGGAACCGCGCGAACACCAGGGAACCGGCGAACGACAGCAGCGCGAGCACGAGGGCGACGTCCAGATAGGCGGGCCGCCCGTACGCGGCGGCGAGCAGGGCCAGCGCGAGGGTCACCAGCGGCCCGGTGACGATGAGCCCGGCGAGGCGGTCCGCCGGCCGTCCGCGCAGGGTGGCCAGGAGCGCGGGGAGGAGACCGCCGAGCATGACGGCGAGGGCCGGGACGGCGGTGTTCATGCCGGTTCACCGTTCTTGCCGCCGGGCTCGTCGGCCTCGTCGGCCTCGTCGGCCTCGTCGGCCTCGTGGACCAGCCCGGTGTCCTGTAGCCGGCGCTCGAAGGACGAGGGGCCGGGGCGGAGCCGGTGGACGCGCAGCGTCCCGTGCTCGGGGTCGACGCCGCCGACGTAGGTGCCGGGCGAGGTGGAGACCAGGAGAGTGGCCGTGCCGCGGTTGGCCGCGCCGGGGGCGACGCCCAGCCGGGTCCATCCGCCGCCGGACGCGCCGCGCAGCACGACGCGCGCGGTGTCGGCGACGATCTGCGCAGGCAGCCGCGCCAGCGGCGGGAGCAGCCGGTAGGGCGGGACGGGCCGGCGCACGGGGACGAGGTCGGCGGCGGGCTGTCGGCCGCCCTCGGGGTCGGCGGCGGTGCCGGTCGTGACCAGCGCGCGGCGCGCGGCGACGGCGAGGGCCGCTCCGGCGGCGGCCGTCAGGGCGGCGACGGTGATCTCGGTGACGGAGATGGCGGAGACCAGCGCCAGGTAGGCGGCGAGGAGCGCGACCCACCACGCCAGCGGCTCGGCCGCGCGGCGCGCGAGGCCGGGCCGGAGCAGCCTGGTGGGCAGTGGCGTCGTCATGGGTCTCGCATACCCCGTCCGACGGTTCCAATCTTGTCGGCCCTGGCCTGGGGCCATGTTTGCCGGTGGCGGGCCGGGTAGGGGCGCGGGGTGCCGCCGCGCCCGCGCGGCGGCCGACCGGACGCGGATCCCCCCGATGGAAGGAAGAGAGATGAAGACCCCCTCGGCGCCGAGCAAGGGCTCCGACCAGATGAAGAAGGGCTCCGGCCAGCTGAAGAAGGGCGCGCGGAAGGCCGGCGGCGAGGTCACGGATCTGCCGGGCCAGGTCACGGCACTGCCGGCGCAGGTCACCGCGCTGCCGGGCCGCGTGGCCGGGCTCGTGCGGCTGCTGACCCTGCGCAAGCTCCTGCGCGCCGTCCCGGTCGTCGCGGCCGCCGGCGCCGGACTTGCGATCGGACGGCGCACGGCCCGCAAGCGCTGACGTGACCAGCACCTGACCGAAACCCGGGGGCCCGTTTAGAGAGATCAGTGGGGGTAGGTGCTGTGGACATCCGAACCCCCACCCCCCAGAACCCCCAAAGGAGTGGATGAGATGACTGGGCCGATCGCCCAGCAGACTTCGGGCAGCAGCACCGTCCAACGCGGCGGCGGCGGTAGCAGCAGCCTCGCCGACGTCGTCGACCTGATCCTTGAGAAGGGTCTGGTCATCGACCTGTACGCCCGCGTGTCGCTGGTGGGGATCGAGATCCTCACCGTGGACGTGCGGATCGTGGTCGCCAGCGTGGACACCTACCTGAGGTTCGCCGAGGCAGTCAACCGGCTCGACATCGCCCACGACGGCACCTCGCAGGGGCTGCCGCAGTTCGTCGAGGGCATGCAGGAGTCGGGGGCGAAGAAGAAGACCCGGGGCGCCCTGGAAGGCGCCGGCGAACGGCTGAAGGAGACCTTCGGCTCGTCGGACGACTCCGGTGAGGACGAGGACAAGGAGCCCGCGCGGCGCCGCTCGTCCCGTAAGAAGGAGGGCGACGAATGACGACGCCGCAGCCCTCCGAGCCCCTCGAAGACCAGATCCCCCAGTACGTGTACGGGGTGACCCGCGTCGACGCGAAGCTGCCCGGCGACGTCACCGGCCTGGACGACAAGCCGGTGACGCTGGTCGCGGACGGCGGCCGCTGCGCCGCGCTCATCAGCGACCTCCCGCACGACCGGGCGCTCGGCGAGCGCGCCGACCTGGTGGCGCACCAGCGGGTCCTGAACGCGCTGATGGACGCGGGCATCGTGGTGGTGCCGTTCCGGTTCGGCGCCGCGCTGGCGAACCGCGCCGCCGTGCGCAAGGAGCTGCTGGCCGGCAACTCCGACCGCCTCGGGCAGGTCCTGGACCAACTCGAAGGCCGGCTTGAGATGCGGCTCAAGGCCACCTACGTCCAGGACACGGTGCTCCGCGAGATCATGACGGACGAGCCGGAGATCGCCCAGCTCGCCGCGCGGCTGCGGGAGGTCCCCGCCGACGCCGCCGACGCGGTCTACTACGACCGGGTCCGGCTCGGCGAGCTGATCGCCCAGGCGATGGAGCGGCGCCGCGAGCACGACGGCCAGATCCTGCTGGAGTCGGTCGTGCCCGCGGCGGAGGCGTTCGTCCGCAAGACGCCCGCCCGCGAGGAGGACGTGCTGGACGCCTCCTTCCTCATCCGGTCCGGCAGCCGCGAGGAGCTGGAGCAGGCCGTGGAGAAGCTCGGCCAAGCGCACTCCGAGCGCATCCGGATCCGGCTGATCGGCCCGCTTCCGCCGTACGACTTCGTCCCGGAGGCGTGACGTGGGGATGTTCACCGGCCTGCTGACGCTGCCGCTGGCGCCCGTCCGAGGCGTGGTGTGGCTGGCCGAGGTCCTCACCGAGCAGGCGGAGGCGCAGCTGTACGACCCGGGGCGCATCGCCGCGGAGATGCAGCAGATCGCCGACGAGGCCGCCGCCGGTGAGATCACCGAGGAGGAGGCCGCCGAGCGCGAGGAGGACCTGATCCGCCGGCTGAACGAGGGCCGTGCGCGGCGCCGGTAGGCGAGGAGGCCAGTGATGATGTCCGCGGCAGAGGCCGCCAAACGCGCGGTGGAGCACGTCACGGCGATGACCGGGCGCACCGCCGAGAGCGTGGTCGGGATCGAGCGCACCGAGGACGGCTGGCGCGTCCGGGTGGAGGTGGTCGAGACCCATCGCATCCCCGACTCCGCCGACATCCTCGCGGCCTACGACACCGAGGTCGACGGGGACGGCGAGCTCGTCGCCTACCGGCGCGCCCACCGCTACCCCCGCGGACGAGTCGAGAGGGACTGAGGACCATTGAGCGAGATCTCCTGGACCGGCGGGTCGTCCGCCCGGTCGATGTCGGGGCCGCCGCCCGGCCCGCAGTCGGCCAACCTGGCCGACCTGCTGGAGCGCATCCTCGACAAGGGCATCGTGATCGTCGGGGACGTCCGGGTGAACCTGCTGGACATCGAGCTGCTGACGATCAAGCTGCGGCTGCTGGTGGCCTCGGTCGACAAGGCGAAGGAAATGGGCATCGACTGGTGGGAGCACGATCCGACGCTGTCCTCCAAGGCCCGGCGGAACGAGGCCGAGCAGGGCGCCGGGCAGGGGAACGGCCAGGTGGGCGGCGGTACGGAACGCGATCTGCTGGAGGAGAACCGGCTGCTGCGCGAGCGCCTCGCCGCCCTGGAGGCCGGCGCGGCGCAGGACTCCGGGGCGGCCGGCGCCGCGTCCGCTGAACGGGGCGGGTCCGCCGAACGGAGCGCGGACGGCGAGAGGGGCGCGTACGCCGAGCGGAGCGCGGGCGGCGAGCGGGGAGGCGGCTCGTGACCGATACCGCCGTCTACCTGTACGGGGTCGCCCGCGGGCTCGACCCGGCCGCGCTCGACGGGACCGCGGGCGTGGCGGGCTCGCCCGTCCGCGGCGTCGTCGCCGACGGGCTGACCGCGCTGGTGAGCACCGTCCGCCTGGACGACTACGGCGAGGCCGCGCTGCGCGCCAACCTGGAGGACCTGGCGTGGCTGGAGGAGACGGCCCGCGCCCACCATGACGTGGTGGACCGGGCCGCGCGCGCCGCGCCGACCGCGCCGGTGCGGATCGCCACGATCTACCGCGACGACGCGCGCGTGGCGGAGGTCCTCGCCGCGCAGGGCGACCGGTTCGGCGAGGTGCTGGACAGCATCACGGGCCGGTCCGAGTGGGGCGTCAAGGCGTACGCGCGTTCCGAGGCGCTCCGGCCCGGCGGCCCTGCGGACGCGGAGGCCTCCGACCCAGATCCCGGTGGGGGGCTCGCGCCAAGAGCCGAGTCTCTCACCGGCCCAACCACAGGCACTGGTACCGCCGGGGGAGAGGCAGGCGGCACCGGCACCGCGTACCTGCGGCGCCGGCAGAGCGAGCAGCGCCGCCGCGCGGACGCGGTACGCCGGATGGCCGAGCGGGCCGCCGACATCCACGCCGAACTCGCCGACCACGCCGTCGCGGCGCGCCATCACCCGCCGCAGGACCCGCGCCTGTCGGGCCGGGCGGGCACGCAGATCCTCAACGTCGCCTACCTGCTGGACGACGAGCAGGCGGACGGGTTCCTCGCGGTGACCCGCGCGCTGGGGGACCGGCTCGCCGCCATCGAGGTGGAGGTGACGGGGCCGTGGCCGCCGTACTCCTTCATCGACACCGGCGAGGTCACGCCCGGTCCCGAGCCCGAGGACGCCGCGCGGTGACGGCCGTCCTGGACTCCGGCGGCGGCGCGCCGATGGAGCGGGTCGCGCTGGTGGACCTGCTCGACCGGCTGCTGGCGGGCGGGGTCGTCATCACCGGGGACCTGGTCATCTCGATCGCCGAGATCGACCTGGTTCATGTGTCCCTGCGCGCGCTGGTCACCGCCGTCCGCGACGAGATGCCGTATTTGGAGGACGTGTGAGCCGAGTTCCCCACGACCATGACCGGGAGCCCGTGACCGGCGAGGTGTCGGTGCGGGACCCGGTGGCGGGCGACCCGTTCACCGACGACATCCTGGCCGGCCGCACCGGCGGCGCGGCCTCCCCGGCCCCGGTCCGGGCCGCGCCCGCCCGCAGGCCCGGACCGTCGTCGTCCTCCCCGGTGATGCAGCGGCTGCGCACCGACCCGGAGACGGTGGAGCGCGACCTGGTGAAGCTCGTCCTCACCCTGGTCGAGCTGATCCGCCAGCTGATGGAGCGGCAGGCGCTGCGCCGCGCCGAGGGCGGCGGCCTCACCGACGAGCAGGTCGAGCGCCTCGGCCTGGCGCTGATGCGCCTGGACGAGGCGATGACCAAGCTCAAGGACCACTTCGACCTGGACGACCACGACCTCAATCTCGACCTGGGCCCCCTCGGCCCGCTGCTGCCGGAGGACTGAGCGGCGGCAGCCCCTCCAGGACGCGGAACAGGGTGAGCCACTGGTCGGGGCGGACGAAGGCGACGACGGTGTCGCGGGCGAGTCCGGCGGCGCGGAACGCCGCGTCCAGGCGCGCCTTGGGATGCGCTTGGCGAAGTGAGGCGTGCAGGGCGCCGCCCTTGCCGCCGAACCCGAGTTCGACGCAGCGCGTGTAGCCGTCCATGGCGCCGGACGGCAGGAGCGGCCGTGCGCGCCGATCCAGCCGGAGGACGGCGGAATCCACGCGCGGGACGGGACGGAACCTGTCGCGCGAGATGCGTCCGGCCATCCGCCAGGAGAAGACGGGCCACGTCTCGACGGTCAGGCGGCTCCAGCGGCCGTAGTCCCCGGTGCGCTTGCGCGCGTATTCGAGCTGCGTGACGAGGGTCGCGGACACCAGGCCGGGCGCGCTCAGCGCCCAGCCGACGATCCTGGACGTGGCGGCGTACGGGATGTTGCCCGCCAGGTGGAACGGTCCGCCCGGGGGCCGGGCCCGCAGGAAGTCGCCGGTCACGCAGGTGACGTTGCCGAGGTCGCGGCAGCGGTCCCGCAGCCGGGCCGCCCATACCGGGTCGAGCTCGTAGGCGATGACGCGGTCGGCGCGCACGGCGAGGGCCGCGGTGATGCGGCCGTCCCCGGCGCCCGCCTCGACGACGAGGCCGCCGGGCCCGTCGCCGACGGAACGGGCGTAGCGGCGGATGGCGTCGCGGTCGGCGAGGAAGTTCTGGGAGAGCTCGCGCCTGGCGCGGTCGCGGGCGGTCCGCCTATCCGGGGCGCGGCGCGCGCGCGAAGTGCGGGTGGTGCGGTGCCTGGAGTCGTGGTTCACGGTCGCCGTCCTTGGCGTCCGGCCGTGGAAGGGCCGGTAGGACGGACGGGCGCCACGCGATGGCGGCGCGCGCAGAACACGTGCCCCACCGCTGGAAACGCTGCATGCGGCAGACGTGGTGGCGGTGGTGGCCGTGATGGCGGTGTGCGTGCAGGCGTGCGCCAAGGTGCCCGGCGGACCCGTCCGAGATGGTCATGGACGCTCGGAGTCCCTGGACACGCGACTGGGCGGCGCGGTGTTCAGCGGGCACGGGCCCGCCAGTTGGATCAGGCGTCGGCGCGCACTGGGCGGTCCAGGGCAGGGCGACGCTCACGCAGCCGAATGTAGGCGGCGGCATGGGCGGTCCCCTGGACCGCGCTCTCTATGAAACCGGCCATGAGGCTGAGCATACGGCGACCGTCCGCGACCTCCAAAAGGATTTCCGGGCGCCGTAGGCTGGCGGACGTTCGCCCGCCTGCCGTCCGGGGGAGTCATGGGCCGCGATCCCGAGTATCTGGCGTTCATGCGCCGCCGCCTGGCCGAGGGGTCCGCCGAGCCCGCTCCTGCGGGCCGGCGCCGCACGATCGAGGACGCGCGCCGCGAGCACGCCGCCGATCTCGCGCGGTCCCCGCGTCCGCCCGTCGATGTGGTCCAGGACCTGGTCGTGGACGGCCCCGCCGGGCCGCTGGCGGCCCGCCTGTACCGGCCCGGCGGGGACGATCCGGTCCCGGGGCTGGTGTACTTCCACGGCGGCGGCTGGGCGCTCGGCGATGTGGAGTGCTACGACCCGGTCGTCCGGGCGCTGGCGGTGGCGAGCGGTGTCGCCTGGGTGTCGGTGGACTACCGGCGGCCGCCCGAGGACCTGTTCCCGGCGGCGCTGGACGACGCCGTCGCCGCCGTCCGCTGGGTCGCGGCGCACGCGGCCGGGCTCGGCCTGGACCCGGCGCGCCTCGGGGTCGCGGGCGACAGCGCGGGCGGGCAGCTCGCCGCGGCCGCCGCGTCCCTCCTGCGCGCCCCGGACCCCGCGCGCCCGGCGCTCCAGGTACTCCTCTACCCGGCGCTCGACCTGCGAGAAGAGCCGCCTGACCCGCCCGACCCCGACGCGCTGGAGCTTCCGCCGTCCGGGATCAGGCGCGTCCTGGAGGTGTACCTGCGCGGCGTCGACCGCACCCGGCCGGACGTGTCGCCGCTGCTGGATCCGGACCCGCGCGGGCTGCCCCCCACGGTGATCGCGACGGCGGAGTACGACCGGCTGCGCCCGCAGGCGGAGGAGCACGCGGCCCGCCTGCGCGCGGCCGGGCTCCCGGTCACGCTCATCACCGGGACGGGCCTGGACCACGGCTTCCTCGGCTGGAGCTCGTTCGCGCGCCGTCCCGCCGAGGCCGTCGCCGAGATCGGCGCGGCCGTCCGCGCCGCCCTCGCCGGAGGCTGACCCAAGCCCTACAGGCCACGGTCTAGGACGTCCCCGCCGCGTGGCCCGCGCCTGGTCGGGGACGGTCGACGACCGGGGAGGACCGGGTACGGCCGGTCCTCCCCGGAGTCCGGTCAGAACGGGTGCGGAGCGATCTCGCCGCGCATCGTCACCCACTGCGTCTCGGTGAACGCCTCGATGTTGGCGGCCGGTCCGCCGAACCGCGACCCGTTCCCCGAGGCCGCGAGCCCGCCGAACGGGACGACCGGCTCGTCGTTCACCGTCTGGTCGTTGATGTGGACCAGCCCGGTCGGGACCGCGTCGGCGATCTTCATCGCCTGGCCGACGTCGCCCAGGATGCCGAGCGAGAGCCCGTACTCGCTGTCGGCGGCCAGCCTGACCGCGTCCTCGGCCGTGGCGAACGGCACGACCGGCGCGACGGGCCCGAACACCTCCTGCGCGTACGCGGGCATCGTCGGGGTGACCCCGGCGAGCACCGTCGGACGGTAGAACAGGCCCTCGTGGGTCCCGCCCGCCGCCAGCCGCGCGCCCGCCGCGACCGTTCCGCGCACCAGCTCGTCCACATGCGCGAGCTGCCGCTCGTCGATGATCGGGCCGAGCGCGACCGGCCCGGCCGCCGGGTCGCCCACGGGCAGCTTGTCGGCCTTGTCCGCGAGCGCCGCGACGTACTCCTCGTGCAGGCTCTGGTGGACGAGGTGCCGCCCGGTCGTCATGCAGATCTGCCCCTGGTGCAGGAACGATCCCCACGCGCCCGCCGACACGGCCTTGGACACGTCCGCGCCGGGCAGGACGATCAGCGCGTTGTTGCCGCCCAGCTCCAGGTGCACGCGCTTGAGCAGCCGCCCGCACACCTCGCCGATCTTGCGTCCGGCGGCGGTGGAGCCAGTGAACGACACCACCCGCACCTCCGGCGCCGCCACGACGGCCTCGCCCGCCTCCAGCCCGCCGGGGAGCATGTGCAGCAGGCCCTCCGGAAGACCCGCCTCCTGGAACACCCGCGCCACCGCCACGCCGCCGCAGACCGCCGTGCGCGGGTCCGGCTTGAGCAGCACCGCGTTGCCGAGCGCCAGCGCCGGGGCCACCGACCGCATGGACAGGATCAGCGGGAAGTTGAACGGCGCGATCACGCTCACGACCCCGGCGGGGCGGTGCCGCGCCAGGCTCCAGCGCGGCTGCGCGGACGGTAGGACCAGGCCCTGCGGATGCGAGGCCAGCGCCGCCGCCTCGTAGCACAGGTTCGCGACGAAATGCGCCTCCAGCTCCGCCTTCGGCGGGATCGAGCCGGCCTCCCGGACGATCCAGCCCTGGATCTCCTCCGCGTGGTCCTCGAACAGCCGCCCGGCCCGCCGCAGGATCGCGGCGCGCTCCTCGTAGGGGCGGGCGGCCCACTCCCGCTGCGCCGCCGCGGCCGCCGCCGCCGACCGGGCCACGTCCGCGCCGTCCGCCTGCCCGAGGACGCCGAGCGTGCCGCCGGTCGCGGGCTCGACGACGTCGTACACGCCGCCCGAGCCGGCGCTCCAGCCGCCATCGAAGATCTTCCCGGTCCACACGCCGGAATCGAGCAACGCCACCGTTCCTCCTCAGCTACTCCCCGAGACCCGCAGGGTGGTCACGGGCCCCCTGCCCAAGCCTCACCATGTCACGCCGCCAGGGGAACATCAGCTTTCCACTGAATGGAAATCCCTTGAATCGCCGGGTTCGACCGCAGGTTGAAGGTTCCGCGCCCGCCGACCCTGATCGATCGGCCGCAGGCGCCGGAAAGTCTCCGGCACGACTTCAACGGAACGCTTGAAGACATGAACGAAGACGAGTCCGCAGGGAAGACCGAAGAACGCTCTGGCCGGCGGTGGTGGGCGCTCGCGGTGGTGAGCGCTGCACAGCTGCTGGTCGTCCTGGACGGGACGATCGTGAACATCTCGCTGCCCTCCGCGCAGCAGGCGCTCGGCATGTCCGACGCCAGCCGGCAGTGGGCGATCACCGCCTACGCGCTGGCGTTCGGCGGGCTGCTGCTGATCGGCGGCAGAGTAAGCGGCGCGCTCGGCCACCGCCGCACCTTCACCATCGGGCTGGTCGGCTTCGCCGCCGCGTCCGCGCTGGGCGGCGCCGCCGCCAATCCCGGCATGCTCTTCGCGGCACGGGCCATGCAGGGGGTGTTCGCCGCGGCGCTCGCCCCCGCCGGGCTGTCGCTGCTGACGACCCACTTCACCGAGAACCGCGAACGCGGCCGCGCGTTCGGGGTGTTCGCCGCGGTCGGCGCCGCCGGATCGGCCGTCGGGCTGGTCGCGGGCGGGCTGCTCACCCAGTACGCCAGCTGGCGCTGGTGCCTGTACATCAATGTCCCGATCGCGCTGCTGGCCGTCCTCGGCACCGCTCTGGTGGCGCCCGACCGTCCGGGACGCGGCGGCGGACGGCTGGACATCGGGGGAGCGCTGCTCAGCGCCGCGGGCTTCGCCGCCGTCGTCTACGCCTTCAACCAGGCCGAACCGCACGGGTGGGGCTCGGCCAGGGTGCTGGCCCTGCTGATCGGCGGGCTGCTGCTCCTGGCCGCCTTCGTCGCCGTCGAGCTGAGGGCCGCCGACCCGCTGCTGCCGATGCGGATCCTCCTGCACCGGGCCCGCGGCGGGGCGCTCATCTCGATCACCCTGATGTTCGTCGCGATGTTCGGCTTCTACCTGTTCATGAGCTACTACACGCAGACGGTCCTCGGCTACTCACCGGTCGAGGCGGGCCTGACACTGATCATCAACGCCGTCGCCGCGCTGGTCGGCGCCACCCTCATCGCCGGCAAGCTGCACGGTCGCGTACCGCCCGCGGCGCTCATCGTCCCCGGCCTGCTCGCCGCCGCGGCCGGGATGCTCCTGCTCACCCGGCTCACCGCGGGCAGCGAGCACGTCCTGCCGCTGTACCTGGCGCCCGCGCTGATCCTCACCGGCCTCGGCCTGGGCTGCGTCATGCCCCCGACCGCCAGCCTGGCCACCGCGAACATGCCCTGGCAGGACATCGGCGCCGCGTCGGCGGCCTACAACGCCTCCCAGCAGCTCGGCGCCGCGCTCGGAACGGCCCTGCTCAACACGGTCGCCGCGACCGCGACCGCCTCCTACCTGTCCAAGACCGCACACCCCGCGCCGACCGCGGCCACCGTGCACGGCTACACCACCGCCCTGGCGGTCGCCTTCGCGATCCTCCTCGCCGCGGCGGCCATCGCCGCGTACCTGACCAAGACCCGCACCGCGCCGGCATCCGCGGGACGAGAGAAAGAACCAGAGACCGCACCTCTCGCATAAGACCGGTCTCGTCGTACAAGAAGGGAAACGGACAATGGTCCACCAGCAGGCGACCGTGATCGTCGATGGCTTCGTGCCGGTCATCGACCTATCGTCCAGGGACAGCACGCAAGGACGCGCCGCCATCGCCGAGGCCATCGACAGGGCGTGCAAGACCTCGGGCTTCTTCACCATTGTGGGCCACGGAGTGCCGCAGGAACTCGTCGCTCGCATGTACATGACGACGAACACCTTCTTCAAACTGCCCGAAGCCCAAAAGGACCTGGTGGCGAACCGTCCAGGCGTATCCGGGTTCCGCCGATTCGGGGGAGCGACCGCCCAGAGCCTCGGCGGCAAGACGCCCCCTGACCTCTGCGAAGTCTTCGCGGCACATGTGACGGGGGAGTTGAGCGACGCGGAACGCGCGAAGCTCGGCGACTACTGGGCCTCGTGGAAACTGGCCAACATCTGGCCGGACGCACCTGCCGGCTTCAGGGAGACCTGGCACGAGTACATGAACGTCATGACGGCGTTGTCCGAGGACATCATGCGCTTGTTCGCGCTCGCGCTCACCCTCGACGAGGACTTCTTCGCCGACAAGTTCGACAACCACGTATCGTCACTCACCGCCAACTACTACTACCCTCAGGTCGAGGCGCCTTTGCCCGGGCAGATGCGGAGGGGCGCGCACACCGACTGGGGCAGCCTGGCCGTCCTCTACCAGGAGGACGATCTCGGCGGCCTCCAGGTCCTCCAAGGGGGAGACGATTGGCGGGACGTCCCGGCCATCCCGGGCAGCTTCGTGGTCAACATCGGTGACCTGATGGCCCTGTGGACGAACGAGCACTGGGTGTCGACCATGCACCGAGTGGTCAATCCCGAGCGCGGAAACACCTCCTCCCGCCTCTCCAACCCGTTCTTCTACCTGCCCAACCACGACACCTCCATCGAACCGATCAGCGCGGGGCACCAGCGGCCGGACGCCCTGACGGCCGGGCAATGGATCTCGGACAAGATGCAGAAGACGTTCTCGTAACGCCTGACATGCGCCGGGGTGGATCGACGGAAACCTGTTGAAACCGTCCGGGCGTCCGGGCACACTGATCAGCAGACGCCGACCACCGGAGGGAGCGGGCCATGGACCAGCACTGTTGCCACGGCACCTGTGCCCGACACCGGCGGGCGGCCCCGTGACATCCGCGTGAGCGCACACGCGATGGCCGCCTTCCGGAACCGGAATGGCGGCCTTTGTCTTCACGGGCCCCGGGCGCTGTAGCCGAGTGGTTCAGGCAACGGTCTGCAAAACCGTCCGACGTGGGTTCGAATCCCACCAGCGTCTCCACCCCGCCCCTCGTCACCCGGGGGCGGGGCCCCTCCTCGTAGCTCAGCGGAAAGAGCGCCGGCCTCCGAAGCCGGAAATCGCAGGTTCGATCCCTGCCGAGGAGACCCGGCACCGGCGGCCTGCTCCTCTAAGGAGCGCGCCCTAGCCGTCGCCCGCCGGTCCCGCGAGTTTGCTCTCGATCCAGTTGACGCCGAAGTCCACGACGTCGGCCGCCTCGAACAGGTAGCTGGTGCCGGCGCCGACCCGGCCTTGTCGTCCGTGCCCGGCGGCGAGCATGTCCCGGGCGATGACCTCGAAGGGCTCTTGCCCCTGCGGCACGACGGCGCTGTAGTCGAAGGCGCCGTCCTCGGAGTCGATGTCGTGGAAACGCCGCCAGACGCGCTCGCCGTCCACGGTGATGGGCTGCTGGTAGTCGACGAACCGCTTCCCCGGCGCCTTGGCGAGGGCCTCCGCGTGGTGCAGGAGGGTCAGAGTGTCCAGCGGCGCGCCCAGCAGCAGCACCCGGCCGCCCCTGGCGACCAGGCGGGCCAGAGGACTGCCGGGACCGTGCGGGTCGTCCCACGGGTGATCATCCATCAGGACGTGGGCCGCCGGGCCGAGGGCGGCGAAGCCGGCGTCGGGGTGGCGGCTGCGCACCGCACCCGGGCAGCGGCGCAGGGCCTCCGGCAGCCGGCCGTTGTTGTGGTCGGCCTCACTGACCTGCGGGTCGTAGGCGGGGTGCTCGGCGCGCAGGGCGGCCTGCCAGTCCTCGGGCCAGTCGGTGAAGTCGTAGGGCGGGGCGTCGTTCCAGCCGCAGGTGACCATCAAGGTGCCCTCCGCGCCGACGGTGTCCCGCAGCGCGTTGATGATCGTCTGCGGGCCACCGGCGACGTACCCCAGCGCCGACATCCGGGTGTGGAACATCACGATGTCACCCTTGGTCAGGCCCAGTTCGTCCAGCTCACGGCCGAGCCTGCCGCGGGTGACCGGACCATCGGAGCGCTTGAGGAGGTCTAGCTCATCCATGATCAAAAGGTAGGCGCAGCCCCCGCGACCGGCCAAACACTTTTTGATCTATCCCTGAGCCGTCCCTCCGCGAAGCCGACCGTGTCGTCGGCGGGGTGCCGCCGCACTTCCGGCGCGCCACCCAGCGACAGTCGGCGTCGGCTGGGTGGCGGAACGGAGGAGCGGGTCGTTAGGTCAGATGCCGCGTACGGAGGCGATGGTGAAGGGAAGCTGCGGGATGCCCGGTCCCGTGGGGCCGCCCTTGTCGAACTGGGAGCGGACCACGTACAGCCTGCCGTGCTTTCGCAGCAGGGTCGTCGGGGTCTGCAACGCCTGGTCGGTGATCCGCCGGGTCATCCGGGCCGTCCGGCCGTCCGAGCCGATACGCCACCGGCTGATCGCGTTGGCGTCCTTGATGGGGTGGGCCGCCCACAACGTGCCATTCTGCAGTTCCATGCCGTCGCCGGTAGCAATGTCTCCTCCGTGCAGGGCCACCTTGTCGATCGTGCCGGAGGGCAGGCCGATGCGGTAAAGGTCGCCGCCGGTCATGTCCACCGTCAGCAGGTAGCGTCCCGACGGCTCGGCGACGATTCCGTTGAGGGTGATCGTGTCGGGCCCATGCGGCTCCACGACCGTGGTCAAATCGAAAGCGGGCGTAAGCGGTGTCTCACCGCCTTGCTCACTGGCCTTCGCAAGCTCTGCGGGCGTGACGCGGTAGACCACGGTCCGCCGGCTGTCGGTGATGTAGGCGGTGCCGTCCGGCGTGATGGCCATGTCGTTGACCAGGCGTGCCCCTTGGCCGGTAACGGTGAACCGGGCCAGCAGGCGCTGGCTGGGGATGTCGTACACCGCGACCCCGGTGAGGCGGTCCACCACCCACAGGCGCCTGGCCCGGTCGACCTCCAGCCCGAGAGCCTGCGAGCGCCCGTCCCCGCGCGCGGGCAGGAACTCCTTGGCGACCCGCTGCCCGGGCGTGGCCTTGAAGACCGCGCCGCCCTCGTACGACCCGATATAGAGATCGCCGGTGGACGGATCGGCGGCGATTCCTTCCGGATAGACCCGGTCACCAGGAAGTTCGTACGCCGTGGAGATCCGGACCCGCCCGTCCGCGGTGGACCCCGCCGCCTGCGCGGCGGAGCCGAGGAGCAGCGGTGCGGCAAGAGTCGCGACAACGATGGAATAGCGTCGAGCTGCGCGGTACATGGTCACCTTTTCCAGGAGAATTATTGGACGCCGGCTTCAAGAGCGGCGGCGGTACGCGCCGATGAGGAAGCAACGCGCCGACGGCCTCGGCGTGAGCATCGAGCACGGCGAACGTGTCCGGCCGAAGGGGTTGCCTCCCAGGCATGACGGCGGCACATCGAGCGCATTACCGCTCCCTCCGTCCCTCCGGACACGATGTTCAAGACTTGTAGCAAGCAAAGGGTTCCCTACGAGGCAGGCTAAGTAGACGGTCCGTTCAGTGTCTACGTAGTACGTACATTGTCCGATGTCGGACAGACTTCCAGACGAGGCCGCACCTCGATCACGTCGTCCTGGAGTTCCTGAAGCCACGGCGAGCCGCAAAGTAGGCGTTGACGCCTGCTCAAGGGCCGCTCCCGCGGCCCGGTGTTCATCACTCACCGCCGGGGCCGGGCAAGGTGCTCGGGCCGCGTGATGTCTGTCCCGACACCGGGTGCGCTCGGCTCTCTGGGGGCAGGCTCGTGCGCTGCTGGACGCGCATACCGCGCCGGGTGGGATCCGCACGAGTTTCGGTATTCGGCACTGACCCATCTGGGCGAGGGCGGCGCGAGCCTGCTGATGCTGATGTCAGCGCCCTCTGGCCGCTGCCTGCTGGTCGGTGGAGTCCAGGTAGCCGGTCCGGCCGTGACCCTGGATCGTTACCCGCTCGTCGGCGGATGCGAGAACGCGGGGCCGCGCCGGGGGCCTGATGCCCCGGGCGCGTCAGGTCGCCGCGAGTACGTCGCCGAGGCTGGCCAGCAGGACCGCGCATCCCTCCTCGGCGAGCTCGGCGGAGTGACCCTGGTGGAAGTAGGCGCTCTGTTCGGTGTAGGTGAGGATCGCGCCGTCTCCGGCCGGGGCGATCTGGACGGTTGTCAGGGCGGCCGACGTCGGTGTGCCGTCCATGGCCATCCGGTAGGCGAACACGACGCGCGTGTCGGGGACGATGTCCTGGAAGACCGTCTCGGTGTGCACCCGGGGGCCGTTGCCGACACGGAACCTTGCGGTCTCCGTCCCGCCGACGCGGAAGTCCATGGCGAACTCATCGACGTGCATACCGTCCAGTTCCAGTGACCAGCGGCGTTTGGTCGCCTCGTTGGCGAACGCCGCGAACACGCGGGCGGGCGGTACGGGATAGGTCCGCGCCAGGCTGACGGTGCTGTGTGCGACCGGCGGGGTCGCGACGACGTTCTCGCTCATTATGGTCTGCCTTTCTGTTCGGCTGTCAGGGCTGTTCATCGGTCTGCCGGGGGCCCTCCGGGCGGCCGCCACGGGCGAGGACCTCGCCGAGACGGTCGAGCCGGCGTTCGGCCGGCGTCCGGCGCGCGGCGATCCAGTCGGCGAGCGCCTCCAGGCCGCCGGGTTCCAGGCGGCAGGTCCGCACCCGTCCGACCTTCTCGGTGCGGATCAGTCCGCACTCCTCCAGGACCTGCAGGTGCTGCACCACCGCCGCGAGGGTGATGTCGAACGGCTTGGCCACCTCGCTGACGGTGGCGGGTCCGCGCCCGAGCCGTTCGACGATCGCCCGGCGGGTCGGCTCGGCCAAGCCTCGGAGGATGGCATCGACACCCGCACGCTCAACCACAGACTTAAGTATTGCCCTGCGCAGCCCTATGGTCAAGTACACGCTTAACTGTCAGGCCGGACGGGTTCTGATCAGCAAGCCGGTCTCGTGGGCGGCTGATGCCACGCCCCATGGCGGCACCTGTGGTTGCGGCGTTGGCCGGTGCCTCATTGTTGGTGCCGCCGGGCCGATGGGCCTCACGGTGCGGGATTCAGCGGCCGGAGCCCGCAGGTGGGGCTCAAGGAGTTGGAAGGAGTAGCGGCCCATCATGTTGATGTGGTGCCGCACGAACGGCGACAGCCGGGCCACGTCCTCCTCGCGCACGTCGAGCCCGCCAGCGCGCAGGTGGGCCGAGCGCGCCGATCTGGTCTTCCATGCCCTCGTGGTAGTTCTGGTAGAGCTGCCCGTTGCGGCCGTGGAAGACCTTGTGGGCCAGAGCGTGGCGGCCTTCTTGCAGGTCGGCCTGGGCCTTGATCTGGTGGCGATAGCCGGGCTCGTCGGCCATCCGCAGGATGTGCAGGGTCTTGGCGATGCGGCCGTAGTGCGCGATGGCATCACCCAGCGGGGTGGGGCGGCCGTCGCGTGACAGCATCCGGATCACGTCGTAGCCGCGGACCGCTGTAGGACGAGAGGTGTCGGTCACGATCATCTCGGGTCGGCGGCCGCCGTCGCGGTCGTCCAGCACGTCCAAGACGTGCAGCGAGTCGCGCGGCGTTGGCCGCCCGGTAGGTGGCCAACCGCAGATACATCGGGTCGACGTGCGTGAGCCGATCACGGGTCAGGGCCTCAGCCGACCCGATGACCGGGGGTGTAGCCGATGTTGCAACCGTGGGCGACCAGCAGCGCGGCAATAGTGACGTGCAAATCCGCCAGGCGGGCCTCGCCGCCGGTGATCGAGGTGAACTCGGTGTCGGCGCCGGCCCAGGCGAACACCTCCAGCAGGACCTCGGGCAGGTCCACCCGCGGCAGCAACGCGTTCACCGCCGTCCGCAGTTCGGCCGGCGAGGCCGGCTCGGGCTGGCCAGCACCTGGGGCCGGGCCTGCTCCCAGGCGTGGGCGGCCAGCAGCTTGGCGCGCGGGTCGCCCCATCTGGAGGAGTTGCGCGCGAAGATCTCGCGGCGGCGCAGCATCCGGTGGAAGTGCTCCAGCACGCAGAAGGTGTAGGCCTTCCAGCCGACCGTCCCGGCATCCAGATGTGGCGGCGACAGCACCAGCCGCCGCCACGAGCCGACCGGCAGACCGGTGTCGATCTCGCCGGGCGCGACCTTCTTGCGGCCCGACAGGCCCGGCAGCGACTGCAGCGCTTTCAGCACCGGCAGCCCCTGCGGGGTGGCGCCGAAGTGCACCACGGTGGTCAGCTGCTCCAGGAACGGCCGCACGGTGGGGAATCGGGTCACCAGCTGAACCCGCCACGCCTCATCGGCGTCGGAATCCAGTGGCGGCGCCGGCTCGCCGATCGCCGCCAGCGCTGCGGCCGGCTCCCGGCGCGGCACCACCGCCTCGATCCGCTGCCACACCGCCTCCATGCTGTCGGCCAGCGGCGGAAGACAGTTCCCCGACCTGCCGACCGCCCGCGCCGTCCAGGGCCCCACGGAAGGGGGCGGTTGCCTCGGTGACCTGCCGGGGTCATGGCTGTCGGCGGTGCTCAGCGCCTCGGCGGTCAGCTTCTTCAAGTGGCCCGATCAGGTCCTGCTTGGTGGCGAAGTTCCGGAAGACGGTGGCGATGCTGACCCCGGCCCTGCGCATGTCCGGCGGCCGTCCCCGCGCGGCACGGATCACGAGCGCACAAGCGCCCACTCGTCGCACCGCAAGGGGCCGACAACCTTCGGTCGCCAGCGCGACGCGGACTCCCCGGCGGCGCGAATGTTCGGTCAGTGGGGGCCGGCAGAGCGGGTCCTCGGCGGCGTCCCCTTCGAGCCGGTGCAGGCTTCTTCAGTCTCTGCCACCAGAGCCCGCAGGGGCCAAAGCGGGCCTCTCGTCCGGCGGTCTCGTAGACCATCCGCCCCCGGACAAGATCGAGACGCTCCTCCCAGGTCGCAGACCGGGGGCGCCATTTCGGGTTCTTGTTTCGGAACTCGCTGACCCCGTCCGCCACGGCACAGGGGTGACCGCCGTCGGGGTCCGGGCGCGGCCCGCGTTCAGGGTGTCCGGGGGTCCGGGGCGGCGTGTGCCCGGTTCACCTGCCGCGGCTGGGTGAATCGCAGCATGTTGCCGGAGGGATCGAGGAAGGCGCAGTCACGGACGTCGTCGGGCCGGCTGATCGGTTCCTGCATCACCTCGGCGCCCGCGGCCTCGATGTGCTCGAAGGTGGCGTCGCAGTCGTCGGTCACGAAGACGAGACAGCCCAGCAGGCTCTTGGCCATCAGGTCGACGATCGCCTGCCGGTCGGCCGGCGAGACGACCGGGTCCGCGCCGGGGGATTGGAGGAGGATCTGCACGTCCGGCCGCGAAGGCGGGCCTACGCTCACCCGCCGCGTCCCCCCGAGATCTGCGGCGGCGCGCACCTCGAAGCCGAGCACGTCACGGTAGAAGCCGAGCGCTTCGCCCAGGTCGTGGACGGTCAGAGCGAACGACGAGAGCTTGAGATCCGCGCGGGTCAATGCCGCTCCTTGTCGTCGGCGGGAAGAATGACGATGTCGAGGTCCCGGATCCGATCCGGATCGGTGTCGATATCGATCCGGGTGATCTTGTCGTCGACGGTGAAGGTGATGACTGCCTTGGGACGGCCCAGGTGCGACCAGACGGCCGCCGGAACGCCGTCCACCAGCGCGAGCCGGGCGGCCTGGGCTCGTCCGGCGAAGAAGCCCGCCACCTCCTGGCCGCCGCGGAGATCGCCGACCACGGCGTCCGGATCGAGCAACTCAAGGAGGGCGGCGAAATCCCCGCCGCGGGAGGCGGCCAGGAAGGCTTCGACGATCTCCCGCTTCGCTGATCGCGCGGCATCGGATGCGCCCGCCGCTCCTTGCACCCGGCGCCGGGCCCGGCTGGCGAGCTGCCGGGCCGCCGCCGGGGAGCGGTCGATGATGGCGCCGATCTCGGCGAATGACAGGGCGAAGACGTCGTGCAGGACGAACGCGAGCCGCTCGGCCGGAGCCAGCGCGTCCAGTACCACCATCAGCGCGACGCCGACCGAATCGGCCAGCAGCGCCTCGTCCTCAGGGCCGCCCTGTCCGGTCGGGCGGACGCTCGCGTGCTGCGCGTGCGGCTCAGCCGGCAGCGCCCCGGCCGACTCCTCACGCCGGCTCCGGCGTGCCTCAAGCATGTTCAGGCAGACCCGCGCGACGATCGTGGTCAGCCACCCTCCCGGGTTCTCCACCTGGCCGGTGTCGGCGCGGCTGACCCGCAGCCACGCCTCCTGCACCGCGTCCTCGGCCTCGCCGGACGAGCCGAGCATCCGATAGGCCACCGCGTGCAAGCGGTCCTGATGCTCGGCGAACCGCTCGCCCACCCAATCCTGCTCAACCATCTGTCACATTCCTCCGTCTAGCCGGTCATTACTGATTGACCGGCGAACCCACGCCGATGTGACGGCCGGGCCCGGCCCTGGCTGTCCGGCCTGCCGGTTCAGGCGGCACGAACACCTCAGCACTAAGGAGACAAGCCATGAAAGCGCACGTCAGCTCGATCCTCCTCGGCGTCCAGGACATGGAAGCGTCCAAGCGGTTCTACACCGAAGGGCTCGGCTGGAAGGTCAAGGACGACTACGGCATCTCGGTGTTCTTCGAATCGGACGGAGCCTCGCCGGTCGGCTTCTACGGCCGCGAGGGCCTGGCCGATCAGGTAGGCACCAGCCCGGAAGGCAGCGGCTTCAGCGGACTGGTCCTCACCTACGTCGTCCGCAGCGAGGCGCGGGTCGACGAGATCATCGCCGAGGCCCAGAAGGCCGGCGCCACGATCCTCAAGCCCGCCGGCGCCCTGCCCTGGGGCGGGTACGGCGGCACCTTCGCAGACCCGGACGGCTACATCTGGAGCCTCGGCTACAGCGCCCAGGGAACCGACCAGCCCTACGCGGAATAGCCGTCGTCGGGCGGCGGCCACTGCCGGGCACTACCGGCGTGCACGAGGAGGTTCGGCGTCGGCACGGGCTCGTGTCGACGCCGAACCACCACACGTTGCTGGACGAGCCTCTCGCGCCGCAGTGGCCGGTCAGGCGGCACCTACACCGAGATCACCAGGAGAGAACCGTGTCACTGCAGGTGAGCACCATCATGCTCGGCGTCAAGGACCTGGCCCGCGCCAAGAAGTTCTATGAGGACCTGGGCTGCAAGATCGACAAGGACACCCGCCATTTCGTCTCGTTCAGCCTGGGCGAGGGATCCTCGCGGCTGGCCCTCTACGAATGGGAGGCAGCGGCCCAGGACGCCGGCGTCTCCGCGCAGGGATCCGGATTCCGTGGCGCCTCATTCCACTTCAACCCCGACTCCAGGGAGGTCGTGGACGAGATGATGCACAGCGCGGTGGCCGCCGGCGGCAGCGTGGTCAAGGAGGCGGCCGCCGCTCCGTGGGGCGGGTACTTCGGCTACTTCAGCGACCCGAATGGCTACCTGTGGAAGGTCACCACCTATGCCTCATGACCCGCACCGATCGGCAAGGAGCACCCCGTGAAGTTCCGCGCCCTCGTCGAGCCACCCGAGCCCATGCGGGGGCTGGAAGTTCCGGCCGAGGTGGTGGAGGCGCTCGGCGCGGGCGCACGGCCGCCGGTGACGATCACCGTCAACGGGCATTCCTGGACGAGCCGCGTCGCGATCATGCGCGGCCGTCACCTCCTCGGCCTCAGCAACGCCAACCGGGCCGCCGCGGGCGTCGCGATCGGTGACGAGGTCGAGGTCGAGCTGGAGCTCGACACCGAGCCGCGCGTCGTCGTCGAGCCCGCGGACTTCGCCCGGGCCCTCGACGCCGACCCGGCCGCCCGCGCCGCCTACGACGATCTCGCGCACAGCCACAAGCGCGAGCACGTACGCGCCATCGAGAGCGCGAAAAAGCCCGAGACGCGCCAAAGGCGTATCGAGAAGGCCATCACCACCTTGCGAGGCTGAAACCCGAAAGAACGACTCCGTCGGCAATTCAATCGCCGCACGGAGGCCCGACCCTGCCCGACCTCTGGAAGAGACGCAGATGTCGAAACACCTGAAGACCGGCCTGTACTGGTTCGAGGCCCTTGTTCGTGCTCACCGGCGCGGTCACCACCCACATCGTCAATCACGACCCAGTGGTGGAGAGCTGGGCAGCGCCGACCCATCTCGTCATCATGGGCATCTTCGCACTGGCCAACTGGCCCGCCGACAGGCGCCACCTCCTGCGGGCTCCCGCCCCATAGAAAACCCGAACACCCCACCCAACGAAATGACAATCCGCCTGCCAGCACTGCAGCCGAACCCGACTGCATCCCTCAAGAGCGGTCCTTCACACCCCCAGACCGGCCTGGACGGCGCCTGATCGCGACGGCCTCCTCGTCGTCCAACAGGAGCGGGGGCATCGCGACCAGGCGGTACCCGTTAAACGGCCCAGGGCAGCGAGGCACGCCCTGGGCCGTTGGGTGCCGAGGCTAACGAACTACCGCTACTACCTGTGAATGGTGGCGCATGCCTTGTAGCGCCTTCCGTATTCCCACCAGGAGCAGACCTTCGAGCCGTTTGGGAAGTTCCAATTGACTGATTGCCATCCTGTCGATTTACTCCTCCCCCCACAGTGCGTTCCGGAGTAGCCCCACAGCAGCCGGCTCTTGCGGATCTCGATGTGCGCCCTGAGGCAACCGCGGTGGTGTTGCCTGGTGAATCGCGCACGGACCTTGTCGACATGGAGCCTGCGGCCCTTGACGTCGATACAGGTCGAGCCGGAACTGCCGGCGTTCCCCTTGCATTTTGTGGCGGAGAGTATCTGTAGCTCACCCGGAGTGCCTGATGTGGCCGCTGGAAGGTACGTGGCGACGCGAGAGGTGACCATAGCGGCCGGAGCCGAGGCGTAGGCGAACTGGTGGCCGGATTGGCCGGCACTGCGTTCGCCGGCTGCCGATGAGGTGCCGGTAGTCAGAGGGGCCAGCAGTGCGCCTGAGGCGCCCAGGACCGCAGCGCGGCGAAGCCATCGTTGACTATCCACGTCAACCTCCGTGACCTTGAGGGATAAGGACATCGGTACCCTACGGCCACTCGCGATCATGCACATCGTGGAAATCCGGTACTTCAGGCATGCGTTGAGACTGGTGCAAACGCCTGTCAATCAGGGATATCCCTGATACAGGTCGGGCGATCCGTGTGACGCGTCAGAACTTGCAGTGAGCCTTTTTCATCGTCGGCTGGTTTCGTGTTTTTGCAGGACGGCGATGGCCTTGACCAGGTGGCGGCCTTGCAGGGGTTGCAGCGGAGCTTGCGTAGCGCCTCCCATGACTTGAGCTGAGCGTTTGCTCGTTCGCCTGGTCCTCGGAGCCTGGCGTAGGAGCGGTTGGCCTGCTTCTGGGACTCGGGTTTGTTCTTGCCCTTGTACGGCGTGACGACGACCGGGGTGTCGGCCCCCCGAGAGCCCTTGTCGGCCAGGGTGATGATCCCTGCGAGATGACCTGCACGTTCATGTCGTGCACGTGGTGCTTGGCCGAGTAGTACGGCCCGTACGCGGTCGGTGTGAATGAGGGTGCCGTCCAGGACCAGCAGGTGCAGCCCCTTCTTCTTGGGCCTTCTGCAGTGCCCGCGTCAGCTCGGGGGAGCGGGCCGACAACAGCGCCACGCACTCCTGGACGTACCGCCAGGCCGTCGTCGTCGACACCTTGAACCCCTGCGGGACCCCGCCGACGACCTCACCGGCATCCTCGCCGTGGCCAACGAGCTGGACCACCTGGCCTCTTCCCAGGGGGCATCTGGGCGGAGCCAGGTGCGGCGGGCCGGCGGTTTCACCTGACCGCGCCCGTCCCCCCGACCAGGGGTAAATCCCGCGTTAGACGACTGGACGCTGCGCTGCGCAATGTCGGCTACCTCTTCCCCTGTGGCAAGATCGCCTGATGCTACAACTCACGGATTTCATCATCGACTGCCCGGACCCGATGAAGCTGGCGGCCTTCTATGCCGCAGTGACAGGCCGCCCCATCAAGAACAGCCACGACAAGGACAACTGGGCCGGCATCGCCTTCGGCGAGATCGAGCTGGCCTTCCAGCGGGTGGACAACTACCGCGCCCCGCGCTGGCCCGACAGCGAACACCCCAAGCAGTTCCACCTCGACTTCGAAGTGGACGAGATCGAGCCCGAACAGCGCCGCGTCGTCGAACTCGGCGCGACACTGCAGAAGGACATCATCGGACCCGAGGGCTACGGCTGGCGGGTCTACACCGACCCGATCGGGCATCCCTTCTGCCTGTGCCGCAACAAAGGGGTCACGTGGACCGACAAAGGGGTGGTGTTTCCCTACTAAGAGCTTGTGGCCGACTCGCCGCCCACCTCGCCGAGACCCGATCAGCGGGCGGCAGGCCCCTTGGGACCCACGAACCGCAATCGTGAGCACTCACCCAGCTACGTGGCGGCTGGGGACGCCTTCGGGAGAAGCCCGCCAAGATCCCGCGCCCCGAGGGCAAGGCGGGCACCGAGCTGATCATCATGCGCGAGGACGGGCGCCCGTTCGACCGGTGGCGGCTCACCACCGCGCTGCGCCGCGCCGCCCGCGCCGTCGGCATCGACCCGGCCGGGCTGCCCCCGCACGTGCTGCGCGACCGCCGCCACCCTGCTACTGGACGCTGGCTTCCCGGTAGAGGCCGTCCAGGAACTCCTCGGCCACGCCTCACCGGTCACCGCTGTGCAGGGTACCCAGGCCGGTGTGACCGGTCAGCTTGCAGAGGTGTGGGCATAGGTGTCTGGCGGGTCGGTGATCCCTTCCTGGGTGCTCCGGGCTGGCCGGTGCAGATGGTGAACGGGCGCCGCCGGTGGGTCAGTGATCGCGGCGGCCGAACGCGTGGTCGAGGACGTCGTGGGCGACGACCGCGCCGAGCCGTTTGCCGTCCTCGGAGGCGCGGCGGTAGTGCACTCCTGCCCAGATCCTGGCCTCGACCAGCTCAGCCATGGCCTGGGAGAGGCTGTCGTAGTGGCGGGTCGTGCCGGAGTCGGCGCTGTAGGCGCTGAACGAGACGTCGTCGCGTCCGTAGAACTTGCGCAGGCCCGTCGTGATCGCCGAGGTGAGGCAGGCGTGGCCTGACGGGTACTCCGCTGACGGCGCGGTGATCCGCAGCGGCGTCCAGGCCGGATCGGCGTGGGTGGCCGGGTTGCCGTCGGTGTCGGCCAGCGGGATCGCCGTCACCGGTCGCCAGAAGCGCCAGAACTTCTTCTCCTTGTAACAGGTGATCAGCGCGTCGGCGGCGGACACGTCGACCATCGCGAACATGCGGGCCGTCTGAAGGGTGCTGAGCCGGTGGGTCGTGGCGAGCCGGCGGATGATCGACCACTCCACCAGGCGCGGGTCGTCCCACCAGGTCGCGGCCTGGGTCTGGTCGGGCGTACGCACCGTGCTGGTGGCCGAGCCGAGGGCCTTGACCTCGTTCAGGTCGCGGGCGTAGGCGGCGCTCCTGAGGGCAGGCGGTCCCGGGGTGCGGTAGTCGCCGGGACGGATGACGAACGGCTCCAGGGTGGCGAACCAGGCTCCGATCTGGAGAAAACCTGGCGGGGTCGGCCGCCACTGGCCCGGGGCGGTGCCGACGGGCCAGGTCGCGTCGGAGAAGGCGCCGTCGTCGCGGCGGGCATCGATCATGGCCGCGGCCGAGGCCTCGCCGACGGCGATGCCGCCGCGCTTGGAGCGGCCGTCGGGGATCGCGACGAGGGAGTCGTGGTACTGCGCGCGCAGGGAGTCGGCCTGGCCGGGGAAGAGCCAGAGGAGCACACGATAGGCCGCGGTGGCGACGGCCGCGGGGGTCGAGTCGCCGGGCCGGCTGCGGGGGGCGATCAAGTACGGCTCGTACGGGGTGCCGGCGATCGCGTTGACCGCGTCGTACACGGCGCCCTGCACTATCGCGAAGCTGCGGACGGTCGTGGTCGGTGCCTGCCTGGCGACCTCGTAGATGGCGGTCTGGGCGTGGATGTCCCAGGTGATGACGGCGTTAGGTCCGGCGCTCGGCCTGGCCTGCGCTGCGGTGGTCGTCAACGCCACCGGAGCGGTCACGGTGAGCGCGACCACGACCGCCAGCGCCCGCAATCTGCGAAATTGTCCAGACATACGAACACGATGCGTCACGGTATCCCCATCGGCTGATCGGTGCCGGCTCACATAAGAAGTACCAGTGTCCAACCACAATGGAGCCTGGGCAATGAGGGGGTCTCACTGAATTCTCGAAGGTGGCGCGTTCGAAGTGGAGTTGGACGAGTGCGCTCAGGCAACATGCCTTAGGTGCGCTGCTGTGATCCACGCAGCGACTTCGGCAATCGGGAAGCGACAGGCCAGAATGGGCCATTCGCGTAACTCAACCAATCAGGGTCAATCGGTGATGGCGGGTCCGGTGTTGAGGGCGGGACCTGTGGGGTCAGGCATGGGTCGAGCGCACCGGGAAGCGCGCCGACATCCCGACATGCGCCTGGGCCTTTCAGAGGAGGCCCGCTCTCTCGGAGAGGACTCGTTCGAATTCGTTGGCGGGCCAACTGGCTATGCCTGGCGCTATAACCATCACCGCGCCTCACTCACGGCAGGTCCAGCGCCGATGTGTCGCGTTCGGGGCCATGTCGCGCTTTGTCTTGACCACCTGCGCCGACGGCCGCACCTATGAAACCGCGGAACCAGATCAACCTCGGCTGCGCCCGGACAGCGGTCTCTCGACCGACCCGCTGCCCACGATGGGCTCAGGGCATACCCCGTTGCCCTGAGCTGGTCGCCACGTAGAGGTGCCTTTCATCCGGTCACACGGAGCCGAGCGGAGGGCATATTGGGGGCATGAGTGGATCGGGGTGGGTGCGGATCGAGCCGTGGGACGAGTGCGGCCTTGCTCTGTTGCGCCGCGTCAACGTGCCTGAGATGAAGGAGCATCTTGGCGGGCCCGAGAGCGAGGAGCAGGTGCTCGCGCGGCATCGGCGCTATCTGCGCGGTGACTCCATGGGTGGGCAGATGTACCGCGTGGTGGCCCTGCCTGAGGGGGAGCCCATTGGGACCGTCGGGTTCTGGGGGCGCCTTTGGCGGGACGAGCCGATCTACGAGAGCGGCTGGAGCGTTCTGCCCGAGTTCCAGGGACGAGGGCTCGCCGTCGCCGCCGTTCGCGAGGTCGTCGCGGCGGCCCGCGCGCGGGGCGGGCGGCGGTATCTGCACGCCTTTCCGTCGGTGGACAATCCGGCGTCCAACGCCGTGTGCCGCAAGGCCGGGTTCGCGTTCGTGAGCGAGTGCGAGTTCGAGTTTCCGGCCGGTCGGCTGATGCGATCCAACGACTGGCGCCTCCTGCTCGGCTGGCGGGCGGGCGGGTGGC
>NZ_SMKU01000059.1 GCF_004349215.1 Actinomadura rubrisoli | reverse complement strand
CCGTGGTCACCCCCGCCAAGCTCGACGTCTTCCTGGAGCCGAAGCCCCCCGGCGACCCGGTCGACATCCTCCCGCCCAACCCCCTCTTCGTCCTGCGCGACCTCAACAGCACCGAGACCACCCCGGTCGGCGCGGACGACAGCGAAGAGGGCAAGCAGTACAAGAAGGCGCTCCGCGCGCTGTACCAGGGGTGGGACGCCGCCGCCGTCGGCGGCAGGCCCAAGCCGCGCCCGGAGCTGGGCGTCGGCCTGGCCACCGCGTCCGTGCTGACCGGGCTGCGCGCGGAGCGGACCGTGCCGGACACGGTGCTGAGCTCGGTGGACATCCCGGAACGGCTCAAGCCGGTCGCCGGCGAACTGGTCGAGGTGATGGCCTACCCGGCGATCGACCTGCCGATGTACACCGACCTGCTGGGCATCTCGGTGGACACGTTCGTGCCCAACCTCGGGCTGGTCCCGGTGAACTCGATCACCCTGCTGGAGAGCAACCGCGCGTTCATCGAGTCGTACCTGGTCGGGCTCAACCACGAGATGGCGCGCGAGCTGCTCTGGCGCGAGTTCCCGACCGACGCTCGGGGGACCCCGTTCCGGCAGTTCTGGGACCCTCGGGCCGCGCTCCCGCTGCCGGGGGAGGACGCGGAGCGGCGGCGCGTCCGGCTCTACGACATCCCGCCGGTCCACGAGTGGGACAAGGCGAGCCGGCTGGGCCTGCACGACCAGCGGCGCCCGCCGCCCGAACCGGGCAGGCCGCAGCGCAACAACCTGGTGCTGGTGATCCGCGGCGACCTGCTGAGGAAGTACCCGAACGCGGCCGTCTACGCGCACCGCGCGGCATGGCCCGTCAAGGACGGCAAGATCGACACCAGCGGCGAGCGGGTCCTCGCCGACTTCCGCGACGACCTGCCCCCGCCACCGGAGGACATCCGGATGCCGATCTACGAGGCGAAGGTGGAGCCGGACATCTACCTGCTCGGCTTCGACCTGGACGCGCCCACCGCCCGCGGCACCGGCGTGGGGGACGACCTCGGCTGGTTCTTCGTGCTCAAGGAGCGTCCCGGCGATCCCCGCTTCGGCCTGGACGAGGATCCGCCGGACGCCGCGGAGCCGCTGCCGGTGGAGGTGTGGAACGACCTGAGCTGGGGCCGGATCGACCCGAACGGCCACCGCTTCATCCGGTTCGAGGAGGCCGTCCACGTCGAGCTGGACGACTTCAACGGCGACGAGGACGACCAGGAGAAGCGCCTGCAACGCCAGGACGACGAGTGGCTGCCGGCCTGGCGGCACGACATCAGCCCGGCCGACGTGGCGTACCTGCTGTTCCAGGCGCCGGTGCTGGTCGCCGCGCACGCCCAGGACATGCTGCCGAAACCGGTCGCGGGGGAGAGGGAACCGGATGCCTGAGCTCAGCCTCGACTACCCGGTGCTGCTCGGCCCGGTCCGGGTGGAGACCCGCTACACCGAGAACGAGCTGCTGATCCGGGTGTTCCCCGACGAGTGGTCGGTGAACAAGTTCGAACCGCGTCCCACGGCCGCCGAGCTGGCCGCGCTGGACGCGTACTGGACGGCGCTCTGGCGCTCCGGCGGCCGGCAGGTCGCCGAGCAGGCGGCCTGGCAGGAGCTGGTCCGGCGGATCCCGGTGGGACGGGCCGGCTACCTGCTGGGGGAGCACCGGCCCGCGAATCCCGGTGACCGGCCGATCCCGGTGCCGGTGGACACGACCGTCCTGGTGGTCGTCAGCGCCCTACCGCCGCCCGCCGCGGACCGGCAGCCGGCCGTCGACTACTGGACGGCGGTCTGGGGTGCCCACGGCGACCGGGCCAAGCTGCGGCAGGCCGACATCGCCCTCCTCGCCGCGGTCGGGCCGAGCCGGGCGGAGGCGATCCGCGGCAACCGGCCCTCCGGTGTGGACGGCGCACCGGTCACCCTCGGCGACAAGGTCGTGGTGGCGTTCCTGGTCCTGACCCCGCCGCCACCGGACAAGATCGCCCCGCAGTCCTGGACGGTGGCCGCGAAGGCGACCCTGCTCCCGGACCGGTTCACCGCACTCGGCTACGTCGGCGGCGAACTGGTGTTCGCCAAGACCGGCGAACCGGTGTCCGCCGCGCTCGCCGTGAGCCCCGACCCGCTGGAGAGGAAGGAGGACCAACTCAGGATCGACGAGACCACCGGCAAGCTCACCGTGCCGCCCGCGCTGCGCTGGCTGACCGACTTCGACCAGGCCGTCACCGAGGGGATGGGGCTGCGCATCCCGCTGCTCGACGGCTTCCGGTGCCGGGTGGACCGGCTGATCGTGCTCGGGCTGCGGGAGCAGGCCACCGCGGAGGACAGCGCCGCCGCGTTCGGCCGGCTGCTGCTGGACCACCACCGCAGCCCGGGCGGCTTCAGCCTGGTGCCGCAGGGCACGCCGACCAACAACACCGAGCAGGCCCCGGCCGGGCAGAGCCCGCGCGCCGAGGCCGCCGCCGCGCTGCGCACCGCGGCCGGGCTGGAGGCCGCCGACGACTGGACCACGCGGACGGACGGCCGGCGCTTCGCCGACCTGCTCGGCCTCGATCCCGCCGTGCTGACCGGGGTGCCGAACGCCGACGCGACCGACCACCGGGACGCCCGCGCCGCGCACACCGCCCTGTGGCCGGCGACCTGGGGCTACTACCTTCAGGCACTGCTGGACGGCGTGCTGGACGACGAGCAGATCGCCGAGACCCGGAGGCTGTTCCTGGAGCACGTCTCCGGGCGCGGCCCCCTCCCGGCCGTCAAGATCGGACGCCAGCCCTACGGGATCCTGCCCACCACCGCGTTCCGGAAGATGGCGTGGCCGGGCACCGCCAAGCACCGGATCGCGCTGAACACCGTCCTCACCGAGGCCGCCAAGGACTGGGAGGCCGTCCTCTCCGACGTCGCGTACCTGGGCAAGCCCGGCGACCGGCACCAGATGCTCCTGGACATCCTCGCGCTGCACCCCACGTCCGCCGAGTACTACCAGCGGTACGCGCAGAGCGTCGAGGACATCTTCAACCGGGAGAACTTCCGGGCGCTGGGCCCGGAGGTGCCCGGCGCGCTGGAGCGCGGCGCCAAGCTGGGACCGCCGATCCGCGCGCTGCTGGCCCGGTTCGGCCGTCCCACCAGCGACCCCGACCGGGACCCCGACCTGCTGCGGCGGCTTTTCACCGGAGTGCAGCACCCGCTGCTGGCGCCGCTGGTCGACGACAGGCCGCTGTCGGAGACCGACCCGATCCGGTCCTACACCGCAGACAAGCGCAATTACCTGCGCTGGCTGGCCGACCACGCCGGCACCGACCTGGACCGGGTCCGCACCGAGGAGGGCTTCCGCGACGGCAAGCCGCCGGCGGCGCTGCTGTACCTGCTCGCCCGGCACGCGGTGCTGCTCGGCTGGGCCGACGCGGCGCGGCGGCTGGCGCTGGCCACCCCGGGCGACGAGTTCGTGCCCGGCACCACCGACGCCCCGTTCGTCCACGTCAAGGTCTCGGCCACGACGCCGAGCGAGAGCCGCTACCGCAAGCTGTACTCGGCCGACCAGCGGATGACCGGCGACCCGAACCTGCTGGTGCACGAGCACATCCGGCGGGTGCTGGCCACCGACCCGGCCACCGCCGAGCTCGCCGAGCAGCGCCGCGCGCTGGAACTGCTGGCCGGGCTGCCCACCGCCCGCCTGGAACGGGTGCTCGCCGAGCACCTCGACCTGGCCACCTACCGGCTGGACGCGTGGCGGCTGGGCCTGGTCAACGAGCGGCTCGCCGAGCTGCGCTTCGGTACCGGCGGCGCCGACAGCGCCGGCGGTGTCCACGGCGCCGCCCCGGCCCGCCGCGGCCTGTACCTGGGCGCCTACGGCTGGCTGGAGCACATCGAGCGCAGGTGCGACGAGCAGCCGGCCCTGGCCCCGGTGTCCGACGACCTCGCTCACGTCTTCGGCGCCGACCCGATCCCGCAGGACCCGGGCAACGGCGGCTACATCCACGCCCCCTCGCCCGCGCACGCCCGCACCGCCGCGGTGCTGCGCGCCGGCTACCTCGCCAACCACACCCCCGGACGGGAGAGCGCGTTCGCGGTCAACCTCAGCTCGCAGCGGGTCCGC
The DNA here is from genome assembly GCF_004349215.1 of Actinomadura rubrisoli. Taxonomy (GTDB): domain Bacteria; phylum Actinomycetota; class Actinomycetes; order Streptosporangiales; family Streptosporangiaceae; genus Spirillospora; species Spirillospora rubrisoli. The sequence goes on along the minus strand of NZ_SMKU01000059.1, from coordinate 31,883 downwards.
ATCGCGCTGTCCCTGCTGGACGGGCTGCGGCAGGGGCAGTCGTTGGGCGCCCTGCTGGGGTACCGGTTCGAGCGGGGACTGCACGACCGCGATCCGCGGGCCAAGGTCGACCAGTTCATCGCCGGGCTGCGGCTGAAGTTCCCGCTGCGCGCGAACAAGATCGGCCAGACCGCGGCACCCCCGGACGACCCGGCCCGTCCGAGGGCCATCGAGCAGGTCGAGGCCCGCAACGTGATCGACGGCCTCGAACTGATCCGGCACGTCAGCGTCCTGCCCGACGCCCAGAAGGACTACCCGTACGACTTCACCGACCTGCCACCGGCCGACGGGGACCAGAAGAAGGCGATCCGCGCCGAGGTCAAGGCGCTGCTGGACACCCACGACGCGCTGGCCGACCTGGCCGTCGCCGAGGGCGCCCACCAGGCGCTGCAGGGCAACACCGAGCGGGCCTCGGCGACCCTGGACGCCTACGCCAAGGAGGGCTTCCCGCCGGACCCCGCCGTCGTCCAGACGCCGCGCAGCGGGATCACCCTGACCCACCGCATCGGCATTCAGTTCCGGCCCGGGCTCGACCCGGACCACGGCGCGGTGCGCAACAACCCGCGGGCCAGGGCCGAGCCCGCGGTCAACGACTGGCTGCCCGCGGTGCTGCCGCTGCCCACCGAGGTGGCCGTGCTGGTCACCTGGACCGAACCGGGCGGCGGGCAGGGCAGCCGGGTGGTCACCCAGAGCGACATCGGCCTCCAGCCGATCGACCTGCTGTGGGCGCTGCGCCCGGCGGGGGCGCCGGAGATGAGCGACCTGGACGACCGCATCCTCGGCGTGGTCTACGCGCGGTCCAGGCCGCGCCCGGATGCGAGGCCGACCATCAACTACACCCGCCGGGTGGCCGGCAAGGTGAGCTTCTTCGAGCTGTCGGCGCTGGTCACGGCGCTGCGGTCGCTGCTGGTCACGGCCCGGCCGCTCCAGCCCAGCGATCTGGTGCCCGCCGCGGGCGCCGCGACGGTGAACCGCTCCGCCGACGACGCCGTCGCGCTGCCCCGGGACCGGCCGGCGGCGGTGCTGGAGTCCCTCACCGAGTTCCGTGGCCGCGTCGAGGAGTTCCTGGCCGAACTGGCCGAGCTCTACCCGGCCGAGGCCGATCCGGTGCGGGCCGAAGTGCTCAAGCGGATCGACGCGCTGCTGGCCGGATACGCGGGCCTGGCGATGGAGGCCGGCGGGTTCGGCATGGTGCGCAGCGGCTGGGCCGAGCTGGCCGAATGGCGGCGCGGGGTCTTCGCCGGCGTGCTGGCCGCGGTCGCCGAGACCGCCGCCCGGATGGGACGGGCCCGCGACGCCGCCGACGCGCTGCTCCGCCGGTATGACGGGCTCCCCTCGTCCGCCACGGACGAGCAGCGGTTCCTCATCCTGCAAGAGGCCGAGCGGCTGCTCACCACCACACCGACCGACCCGCGTCCGGGGACCCCGTTCGAGCTGCGGTCCAGCGTGCGGCGGCTGCGCCGCGACTTCGGTGACCTGGTCGATGATCTCGTCGCGCTCGCCGCGACCACCGAGACCACGCTGAGCGGCCTGCTCGCCAAGATCGCGGGCTTGCCGCCGGTGAGCGACCACGACCCGACCGGGCTGGACCTGGCCCCCTTCCAGGACCGGATCGTGGACTACGGCCGGGAACTGCGAACCCGGGCCCAGGCGCTCGAAACCGAGATCAAGAACAGGGCCAAGGCCGCCGAGGACGCGCTGCGCGACTACGACGCCGCGGTCACCGGCCCGGACCGGGTCCGCGCCGCAACCACGGCGCTCAAGGCGCTGCTCGGCGAGGACGTCCTGGTCGTCCCGGAGTTCACCCCCGAGGAGCGACTGGCCGAGGACCTGCGCGACGCCGTCAACGACAGCGACCGCCTCATCGCCCACCTCAAACCGGCCCGGGACTTCCCGGTGGACGACTGGCTGCACGGCATCGCCCGGGTGCGGGAGAAGCCGCGGCTCTGGGAGCGGGCCGTGCTGCTGGCCGACGCGCTGCTCGGACCGGGCGGGCTGCTGAACACCGGCATCCTCGGCTGGAAGGAACCGGCGCTCAAGCCGATCCAGCTCCCGTACGCCGAGGGCGACCACTGGCTGGCCCTGGAGCTGGCCAACGACCCCGCCCGGCCCGACCCGTTCCGCGAGGACCGGCTGCTCTACACCGCGCACTACGCCGCCGCACCACCGCTGGGCGGCGGCCCGCAGTGCGGCCTGCTGCTGGACGAGTGGACCGAGGTGATCCCGGCCGAACGCGAGACCACCGGCATCGCGCTGCACATCAACGGCCCGGACTCCGAGCCGCCGCAGGCGATGCTGCTGGTCGTCCCGCCGGTCCGCGACGAGCAGCACCGCGGTTGGACCGCCGAGGACCTCGTCCAGGCCATCGCCGAGACCTTCGAGCTGGCCAAGATCCGGGCGGTGGAGCCGCAGCACCTGGACGGCACGGCCTATGCCCACCTGCTGCCGGCCACCGTCATGTCGGCCGCCCAGGAGCAGATCACCATCAGCACCGATCTCGCGACCGCCAACCTGCGCTGGAAGGCCGACCATGCCTGAGCCGCTCAGCTTCGCCGAGGAACTGCGGCGGCGACTCCGTCCCGCCGTGGGCGTGTGGAACCGGCTGGAGGGCCGCCCGCGCACCACCGGCTTCGACCGCGCCCTGCGGGCCGAGGTCCGCGACCCGCTGTGGCTGCTGACCCGGCAGTGGCAGCTCGGCGAGTTCCGCGGCGCCGACGCGGGCTCCCCGGTCACCGCCACCTACTCGGTGACCCCGAGCCGGCCCACCCGCTTCCGCTCGCCCGGCGGCCCGCCGGAGGACCTGCAGGACGGCCGTCCCCTGGAGGCGGTCGCGGAGCGCCGGCCGGTCCCGTTCGCCTACGGGGCCGAGAAGATCGCCTTCGACCTCCGGCTGGCCATCGGGCACCGCTGGCTCCGGCTGCTCGACAAGGCCGGGCTGCTCGGCCAGCTGCTCACCTACGACAAGCAGTACATCCGGCGCTACCCGATCGCGCTGCCCGATCCCGGCCGTCCCGAGGACACCGCCTCGCTGGCCCACCCGGAGGTGTGGGCGATGATGCAGGTGATCGCCGGCCGGCGGATGGACGGCTACCTGTTCTACCTTCACCTGAAGGCCGGCAAGGACGCCACCGAGGGCATCAACATCCTCCCGCTGCTCGGGCACCGCGAACTCCTGGTGGCCCAGGGCAAGCGCCTGGTCGCCTGGTTCGACGCGCTGATCGACCAGCCGACCGGGGTCACCCAGGACCGGCCCGACGGCAACGCCACCTGGGACACGCGAACGCTTGAGCACCGCTTCTCGGTGGCCGCCTCCACCCCTGGCGGCACCGAGAAGGTGCTGACCGCCCAGGAGTATCCCGGCGGCCTGCTGGACTGGCACGCGTTCTCCGTCGACACCCGCACCCCCGTGGGCGGCGCCAAGCCCCCGGAGCGGCCCCTGGCCCGCACCGCGTTCCCGGCCCCGGTCCGGTTCTCCGGGATGCCGCTGCCGCGCTGGTGGGCGCTGGAGGACGGGCGCACCAACTTCGCCGCGGTCCGCCCGGAGAGCACCGACCTGGCCCGGTTGATCTTCCTGGAGTTCGCGCTGGTGTACAGCAACGACTGGTACCAGATGCCCTGCGACCTGCCCGCGGGCACCATCGCCGCGATCAGCGGCATGACGGTCACCGACGTCTTCAACCAGCGGCAGTGGATCGGCCCCGCCGGCGCCGGCGAGGACGACGACACCCGCCGCTGGACGATGTTCACCCTGGACACCATCGGCCGCGACACGGTCCCGGCGGACACCAGCCTGCTGCTGCCGCCCAGCGTGCCGAAGGTCGCCGAGGGCCCCGCGCTGGAGGAGGTGCTGCTCGTCCGCGACGAGAACGCCAACCTGGTGTGGGGGATCGAGCAGACCGTCCGGATGCCCACCGGCGAGAGCCGCCGCGGCGGCGAGGCCGCCGCCGAGGTCGTCGCGTTCCGGCGGCGCGACCCCGTCCCGCCGCCGGGCACCGACCCGCCCCGCGCCCCGATCTCCTATCTGGCCATGAACGTCATCCCCGAGCACTGGATCCCGTTCATCCCGGTGCACGTCCCCGGCGACAACCGGGAGGTCCAGCTGCAGCGCGCGGCGATGCCCAGCGTGGTGGACGGCAAGCCGGTCCGGCCCCGCACCACCCTGCTGAGAACCGGCTACGACCTCGGCCGCCAGTACTTCGTCAACGAGGAAGAGGTGCCGAGGACCGGCACCAGGCTCACCGTCGCCTACAACCGCACCCGCTGGCGCGACGGCCGGGTCGTGCTCTGGCTCAGCGCCCAGCGCGGCATCGGCCGCGGCGAGGGCTCCAGCGGCCTGGCCTTCGACCTCGTCATCGACACTCCGCCCCAGAACCCCTGACCCGGCGGTCGCCGGGCGGCGGGCACGGCCACCGCCCGGACAGCCCCGCCGCGGCCCTACGGGTCGGGGCGTTCCGCGCAGAGGACGCCGCCGCGGTCGGTGATGGCGTGGACGCAGCGGCAGCTGACCCGCCGGGTGACGATGAGTCCCGCGTCGCGCAGCACGGTGGTGTGCTGGCTGACCGCCGCCGGGGACACCCCGACGCGGTGGGCGAGCTCGCCGGTGGTGGCACCGCCGTTGCGGGCGATCGTGGCCAGGATCGCCGCGCGGGTCGCGCCGAGCAGCGCCGCGAGCGCCCGGTGGGCGGGGCCGCGGCCGGCGCTCAGCTGGCGGTGGCCGATGGGGTAGACCAGCAGCGGCACCGAGCCGGTCTCCCGCCGGGCGATGGGGCGGCGGTGGCAGAAGTAGGACGGGACGAGCAGCAGGCCCCGGCCGTCCAGGCACAGCCTGCGCTCCACCGGGCAGTCGATCTCCAGGAAGGAGGCGCCGCCGCGGGTGATGGGGTGCAGGCTGCCCAGAAGTCCCTCGTAGCCGCCGTCGGCGAGGGCCCGGGCGCGCAGGGCCCGGTCGGCGTCGACACCGGCCTGGATGTCGGCCCAGAAGGGGGCGAGGGCCGCGTCGTGGTAGGCGCGCAGCGCGCGGCCGAGCGACGACATGTCCTCGCGGCGGACGCCGGCCGGCCCGGGCGTCCAGGACCCGGGCCCGCCGCGTTCGCCTGTGAGCCGCTCCAGCTCGGCGCGGACCCGGCAGGCGGGCGTGGACTCGACCGCCGCGATCCCCTCGTCCAGGTCGTACAGCCCTTCCGTCGGCGTGAGGAAGCCCGCCGAGCCGCCCTGCCGCGGGGCCAGTGACATCAGCAGGCGGGTCGCCGCCAGGTCGAGGTGGCCGCTGACCTGGCGGCGCCAGGTTTCGAACACGGGCGCGCGTGTCCGGTCCTGGAGCATGTGCAGGCTCAGGACCAACTCCCACAGGGGAGCCGGACCGGCGGCGATCCGGAGCCGGGTGAGGTCCTGAACCGTGAGATCGATTCGGAGCATGGCGATCCTCCAAGTACGCCATAGCTTCCGCGGGGCGCTTCGACCACCGTTCCCGCTTTCTCCGCGCTAACCCATCCTTTTTTATTGGACCGATACAAGATCATATATCGGATGTCGTGATCCGGCGGCGCACGTAGCCGCGCCGGGGGCCGATTTCAGCGCTCCGGCCTGCCGGTTTTTCCTTCTCTTTAATGAAGGGAAGTGGGCTCGGCCAGGGGCTTTAAGACTCAGCTTAACCGCGTTGACGTCGGTCGAATCGCTTCATGAACATGGCATCCGGAAGCGATCAGCATGGCCCGTCAAGGACGCTCCCGATCACCGAGGCGGCCGTCGAGGAGGACACGATGAAGAGCGCGAAAGAGCCGACCATCTACCCCGGGGTGGAGATCATTCGCCGAATTCAGCACCTGATGGCGCTGTGTTCGCTGCTGCCCCCGGACGGAAAGCTGCGCGAGGTCCTCGAACTGGCGCTCTCGCTGAACGAGGAGACGCTGCTGCCCCACGTCGAACCGCTCGCCGACCTCCATCCGCACGCCGTCAAGACCTGGCTCGAATGCCTGTGGATCCACGACGGCCTCGGCCCCGAGGGAAAGGAGTTGCTCGCCTGGCAGAACACCAGTGACAACATGGCCGCCGCGATGCGCGAGCTGCGCAACGTCGAAACACAGACCGGCATCACGCTGGCGGCCGAAGCGACGACCTGAAGAACGGTATCACCGAGAAGGAGGCAACAATGCCTGCAAGCACCATTCTGCGGTCCGCTGTCGACACCGAGTTCCGCGACGAGCTCGTCCACTCCTACGGCGTCTCCGCCGACTCCCTGCCGGCCGCGGTCGAGCAGCCCGACCAGGAGTCGCTGGACTTCTGGACCGAGGGCGTGGCCGCCATGGAGATCTACGCGTGCCGCAACAGCTGCAGCTTCGGCCCGCTGACGATCGTCTGCGACGGCGACACCAAGTAGGCGAAACGGCAGCGCCGGACCGGCGATGACGGCACGTCGTCGCCTCCGGTGGCGGCAGGCCGGCCCTTCACCGGTCTGCCGCCACCGCCGCCCCGGCGGCAGCAGCAGCCCAAAGGAGCCCCATGGACACCGCGTTCCCCTATGACATCGCCGCCCGGGCGGGCAATCTGAGCGAGCGCCTGCGGGCCGTGGCGGTGCTCGGCGAGCCGCCGGCCGGGACGGGCGGCCCGGAGCCGATCGACCGCTGGCGGATCGGCCGGCTGGCCGCGAAACTGGCCCGGAAATTCGACCAGGAATCCGCGCACCGGGGACGAGAGGCCCTGCACGGCGAGGACGAGATCGCCGCGTGCCTGTCCGCCTACGGATCGCACGAGAGGTCGCCGTCCGGGATACCGGCCGATCTGCTGAACGAACTCCACGGCGCATGGCTTCCGACCTACCGGGACACCCTCGGCTCCTTCACTCCGGGACTTCTCCCCGCCGCCGGCTGGCGCGCCCACGACATCTACTATGCGCGCTATGCCAAAGTATGCGAACCTTTCCTGGTCGAACTGGGGCGTCGGCTCGGCGCGATGAAGGGGCTCGGCAAGACCATCGACCCGCAGGTCGCGGAGGATTTCCAGCGGCATTTCCTCGACCGGTTCGAGCTGATGCTCGCGTGGGCCCTCGAAGCACACGCCAACGTCTACTGCAGCCAGGTCGGAATCGACCCTGAAAAGGCCACCCCAGAGGAATACCTGCGCTACGTCGACGAAACCTTCCAGGACGCCGGCTCCTACCACCGCTTCTATCTGGAGTTTCCCGTCCTCGGACGATGGCTCGCCCATGTCACCCGCCTGGTCGCCGATTTCGCCCTGGAGCTCGCCGAGCGGCTCACCACCGACTCGGCCGCCCTCGCCCGGACCTTCTTCGACCGGGACATCATCGCGTTCCGATCGGTGCGGGCGGGAGAATCCGATTATCACGCGGGCGGCAAGAGCGTCGTCCTCGTCGAGGTGGAACTGTCCGGCGGCGAACGTGAGAATCTCGTCTACAAGCCCCGCTGCATCCGCTCGGAGGCCGCCGTCCAGCGGCTGCTCGGCCGGCTGCGCGACGACGGGGTGGTCGGCTTCCGGCCGCGCGCCGTGCTGCCCAGGGACGGATACGGCTACGAGGCGTTCATCCCGTCCGGCCGCAACCATGTGGACGCGCCCGCCGACGTCGCGCGGATCTACGGGGAGCTCGGCGGATACCTGGCGATCTTCTACGTGCTCGGCGGCTCCGACCTGCACTTCGAGAACGTGATCATCGCGGACGGGCACGCGCACGTCTGCGACTGCGAGACGGTCCTCGGCGTGCTGCCCGCGGGCCAGGGCCGGGCCCGCCCGGAGGGGACCCTGCTCGACTCGGTCTTCAAGACCGGGCTGCTGGAGTGGCCCACCTCCTCGGCCCCGGACCGGGACGGCGGCGCCGCGATGAGGGTGAGCGGCTACTCCGGCGGCGAGGCGTACGAGATGCCCACCCCGGTCCCGAAGATCAACGACCGGCGCGCGACCTTCGGCGCCTCGGTCACCCACGCCACCGGCGTCCGCGTCCGGCCGAGCGCCTCCAACCGGGTCTTCCTGAACGGCGGGCTGGTGCGGCCCGAGGACCACGCCGACGCCATCGCGGCCGGGTTCGACCGCGTCTACGCCTGGTTCCAGGCGCGCCCCTCGGCGTTCATCTCCGAGATCTTCGCCGGCACCGCCGCCCGCTTCATCAACTGGGGCACCCAGATCTACTCCCAGCTGCTGATGTCCGCGCGGCATCCGCGCTGCCTGGTCGAGCCGCTGGAGGTGGACCTGCTCGCCAACACCGTCCGGACGTTCCCCCGCTCCTGGGACCGCGACGGCATCCTCGCCCGGTGCGAGCTGGACTCGATGTGGCGGCTGGACGTCCCGATCTTCACCGCGGACGCGCACGGCGACCGTCTCGTCCACGCCCACACCGAGTCGCTGGACTCCCCGCTGGAGGTCTCACCGGTCGGCTTCGCCCTGCGGCGCATAGAGCGGCTGTCGGAGCGCAACCGCCACCAGCAGGGCCAGTACATCGCCGCGAGCCTCTCGACCGGCGAGGTGGGCGGTGAGTCGTTCCGGCGGACCTGCGCGGAGTACGCGAGCCGTGTCGGCGAACGGCTCGTCCGGACGCTGCGCGACCCCGGCGCGCCGTCGCCGTGGACGTCCTACCAGCTCGGCGGCGGCCGGCTCGTCGAGGTCGACGTCGAGGCCGACCTGTACCACGGCACGGCCGGGATCGCGCTGTTCCTGGCCTACCTGGACGCGCTGGCGCCGCGCCCTGCGTTCCGGCGGGCCGCCGAGCGCGCGGTGGACCACGCCGTGGAGCACAGCGACGGCGAGCGGATCGGGGCCTTCTCCGGGACAGGCGGGATCATCTACCTGCTCACGCACCTGCATCGCCTCTGGGACGAGCCCGCGTGCCTCATCATGGCCAAAGCCCTGTCCCGCGGGCTGACCGAGCGCATCGAGGACGACAAGCGGTTCGACATCCTGGGCGGCGCCGCCGGTCTCATCCCGGTCCTGGCCGGGCTGGCCCAGGCCACCGGCGGTGAGGGGCTCGACCAGGCCCACGCCTGCGCCGGGCATCTGCTGCGCCACGCCGAGGCGGACGGCGACACGCTGAGCTGGCCCTGCGACCCCGGCGAGGCCGTCGGCAACCTGACCGGGTTCTCCCACGGCACCGCCGGCATCGGCTGGTCGCTGATCCTGCTCGGGCGGCTGACCGGCCGCGCCGAGTACATCGACGCGGGACGCCGGGCGTTCGCCTACGAGGCCCGGCACTTCGACAAGGACGAGCAGGACTGGTACGACCTGCGCGTCAACTCCGGCGGGACGCTGCGCAACGGACGCCACTACGCCAACGCCTGGTGCAACGGCGCGGCGGGCATCGGCCTGAGCCGCATCGCCTCCTGGGCGATCCTCGGCAAGGACGACGAACCGCTGCTGCGCGAGGCCCACCAGGGCCTGTCGGCGACGATGCGCAACTTCCCGCGCCTCATGAACGACACCCTCTGCCACGGCCGGGCGGGCAACGCCGAGCTGCTGCTGCGGTTCGGGCTGCTGCACGACGAGGCCGCGTTCCGGATCGAGGCCAACGTCCAGGCGCAGACCCTGTGGCGCAACCTCGACGACGCCGACGAGGGGACGTCCGACGCCACCGCGGGCTTCTTCCCCAGCCTGATGATCGGCATGTCGGGCTTCGGGCTGCACTTCCTGCGGCTCGCCGACCCGGACCGGGTGCCCTCGCCGCTGCTCCTCGACCCGCCCGCCGCCGCCCCTCGCGACCCGAAGGAGTAGTCCCGATGTCACTGCGATCCTGCCAGGAGTTCCTGCGGGCCATGCACGCGTCCCCGGCACTGCGCCAGCAGCTCAAGTCGATCACCGCCACGCCGGAGCTCGTGCGCCTCGGGCAGCGCCACGGCTACGACTTCGACCTGCGCGAGTTCGCCGAGGCGTCTTCGTCGTTCGAGGGCCCGCCCGCCGCGTCCGCGGACGCCCCGTCCCAGGAGACGCCGTCCCAGGAGACGCCGTCCCGGGAGGCGCGGCCCGAAGAGGCGCCGCCCAGAGAGACCACGTTCCTCCACCACGAGTACGCGATGGAGGACCTCCCGGGCTTCGAGCCGGTGCTCGACGCGCTGCCCGACCTCAAGGTCCGGCCGCCCTCGGTCGATCTGGACGCCTTCGACCGGGGATTCCGCGCCGAGGACCTGGCGACCACGTCCATGTCGCCCGCCGACCCCCAGTTTCAGCGCTGGAATGCCGAGATGATGGCGGCGCACTGGCGCGACCCGGGCGCCGGGAGCGACGCCGAACGGCGCGACTTCCACCTGGTCAACCTGGACCAGCACGTCGACCACGCCGGCTACGACCGGTACTTCGACGCCAAGAACCGCGTGATCGAGGCGCTGGAGAAGCTCTTCGGCAGCGACGTGCGGTTCTCCGGCAGCCTCTGGTATCCGCCCAGCGGCTACCGGCTGTGGCACACCAACGAGACCCAGCCGGGCTGGCGCATGTACGTCATCGACTTCGACGGCCCGTTCGCCGACCCCGCCGACACCTCGTTCTTCCGCTACCAGAATCCGCGGACCGGTGAGATCGTCACGCTCCCGGAGCGCCCGCGGATCGTCCGGTTCTTCAAGGCCGAGCAGGACCCGGACCGACTCTTCTGGCACTGCATCGTCAACCCGACCGAGCGGCACCGGTGGAGCTTCGGATTCGTGGTGCCCGAGAACTGGGCCGACGCCATCGAGGGCGCCTGACATGCTGGCTCCGCACCCACGCCCGCACCCGCACCCGCGTCCGCGCCCGGATCCGCTCTCGGCGCTGGACGCGTCTGACCCGGGCCCGCCCCCGGCGATCCGCACCTGGGACCTGCGCAAGTCGTACCGGGGGGTCGAGGCGGTGCGCGGCATCGACCTGACCGTCGGCCAGGGCGAGATGTTCGGCTTCCTCGGACCCAACGGCGCCGGGAAGACCACCACGATCGCGATGCTGTGCACCCTGGCCGTCCCCACCGGCGGCCGGGCCGAGGTCGCCGGGCACGACACCCGGCGGCAGCCGGACCGGGTACGGCACGCCATCGGACTGGTCTTCCAGGAGACGACGCTCGACGGCGACCTGACGGCGGCGGAGAACCTGCGCTTCCACGCCGACCTGTACGCGCTGCCGCTCGCGACGCTGCCCGCCCGCATCGACGCCATCCTGGATCTACTGGGCCTGCTGGACCGGCGCGACGACTTCGTGCGCACGTTCTCCGGCGGCATGCGGCGGCGGCTGGAGATCGCGCGGGGGCTGCTGCACGAGCCGCGCGTCCTGTTCCTGGACGAGCCGACGCTCGGCCTGGACCCGCAGGCGCGCCGCCTGGTCTGGGACCACCTGGCCCGGGTCCGCGAGCGCCGGGCGACCACCCTGTTCGTGACGACGCACTACCTGGAGGAGGCCGAGCGCTGCGACCGGATCGCGATCATCGACGCCGGCCGCGTCGCCGCGCTCGGCACGCCGGCCGGGCTCAAGTCGGTGCTGGGCGCCGACCGGATCGAGCTGCGCACCGGCGACGACGATGCCGCGGCGGCGGTGCTGCGCGACCGGTTCGGCCTGGCGGCGGCCGCCGGGCCGGACGGGCTGCGGTTCCAGGCCGAGGACGGCGCCGCGCTGGTGCCGAGGCTGTGCGGCGCGCTCGACGTGCCCGTGCACTCGGTGACCGTCACCCCGCCCAGCCTGGACGACGTCTTCTTCCACTACACCGGAAGGGACCTCGAATGACGCCGCTCGCCGCCCTCGACGACGCCCCGCCGCGCCTGCGCGTCGAACTGCGAGCCGCCCGGATGGTCTGGAAGCGGGAGATGGTCAAGTTCGTCCGGGACCGGGCGCGCTGGGCGACTTCGCTCTTCCAGCCGCTGCTGTTCCTGTTCGTCCTCGGCACCGGGCTCGCCGCCCTGGTCAACAGCCCGGGAGCCGACTACCGCACGTTCCTGTTCCCGGGCGTGCTGGTCATGGCCGTGCAGGCACCGGCGATCTCCGCCGGCGCCTCGATCGTCTGGGACCGCGAGAGCGGCTTCCTGCGCGAGATGCTCGTCGCGCCGGTCCGGCGCGGCACCCTGCTGACCGGCAAGTGCCTCGGCGGCGCCACCGTCGCCGCCTGCGAGGGCCTGGTCGTGCTGCTCAGCGCCGGGCTGATCGGCGTGCCGTACCGGCTCGACCTGTTCGTCCTGCTGCTCGGCGAACTGCTGCTGACCGGGCTGGCGATGACGGTGCTGGGCGCGGCCGTCGCGGTGTGCATCCGGCGGGCGCAGACCTTCCACACCGTGCTCGGCGTGCTGATGACACCGATGATCTTCCTGTCGGGGCTGATGTTCCCGATCGGCGCGCTGCCGATGTGGCTGGCCTGGCTCAGCTTCGCCAACCCCCTGACGTACGCGGTGGACGTCATGCGCCGCACCATCGCGGCCTATCTGCCCGGCGGCCGGCCGCCGCTGTTCGAGCCGGTCGCCTGGGGAGGCTGGACTCCGCCCGTCCTGCTGGAGCTGGGCCTGGTCGCCGGGTTCACGATCGTCGTCCTGGCGCTGGCGAGCCGCCGGTTCGCGCGGCCCGACTGAGCGGGCGGAGGGCCCCGGCGGACGGGAAGAGCCCGCCGGGGCGATCGGGAGCGGTGGGGGCCGGTGGTCGAGGGTCAGCGGACCGACTCGCAGTTGACGACGTACTCGCCGCCGATGCAGGTGTCGTGGCCGGGGCCGCCGTCGATGGTGTCGTTGCCGGGCCCGGCATCGATGGTGTCGTTGCCGTCGCCGCCCCAGACGTTGTCGTTGCCGTCCTCGCCCTTGATCTTGTCGTCGCCGTCGTTGCCGATGAGGTTGTCGGAGCCGGCGTTGCCGTTGAGGAAGTCGGAGGCGCTGCCGCCGAGGACGGTGTCGGCGCCCGTCCCGCCCCGCGCGGAGATCGTGCCCGACGGCTGGGCCAGCAGGTAGCCGATCCAGTCGCTGTCGCCGTCGCCGCAGGTCACCACGTCCGAGCCGAACGGGCCGTCGGTGATCTGGTCGAGGAAGATCCGGTCCTCGCCGGCCAACGTCGAGATCACATTGCCGTTGGAGGCCCAGATGACGTCGTGGCCGGCCGTGGTGCTGTTCGGGTTGAGGGTCATGTTCTGCCCGGTCCGCTCGTCCAGGCAGGTCGCGGCCGCCGCGGAGGCCGGTCCGGCCGCGGAGGCCGGACCGGCCGCGGTGAGCGGGGTGAGCGCCGCGCCGAGCAGGGCCAACGTTCCGATGATCGATCGAACTCGCATTCGCCCATCTCCTTCCGGTGCCGGCCGGTCGCCGGCGCCACCCCTCATTCGCGGGGGGACGAGCTCGCCGCGCAAGGCGGCTGGCCGTTTGCGGGCGACGCGCGACGATCAACGGCGAGTGGTTTGCCAGATGTGACAAAGTCGCGCCGGCCAAGGCGCACGTTGTTGTCGGAGATGATGACCCTCCGCAAGGCGATGACCTCGCATCGGCTCCGGTCGCGGTGAATTCAACCCCTCTGAAATTCGATTGAATATTCGGTGTGGCCGCTGCCGGTCAAGATCAGCGAATGAGCGGATGACCTCCGCTAGCGTGCCCTCCGGCGTCCAATGGCATAGCGACAGGGAGCGTCATGGCAGACCTCTTTGAAGTGCTCAATAAACGAGTGGACGCCAATGCGCGGCGCGCGGTCGAGGTATTTGCCCGCGAACTGCCCGAATACCGCACATTAGCGTCCGGCGAGCGTACGCACGCCGCGCTTCTGGATTTCGCGGTGGAACTGCGGCGCCAGACCGTCCGGCTCGCCTCCGAGGACCGGCCCGCGACCGGCGACTACCTGGCGTTGATCACCTCGGCCGGACGGGAGCGCGCCGAATCGGGTGTCTCGCTGGCGTCCCACAGGCTCGTCCTGGGACTGCAATCGAACCTCACCCTGCAAGAGGTGCACGAAGCGGCCGATCCGGCCTCGCTCAGCGCGCTCCTGCGGATGCTGAGCTGGCTCGGGTCCCAGGCGCGACCGGCCCAGGACGCCTACACCCGCGGCTTCGTGGACGGCCAGCGCCATTCCCTGCCGTTCACCGACCGCGTCCAGCAGCTCGCGGCGATGATGCTCGCCGACGACCCCACGGTGTCCGCGTTCGCGCGGAGCCTGAACATCCCCCTCGCCGACCACTACGCGGTGACGGTCATCCGGATCGCCGACGAGACCGTCCAGCCGACTCGCACGACCCGCGAAGAGGTCACCGAAGCGCTGATCGAGCTGGACCGGACGCCCATGGGGTGGCACGACCCGCTGGAGTTCGTGGCGCTCATGCCCAGCGAGAGCACCGACCCGGTCCAGCCGACGGACCGGGACCAGGAACGCGCGCTGGCCCTGTCCTGCGCGTTCGCCGCTCTGGTGGACCGGCCGTGCGCCGCCGGCGCGGCCACCGGCCCCAGGCCCTCCCTGCCCGCCGCCCACACCCTGGCGCGGCAGATCAGCCACGCCACCCCCATCGGGATAGATCCGTACCGCGTCAGCACCATCACGGACGTCTTCGTCGAGCTCAGCACCGCGCAACTGCCCCAGGTCGACCGGTGGCTGCGCCGGGTGGCGCACCAGCTCTTCCGCGGCCCGGACCTGGTGGCCACCCTGGACGCCTACTACCGCCACGACATGAACCGGCTGACCGCCGCCGCCCACCTGCACATCCATCCCCGCACCCTCGACTACCGCCTGCGCCGCGCCCGCGACCTCACCGACATCGACCCCACCACCACACGCGGCGTCCGCGTCCTGAGCACCGCCGTCGGACGCATCCTCGCCGGCCCCTGACCGGCACGAACCCGGGACGATCAGCCCTGGCAGGCGCGCGCCCGGGAGGATCAGCCCTGACCGGCGCGCGCCCGGAGCCACTCCAGGGCCGCGGGGGCCGAGTCGAGGACGGAGATGTGGCCGTCGCCGGGGTCGAGCCGCAGTTGCGCCGAGAGGCAGCGGCGGGCGAGCCATCGGCCGTGCGAGCTGGGCACGACCCGGTCCTGCCCGCCGTGGAGGAGCAGGACGGGCGGGACCACCAGCGCGGGGTCGAATCCCCATGGGGCGACGTAGGCGAGATCGTCGTCTATCAGAGCGTCTGGACCTGCCTCCACGGCCGGGCCGACCACGTCCTCGAACCACGACCACCCGGCCGCGAGCGCGGCGTGGTCCGCCGGGGTGAACATCGCCGGATCGAACTCGGCGGACGCCTCGTATCTCTGCTTCGCCGCGCGCCCCTCGGCGGCCGCACGCAGGGCCGCCACGCCGGAGGCCGACATGCCCGCGAACCAGTCCAGCCCGTCCGCGCCGAACGGGGCCAGACCGGCAACGCTGACAACACCCAGCACCCGCTCGGGCAGCAGCGCCCCGCACGCCAGGGCATGCGGGCCGCCCCCGGAATGGCCCATCACCGCGAACCGATCGATACCCAGCGCATCGGCGACGGCGGAGACGCACGAGGCCGCCGATGCCACGTCCCGTCCCGGAAAAGGGGCCGAGCCGCCGTATCCAGGACGGTCAAACGACACCCATCGGATGCCGAGCCGGGCGGCGGCCGGGAACAGGGGCACGGGAGGTGCGCCTATGTTCGGCGTGCCATGGTGCCAGAAGACGGTCAGCGGATCAGCGGCGTCCGAGCCCGTGTCATAGGCGTGCAGCGTACGCCCGTCAGCCAGCTTCACATCGGTCTCGATCACCATCCGCCCACCGTATCGACAGTTCGGACCCAAAACGCGTCGCCGTGCGCCGTCCGCCTGCGATCATCACGGCGTGGACGTGGCCGTGCAATGGGTCCGGGTCTATTGGACGCGGCGCTCCAGGGGCGCGCCCGGGGCGGTGCGGCGCAATTCCCTGCCCGAAGCGTTCCCCCTGCCTGACGGCACACCCCCCTTCGTGCACGAGGTACACATGTACGAGGGAGAAGACTTCATCCCAGAATCGTCGCTGACGAGCGGCCTGCCGCCGGTCACTCAACTGGAGCTGGCAGAATCCCGCGGCATCCTGCGGGTCATGCTCGTTCCGCAGATGAATAATGCGCAGGCTCGGACGAGGCTCGAACCCGCATGGCGGCGGATGGGCGTGCCCTTGCGGCGTCGACACACGTTGCGATGGCACATCAACTATCGGTTCATGGCGGAATGGGGATGGTATTACCGTCTCGACACGCTCAACATCGTCTACGGCACTTTCTCAGGAGAGGTGTTCGTTCATCATCCGGTGCGGCGAATCGATGAACGAAGACAGTTCCATTGAGCCGAGCGGAACGGCGCGTCTAGAGGTCGGTGGAGGCTTTATAAGGCCGGCTGGCGGCGAGCGTGCGGGCTTGGGCCTTTGCTCGCCGCCAGGTGGGGCTTTTGTGCCGTTCCCGTGGCCGGTGTCAGGGGATGAACTCGATCTCGGGGTATTTCGGGGACGGCTTGGACAGCAGGTGGTCGTCGCGGTGGCGCAGGTGCAGGTCGAAGAAGGCGGTCAGGTAGGCGCGCTCGGCGGCGACGGCGCGGCCGGCATTGATCGTGCCGATGGACTCGCGCAGCTTGGCGACCACCGCCGGCGGGATCGGGAGGGCCTTGATCAGCTGCTGCCCCAGGGGCGACTGGTCGGTGAAGGTCTGGTGTCCGGACTCGCGCAGGAGCAACTGGCGGCGCCAGCCGCGCAGGTTCGACCAGAAGTCCTCCCAGGTCGAGTCGTTGTCGCGCCCGTGGGTGGCGTTGCCCATCAGCATGAACGGGCGGTCCAGGCCCGTGGCGGCGACGGGGCCGAAGAAGGTGCCGTCCATGTTGACGCCCGCGGCGATGCGGGGGTCCTCCGCCATCGTCTCGGCGGTCGTGTCGCCGCCGAGCGAGTGCCCGAACATGCCGATCTTGGACAGGTCGAGGGAGCCGCGCAGGCCCCCGGGCAGCCGGCGGTGCTCGGCGTCGGGGTTTCCGCCGGTGTTGAGCGTCGGGAGCTGGTCCAGGACGAACTTGGTGTCGTCCTGGCGGGCGCGCAGCGCCTTGGCGGTCTCCCTTTCGGCTTCCTCTTCGGTCGGGTTGGACGGTTTCCGGGTCAGTTCCAGCCGGCCCTTGGGGAACTCCACGAACTGGGCGTCGTGGGTGTGGTCGATGGTGACGACCACGTACCCCCGGCTGGCCAGGTCCTGGACGAGTGCGGTGCCGTGGGCGCGGATCGCGCCGTACCCGGGGGAGAAGAGCACCACCGGGTGGCGGCGTCCCCGGACGGGTGCGTCCTGGTGGCCATGGGTGACCGGATAGTCGACGTTGTCCAGGGACGTCTGCAGGTTCCGGCTCGTCTGCTGCTTGTCGAGGGCCGTGGACGCCGGTGGAAGCCACGGGGCGCGCTTGTGGTCTTGGACGTCACGGGCGGGGTACCAGAGGCTGACCATCAGCTCGCGTTTGGCCGATGTCCACGGGTCCTTGCGCGCGTGGTCGACCAGATGCAGCGACGTGGTCCCGACCCGCGCGGGGCCGGTCGGCGCCGGAAGCCTCAGCTGTACCCGGCCTTTCTGGGCCGCGGCCTGCTGGGCGGCGGTGTGCTGGGTGCCGCCGTTATGGGTCGCGGTGGCGATGCCCGCGGTGGCGAGGACGAGCCCCGCGGTTCCGGCCGCGGCCAGGACCGTCCGGCGTGATATCGCGGTCATTCGACGGGTGCGGGTTGGAAGATCATTCACTGAGAGTGGCATCGCGGACGGTCACGGCGATAGGCGGTCGGCGTGATCTCAGGGCCCGGCCGGGGACATCCCTGAGCCCTTCTCCGGGTCGCCGCCGGAGGTCGGTACGGGATCGTTCCCAGCTGGTCGATCCTCCAGTTCAGGGGACGGCTCGGACAGTGCCAGCCGGGCGTGCACGGCTAGCAGCGGACGGGGCAGCCACCAGCTGCGCCGTCCCAGCAGGGTCATGGCAGCCGGGACCAGCAGCATGCGAACGATCGTCGCGTCCAGCGCGATGGCCAGCACCAGGCCGAGGCCGATCGCCTTGATGGGGGCGAAGCCGCCGAAGATGAATCCCGAGAACGCGACGATGGTCAGCAGGGCCGCCGCGGTGACGATGCCGCCGGTCCGCTGGAGGCCCTCGGCGACCGCGGCGCGGGGACCGTCCCCGGCCAGCCACCGCTCCCGGATCCGGGACAGCAGGAAGACCTCGTAGTCGACCGAGAGGCCGAAGGCGATGGCGCCGACCAGCATCGGGACGGTGAGGTGCACGTAGCCGAGGCCCTCCGTACCGAGCAGGCCCGCCAGGTGGCCGTGCTGGAACACCCAGACCACCGCGCCGAGCGCGGCGCCGATGCTGAGCAGGCTCGTCAGGACGGCCTTGACCGGCAGCAGCACCGATCCGGTGAAGGCGAACAGCAGCACCAGCGTGCCGAGCGCCATCAGGGCGACCGCCCACGGCAGCCTGTCGACCAGCATCGCCCGGTAGTCGATCAGCCGTGCCGTGTCGCCGGTGACCTCGACGTCGAACGGCAGGTCCCGGATCGCCTTCACCGCGTCCTTCGCCAGGGCGCCGTCGGACGAGCCGCGCGGCGCCGCGTACACCGCCGTCAGCCGGGGGCCGAGCGCGTCCACCCGGACCTCGGCGACGCCCGGTACGGCGGCGACGCTGTCGCGCAGCCGCGCCAGCCCGGGGTCGCCCGCGGGGACGCGGGCGATCACCTGGATGTCGCCCGACCAGCGCGCCCGGTCCGGGAAGTGGACGGTGAGCCCCTCCCACATCTGGCGGGTGGAGGTCGGGCCGGGCAGCATCCGGGGGTCGCCGTGGGAGATGCGGAGGCCGGACACGGGGACGGCCAGCACGAGGATCGCGCCGACGGTGACGGCGAGGACCAGCACCGGACGGCGCTGGACGCCCCTGGCGACCCGGGCGAAGACGCCGTGCTCGGGGCGCTGCCGGGCCGGCGAGATCCGGTGGCCGAACCTGGTGAGCAGCGCCGGGAGGAGGGTGAGCGCGGCGGCCATGTCCACCAGGACGACGGCCGCGCCGCTCAGCCCCATCGAGCGGAGGAACGGGTCGGGGAAGACCACCAGCCCGGCCAGCGCGACCGCCACCGTCAGGCCGGAGAACATGACGGTGCGGCCGGCGGTCGCGGTGGCGCGGGCGACCGCCGCGGACACCTCCGGGGCGGTGCGGCGCTCCTCCCGGAACCGGTTGACGATCAGCATCGCGTAGTCCACCGCCAGGCCGACCGCGAGCATGCTGGTGATCTGGATCGCGTAGACCGAGACGTCGGTGACGTGGCTGAACAGGAAGAGGACGCCGAAGGTCCCGCCGATCCCGACCACGGCGACCAGCAGCGGCAGCCCGGCGGCGAGCACCCCGCCGAAGACGATCAGCAGCAGGACGAGCATCACCGGCATGCTCAGCAGTTCGGCCTTGGCCACGTCCTTCTGCGCCTGCGAGTCGAACTCCGCGTCCGACAGCGGGCCGCCCGCGATGGCGACCGTCCCGGGGCGGACGGCCCGCAGGTGCCCGGCGACGGCCTCCGCCGCCGCCCCCTGATCGTCCCCGGGGGCCAGGACGGCTTCGACCAGCAGCGCCCTGCCGGTCACGGCGGAGGGGAGCGGCTCGGACACCGCCGCGACGCCCGGCACGGCCCGCGCCTTCCGGGTCGCCGAGGCGACGCTCCGCCGCAGCTCGGGATCTCCGGCCGCCCGGCCGGAGATGACCGCGGTCAGCGTCTCGGCCCGGGGCGCGACCTCGTCCAGGCGGTCGGCGGCGCGGCCGGACTCGCTGCCGGGCACCCGGCCGACGTCGGACACGAGCCGCCCGAACACCCCGCCGCCGATGCCGAACCCGGCGCCCACGATGGCGAGCCATACCCCGACGACGATGAGCGGTCGCCGGGCGGTGAACCTTGAGATCGCGCTGATCATGACAACCCCCGGTGGACGAGACCTGTCCCGATGTTCGCCGGGCGGAGGGGGTGCGCGAATCGCCGACGAGAGTGGATCCGCGCCTCGTCCTCACGAGCGGTGGATCCCGTTCCCGGGAGGGCAAATCTCGTTCTCGGGAGTGTCCGTCCTCGTCCTCAGGAGTGACCAGGGGGCGGGGTCTCGCCCGGCTGGACCAGGCCCCCCTCGTAGGCGAGCACGACCGCCTGCACCCGGTCCCGGAGGCCGAGCTTGGCCAGCAGGCTGCTGACGTGGGACTTCACCGTGTGCTGGCTGACGTGCAGCTCGCGGGCGATCTCCGCGTTGGACAGCCCCCGGGCGAGGAGCCGCAGCGCGTCGGTCTCCCGCGCGGTGAGCCGCGCCAGCCGGGCGTCCGCGCGGGCGGCGCCGGGCGCGGGACGGGACCGTCCGACCACGTCGGCGATCAGCCGCCGCGTCACGGTCGGCGCGAGCAGCGCCTCGCCGGCGGCGACCACGCGCACCGCGTCGACCAGCTCGTCGCGCCGCATGTCCTTGAGCAGGAAGCCGCTCGCACCGGCCCGCAGCGCGTCGTAGACGTATTCGTCGAGATCGAACGTGGTGAGCACCAGGACCTTCGCGCGCGTGTGACGGCAGATCTCCTCGGCGGCCTCGATCCCGTTGACGTTCGGCATGAGGACGTCCATCAGCACCACGTCGGGATCGAGCTCCCGCGCCATCCGGACGGCCTCGGCCCCGTCCGCCGCCGTGCCCGCGAGCACCAGGTCCGGCTGGGCGGAAAGGATCATCGCGAAACCCTCGCGGACGAGCGCCTGATCATCGGCGATGAGCACGCGGATCAGCTGTTCAGGGGGCACGGCCTCACAGTACGGGCATTTCACCGGCGAGAAGGGGCCGATTCGCCGCGTGCACGACGGGGGCCCACGGGCCGTCCGCCTACGGCAGGGGGAGGCTCGCCGTCACGCGGAAGCCGACGCCGCCGTCCCCCGGGCCTGCCGTCAGCTCGCCGTCGGCCGCCGCGACCCGCTCCCGCATCCCGATCAGCCCGTGCCCTGCCGGGCTCTCCGGTCCGTGCCCGGCCCGCTCCGCCCGGCCGCGTCCGAGCTCATCTACCGGGCCCGCGCTCGCCTCACCCGGCCCGTCGTCGCATATCTCCAGGCGGAGCGCGCTGCCCGCCCACTCCAGCCGGACGGTCGCGCTCGCCGCCCCGGCGTGCTTGACCGTGTTGGTCAGCGACTCCTGGACGATCCGGTAGGCGGTCGCGCCGAGGTCGGCCGGTACCCGCCGGGCCTCGCCGCCGATCGCCAGCGTCACGTCCAGGCCGGAGTGCCGGAAGCCCGCGATCAGCGCCGGCAGGCCGTCGAGGTCGGGTGGCGGGCCGGTGGCCGCCTCGTCGGTCCGCAGGACGCCGAGGACCCGGCGGAGCTGGGCCAGCGACTCGCGCGCGGTGGCCGAGATGGTGTCGAACACCTCCTCGGCCTTGCCGGGGTCGGACCGGACGACCACCGGACCGGCCTCGGCCTGAATGGCGATCATGCTCATCGAGTGGGCGATGATGTCGTGCATCTCGCGCGCGATCCGGGTCCGCTCCCGCGCCGCGGCGGCCTCCCGCTGCCCGGCGAGGCGCCGCGCCCGCTCCTCCAGCATGGCGATCCGGGACCGGCGTGCCCGCGCGGAGACGCCCAGCGCGTACGCGACGGAGAACGCGATGCCCTGGAGGCCCAGGTTGAGGACCTCGTCGTCCGGGACGAGGATCGAGAGGGCGAGCGCGACGGCCGACAGCGCCACCGCGGTCAGCCGCAGCACCGGCGGGCAGAGGGCGGCGAAGGTGTAGGTGGCGACGAGTTGCGCGGCGGGCAGGTGGCCCAGCAATTCCGCCATGGCCAGCCACATGGTGCCGATGCCGGTGACGACGGTGACCGTGAACGGGTACCGGCGGCGCCAGATCAGCGGCAGCGCGTTCGCCAGGGCCGCCACCGGCATCCACCAGGTGAGGAGGTCGTCGATGCTCGCCTGGAAGACCATGATCGACCAGCAGGCGGCGGCGATGGCGGCGTCCACGGCCAGGGGAGGAAGGTCACGCGCCCGGTCCGTGAGCCGCCGCCGGTACGCGGTGAGGGTCGACACGTGGTCTGCTCTCCTACGGAAGCGATGTGGCTGCCCCCAGTATCGAGCGCGGTGAGGACGGCGTCCTCACTCTCGCGAGTGAGCGCCGCCCCCGGCGGTGCCCGCGCCTTGAGGTGGCGCCCGCGCTTTTCGGTGGGACCGGCGCCACGGCGGATCCCGCGCCGTACGGGTGAACCGCGTGGGGAGCGTGTACGTAGTGAGAATGTGGCCGTCCCCTTATCCGCAGTTCAGGACGGTTTCGCGGCTCATCGGCTCGCACGGGAGGACCTTCGGATTGTCATTGCGCGACGGTGACCTTCAGATCGGGGAAGCGGCGAGCGAACCCGCCGGCGAGCCGGAATCGCAGGAAGGGAAGCAGGAAGGGGAGCAGGAAGGGGAGCGGAAAGCGGAGCAGGAGGGAAAGCAGAAAGCGGAGGGGAAGCGGGAAGGCGAAGGACGGGGACGCTCGATCGCGGGCTGGACGACGACCGTCCTGGCCTGCCTGTTCGTGCTGTTCGGGCTCGTCGCGCCGACCGAGGCCGCCCGGCTGACGCCCGGGGCGTTCGTGCGCATCCCGGTGGAGGCGCTCGTGGGCGTCGCCGTCCTCCTCGTCCTGCCGGCCAGGGCGGGACGGGTGGCGGCGGCGGTGGCCGGGGCCGTGCTCGGCCTGCTGACCATCGTGAAGGTCGTGGACGTGGGCTTCGACGCGGTCCTGGTGCGGCGGTTCGACCTGGTCCTCGACTGGATCCTGTTCGGGTCCGCCATGGAGTTCCTCAGCGCCTCGGTCGGACGGCCCGGGGCGATCGTCGTGGTCGGGGCGGTGGTGATCCTGGCGGTCGCCGTGCCCGTCCTCATGACGCTGTCGGTGCTCCGGCTGAACCGGCTGGTGACCCGGAAGCGGACGACCGCGATCCGCGCCGTCGCGGTGCTCGGCACGGCGTGGGCGGCGTGCGCGGCGCTCGGGGCGCAGATCGTCCCCGGCGTGCCGGTCGCCTCCGGGAGCACGGCGGCCCTCGCCTACGATCACGCGCTCCAGGTGCGGGCGAGCCTGAACGACGACAAGGCGTTCCGGTCCGAGGCCGCCGTCGACGCCTTCCGCGGCACCCCCGGCGGCAGGATGCTGACGGGCCTGCGCGGCAAGGACGTCGTCCTGGCGTTCGTGGAGAGCTACGGGCGCGACGCCGTCCAGGACCCGGAGTTCGCGCCGCAGGTCGGCGCGGTGCTGGACGAGGGGAGCCGGCGGCTGCGGGCGGCCGGGTTCGCCTCGCGCAGCGGCTTCCTCACCTCGCCGACGGCGGGCGGCGGCAGCTGGCTGGCGCATTCGACGCTGCTGTCGGGCCTGTGGATCAACAACCAGCAGCGCTACCGCAGCCTCGTCGACAGCAACCGGCTGACCCTGAACCGCGCGTTCCAGCGCGCGGACTGGCGCAGTGTCGCGGTGGTGCCCGGGGTCACCCGGGCCTGGCCGGAGGGCCGGTTCTTCGGCTACGACCAGGTCTACGCCGCCCGCGACATGGGCTATCGCGGCGCGAGCTTCAGCTGGGCGACGATGCCCGACCAGTACACCCTGACGATGTTCGAGCGGTACGAGCGGGCGAACCGGGCGAAGCGGGGCCATGCGCCGGTGATGGCGGAGATCCCGCTGCTGTCCAGCCACGCGCCCTGGGCCCCGATCCCGAAGATGATCGACTGGAAGGACGTCGGCGACGGCTCGGTCTACAAGTCCATGGCCGCGTCCGGCAAGAAGCCGGACGCGGTGTGGCGCCATCCGTCGCGGGTGCGCGCGGAGTACCGGCGTTCCATCGAATACTCGCTGAACAGCCTCATCTCCTACGTGGAGACCTACGGCGATGACAACCTCGTGCTCGTCTTCCTCGGCGACCACCAGCCCGCCCCGATCGTCACCGGCGCGGGAGCCGGCAGGGACGTGCCCATCACGATCGTCGCCCGCGACCCCGCCGTCCTCAGCAAGATCTCCGGCTGGGGCTGGCAGGACGGCCTCAAGCCGGGGCCGGACGCCCCGGTCTGGCCGATGAGCGCCTTCCGCGACCGGTTCCTGACCGCCTTCGGGTCCCAGCGGTCGTCCTAGCTCCTTCGCTGCTGGAGAGTCATTTGCCCTCGAAGACGGCGGGGCGCTTCTCCTTGAAGGCCCTGGAACCCTCCTTGGCGTCCTCGGAGCCGATGACCGGCCAGCCGATCTCGTCGGAGATCTTGAGGGCCTCCTCCTCCGCGAGATGCTCGGTCTCGCGGTAGGTGCGCAGGACGGCCTGGACGGCGAGGGGGCCGCACGCGGCGATCTGGTCGGCGAGCTCCCGCGCCGCGGCGAGGGCGGTGCCGTCCGGGACGACCTTGTTGACAAGGCCCATCGCGAGGGCCTCCTGCGCGCTCACCGAGCGGGCCGTCAGGAGGAGGTCCATGGCGTTGGCGTAGCCGATCTGACGGGGGAGACGGATGGCGCAGCCGCCCATGGGGAACAGGCCGCGCTTCGCCTCGTACAGGCCGAGGGTGGCGCCCTCGGCGACCACGCGCAGGTCGGTCCCGACGAGCAGCTCCGTGCCGCCCGCGACGGCGTAGCCCTCGACGGCGCAGATGAGGGGCTTGGTCGGACGGCCGTCGCGGAGCAGGCCCTTCCAGTGGAAGTCCGGGATCCGCGCCATGCGCTCCTGGACGCGGGGGTCGGCGGGACGCTGCCCCATCGCCTTGAGGTCGGCGCCCGCGCAGAACTGGCCGCCGGCGCCGGTGAGGATGCCGACGCGCACCTCAGGAGTCTCGGACATGTAGGCCCACGCCTCCGCGAGGCCGACGAGCATCGAGGAGCTGAGCGCGTTGCGCGCCTCGGGACGGTTCATCGTGACGATGACGACGTGGCCGTCGCGCTCGACGGTGCAGTGCTCGGTGCCGATCGGCGGCCGTTCCGTCATGGTTCCTCCAGCCCGGATGCAAAACAAGAACAGATTCTAGTGAAGTGCGTCCGCTACTGGTAGGGCTTGCCCGATAAAACGAGAACGTGATCTACTTTGGTCGCCGGGCACCGGCGCGAGGCGGTGCCGACCGTGATCACATAGGGAGATCCGATGGGGTCGTTGGGCTTTTGGCGGCTGGCGCAGGCCGATCCCGAGTGGATCGCCGCCGTCGATCCGGACGGGACGCGGCACGCGGCGGGCGACCTGCTCGCCCGCGCCAACCGGCTCGTCCACGGGCTTCGGGGCCTGGGCCTCCAGGACGGCGACGGCATCTGCGGGCTCGTCCCGAACGGCGTCGAGGGGCTCGTGCTGTACCTGGCGGCGTTGCAGGCGGGCTGGTACTACACGCCGATCAACTGGCATCTGACCGGGCCGGAGATCGGGTACATCGTCGCCGACAGCGAGGCCAAGGCGTTCTTCGTCCACGAGCGGTACGCGCAGGAGGGCGCCAGGGCGGCCGAGGACCTCGACCCGAGGCGGCGGTTCGCGTTCGGCCGGGTCGAGGGCTTCCACCCGTACGAGGACCTGGTCGAAGGGCAGCCGAGCGACCTGCCGGAAGGGCGCACCAACGGCGCCACCATGCACTACACGTCCGGGACGACGGGACGGCCGAAGGGCGTCCGACGGCGGCTGGCCGGCCTCGACCCCGACGACAGCGCAGAGCTGATGACCTTCCTGCTGGGCATGTTCGGCATCACGCCCGGACGGCCCGCCGGCGGTGCGCCGCAGGCGCACCTGATCACCTCGCCGAACTACCACACGGCCGTCACCCAGTTCGGCGGCTCGGCCCTCCAGATGGGGCACACGATCGTCTACATGGACGGGTGGGACGCCGAGGAGTGCCTGCGGCTGATCCAGGAGCACGGCGTCACCAGCACCCACATGGTGCCGACGCACTTCAAGCGCCTCCTGGGCCTGCCAGAGGAGATCAAGAAGAGCTACGACGTGTCGTCCATGAAATGGGCGATCCACGCGGCCGCGCCGTGCCCGGTGCCGATCAAGCAGCGGATGCTGGAGTGGTGGGGCGACTGCGTCTGGGAGTACTACGCGGCGACCGAGGGCGGCGGGACGGTCGCCGGCCCGCAGGACTGGCGGGCCCACCCCGGGACGGTCGGCAGCGCCTGGCCGATCAGCGAGCTGCTGATCGTGGACGATGACGGCGAACCCGTCCCGGCCGGGACGCACGGCACGATCTACATGAAGATGGCCGGCACGGAATTCGAGTACAAGGGCGACAGGGAGAAGACCGAAGAGAACCGGCTGAAGGGCTTCTTCACGGTCGGCGACGTCGGCTATCTGACCGAGGACGGGTTCCTGTTCCTGTCCGACCGCAAGGCCGACATGATCATTTCGGGTGGGGCGAACATCTACCCCGCCGAGATCGAGAACGAGATCACCCTGCATCCCAAGGTCGCGGACGTGGCCGTGTTCGGGATCCCGGACGAGGAGTGGGGCGAGCAGATCAAGGCGGTCGTGGAGCCCGCCGAGGGAGCCCCGCCCGGCCCGGACCTGGCGGCGGAGATCCTCGCGTCCCTGGACGGGCGGCTGGCCCGGATGAAGTGGCCGAGGACGATCGACTTCATCGAGACGATGCCGCGCGAGCCGAACGGCAAGCTTCTCAAACGCAAGCTCAGGGACCCGTACTGGAAGGACCGCGGCAGTGCGATCTGACCCGAACCACGTCCTGGCGTTCCCCGGCGGGTACACCCGCTCGGTCGGCCCGGTGATCGGCCGGTTCCTGAGCGAGCTGCGCGACGGCCGCCTGGTCGGCGTCCGCACCGCCGGGGGCCGGGTGCTGGTGCCGCCCGCCGAGTACGACCCGGAGACGGGCGAGGACGTGACCGGCGAGTTCGTGGAGGTCGGCCCGGTCGGGACGGTCACGACGTGGTCGTGGGTGCCGCGCCCGGCCAAGGAGCATCCGCTGGACCGCCCGTTCGCGTGGGCGCTGATCCGGCCGGACGGTGCCGACACCGCGCTGCTGCACGCGCTCGACCTGGGCGTCTTCGACGAGGGCGCGAAGCCGCCGCGTTCCCTCAGGACCGGGATGCGCGTGCGTCCCAGATGGCGCGCGGAGCGGACCGGCGGGATCGGCGACATCGCGTGCTTCCTGCCCGAGGTCACGATGATCAACGCGCCGACGCGGCTGGAGTACCGGCTCCAGGGCGGACGGGCGCTGGACCGGTTCCTGGAGGGCATCGCCGAGGGCCGGATCCTCGGGCACAGGTGCCCCGTCTGCGACCAGGTCATCGTCCCGATGAAGGGGCTGTGCCCGCGCGACGGCGTGCCCACCGGCGAGGAGGTGGAGCTGCCCGACACCGGCACGGTGACCACCTTCGCGGTCAACAACATCCCCGACCCGCGTGCCCCCGAGGTGCCGTTCGTGTCGGCCTACGTCTTGCTGGACGGTGCGGGGCTCACGATGCTGACGCTCGTCGCGGGCATCCCGGCGGACCAGGTCAGGATGGGCATGCGGGTGAAGGCGGCGTGGCGTCCCCGCGAGGAGTGGGGCAGGACCATGGCGAACATCAGGTGGTTCGAGCCCCTCGACGAGCCCGACGTCCCCTTCGACGAGATCAAGGACTACCTCTGATGGGCAAGGACCCGCGGGCCGGCAGGGAGATCGCGGTCGTCGCCTTCGTGCAGACCGAGCACGCGGCCGAGGACCGAGGGCTGGCGGAGACCGAGCTGCTCGCCCCGCTCATCACCGAGATCAAGGAGCGGACCGGGCTGGGCCGGTTCGGGTTCACCTGCTCCGGGTCGTGCGACTACCTGGCGGGCACGCCGTTCTCGTTCGTGGCGGCGCTCGACGCGATCGGGGCGTGGCCGCCGATCTCCGAGAGCCATGTCGAGATGGACGCGGCGTGGGCGCTGTACGAGGCGTGGGTGAAGCTGCGGCACGGCGAGATCGACACCGCGCTGGTGTACGGGTTCGGGAAGGCGTCGCAGGGGGACCTGCGGACCGTCCTGACCCAGCAGCTCGACCCGTACCACCTGGCGCCGCTGGGCATCGACCAGGTGTCGCTGGCCGCGCTCCAGGCCCGCGCCTACATGGAGCGGTCGGGCGCCAAGGAGGACGACCTGCGCGCCGTCGCGGCACGGTCCCGCGCGTCCGGACGCGACAATCCGTTCGCGCTGCACCTGCCCGACCCCGAGGACGGCGGCTACGACGTGGCGCCGCTGTATCCGCACGACGTCGCGCCCGTCACCGACGGCGCCGCGGCGATCGTCCTGGCGGCCGGGGACAAGGCGCGGGAGCTGTGCGAGCGGCCCGCGTGGATCACCGGCATCGACCACCGCAGCGAGGCCCACGCGCCGGGCGTCCGCGACCTGACCCGCTCGGACGCGGCGCGCATCGCCGGCGAGAAGGCGGGCGCCGCCGGAGTGGAGGTCGCGGAGCTGCACGCGCAGTTCAGCCACGAGGAGCTGATCCTGCGGGAGGCCCTGGGGCTCGGCGGCGACGTGGCGGTGAACCCGTCCGGCGGGTCGCTGTCGGCCAACCCCGTGATGGCCGCGGGCCTGATCCGGATCGGGGAGGCCGCGTCCCGGATCCACGCCGGGACGGCGTCCAGGGCGCTCGGCCACGCCGCGTCCGGTCCGTGCCTCCAGCAGAACCTGGTCTGCGTCCTGTCGGGAGAGAACCATGGGTAACCCGTGCGCGATCATCGGGATCGGGCAGACGGCGTACAAGACGAAGCGCCTGGACGTGTCGATGGCGGGCCTGCTGCGCGAGGCGGCCCGGCGCGCGCTCGACGACGCGGAGCTGACGTGGAAGGACATCGACGCCGTCGTCATCGGCAAGGCCCCGGACCTGTTCGAGGGCGTGATGATGCCCGAGGCGTACCTGGCGGACGCGCTGGGCGCCACCGGCAAGCCGATCATGCGCGTGCACACGGCGGGGTCGGTCGGCGGGTCCACGGCGATCGTCGCGGCGAGCCTGATCCAGGGCGGCGTGCACGACCGCGTCCTCACGGTGGCGTGGGAGAAGCAGTCGGAGTCGAACGCGACGTGGGCGCTGACCGTCAACTCGCCGTTCACGACGTCCCTGGTGGTGGGTGCGGGCGGCTACTTCGCCCCGCACATCCGCGCCTACATGCGCCGGTCGGGCGCCCCCGACCACATCGGCACGCTCGTCGCCGTCAAGGACCGGCAGAACGCGCTGAAGAACCCGTACGCGCACCTGAGGATCCCCGGCATCTCCCGCGAGATGGTCGAGTCGACGCCGATGCTGTGGGAGCCGATCCGCTACCTGGAGACCTGCCCGTCCTCGGACGGGGCGTGCGCGATGGTGCTGGCCTCGGAGGACGCCGCGAAACGAGCACCGTCCCGGCCCGCCTGGGTGCAGGGCACCGCGATGCGCTCGGAGCCGATCTTCTTCGCCGGGCGCGACACCGTGAACCCGCGCGGCGGCATCGACTGCGCCGCCGACGTCTACCGGCAGGCCGGGATCACCGACCCGCGCGGCGAGCTGGACTGCGCCGAGGTGTACGTCCCATTCTCCTGGTATGAGCCGATGTGGCTGGAGAATCTCGGCTTCTGCGGCGAGGGCGAGGGCTGGAAGCTCACCGAGGCCGGGGCGACGGCGCTGGACGGTGACATCCCGTGGAACCCCTCCGGCGGCGTCCTGTCGTCCAACCCGATCGGCGCGTCCGGGATGATCCGGTTCGCCGAGGCGGCCCTCCAGGTGCGCGGGCAGGCGGGCGAGCACCAGGTGGACGGCGCGCGCCGCGCCCTCGGCCACGCCTACGGCGGCGGCGCCCAGTTCTTCGCGATGTGGATCGTCGGCAGCTCGAAACCGTGACAGCCGGAGGGACGCCCGATGGAGTACAACCACGCCGACCTGTTCGAGGGGGTCGCGGACGCGATCGGTGAGCGCGTCGCCGTGGTGTGCGGCGACCGGCGGCTCACCTACGCCGAACTGGACGAGCACGCCAACCGCCTCGCGCACCACCTGGAGACGGCGGGCGTCCGGCCGGGGCAGCACGTCGCCGTCCAGCTGTACAACGGCATCGAGTACGCGGCGGCGCTGCTGGCCACGCTGAAGATCCGCGCCGTGCCGATCAACGTGAACTACCGGTACGTGGAGAACGAGCTGCTCTACCTCTACCGCGATTCCGACAGCGTGGCGCTGCTGTACGACGTGGAGTTCGAGGACCGGGTCGCGGTGGTCGTCGCCCGGGTACCCGCGCTGGCGCACCTCGTCGCGGTCGGCGGGGCGCCGTCGATCCCCGGCGCGGTCGCCTATGACGACGCGCTCCGGGCTGCCGACGGGACGCGCGGCTTCCCGTCCCGCTCGTCCGGCGACACCTACATCATCTACACGGGCGGGACGACCGGGATGCCCAAGGGCGTCATGTGGTCGACCGGGCAGCTGCTGCTGGCGTTCTGGAACCCGACGCTCCCGCGTCCGAGCCGTCCCGAGGACGTCGTCGCCCTGGCCCGCGACTCGGGGCCGCTGGTGATGATGCCCGTCGCTCCGCTCATGCACGGCGCCGCGCAGATGGCCACATGGATCGCCTGGTTCATGGGCGCGACCGTCGTCTACACGCGCCGCTTCGACGCCGCCGACGTGTGGCGGACGATCGAGCGCGAGAAGGTCAACTCCCTCACCGTGACCGGCGACGCCATGGCGATCCCGATGGCGGACGAGCTGGCGCGCGGCGCCTACGACACCTCGTCCCTGCTGGCCTACGTCTCGACGGGCGCGATCCTCACCGGAACCGTCCGCGACCGCATCCAGCGGCTCCTGCCGAACACGCTCATCATGGACCGGTTCGGCTCGACCGAATCGGGCTCGACGGCCGAGGCGGTCGCGGGCTCGGCCCCGGAGAAGGGCCTGCGGTTCGCGCCCGACGTGGAGAACGTCACCGTCCTGGACGACGCGCTCCGGCCCGTCGAACCCGGCTCGGGCGCCATCGGGCAGGTCGCCCGCACCGGGCACATCGCCCGCGGCTACTACAACGACCCCGAGAAGACCGCCCGGACGTTCCCGGTCGTGGACGGGCGGCGCTGGCTGCTCACCGGCGACATCGCCACCGTGGAGGAGGACGGGTCGATCGCCGTCTACGGGCGCGGCTCGCAGGCCATCAACACCGGCGGCGAGAAGGTCTTCCCAGAGGAGGTCGAGGCCGTCCTCAAGGGCCACCCATCGGTGTACGACGCCGTCGTGACGGGCGTCCCGGACGAGCGCTGGGGCAACCGCGTCGCCGCCGTCGTCCAGCCGTCCGGCGACGCCCCGTCCACCGCGGACCTGGACGCGCACTGCCGCAGGGAGCTGTCGGGCTACAAGGTCCCGCGCGTCTACGCGTTCGTCGCGGAGATGAAGCGCTCCCCGGCCGGCAAGGCCGACTACCGTTGGGCCGCGCGGATCGCCTCGTCCGCCGCCGACGGCCCGACCTGACCTGGCCGCGTCGCCGTCCGGCTGTCCCCCACCGCCGCCGGACGGCTAGACTCTCCTCTGAAGAGCCGCTCTCTAAATGAGCGTCTCTATATTAGAGTAAAGAAGGAGAGGTGGGGTGTGTCGACCCCGGAGCGCGACCGGATGGCGGGCGAGCTGCAAATGGCGACGCAGCGCAGCACGATGTTCACGGTGCTGCTGCACCACGCCACCGCGAGCAAGGCGGGCATGAACGTCACGGACGCGCAGTGCGTGAACGCCCTGTCCCTGGACGGCCCGCAGACCCCGGGCCAGCTCGCGCAGCTCATGGGCATCACGACCGGCGGCGCCATCACCGCCGTGATCGACCGGCTGGAGAAGGCCGGCTACGTCAGGCGCACCCGCGACCCCGACGACCGCCGCCGCGTGATCGTCGAGCTCGTGGAGGAGAACGTCGCCCGCTTCGGCCGCTACTTCGAGCCCATCGGACGGATGTTCCGCGAGCGCCTCGACGGCTACAGCGACGAACAGATCGCCTTCCTCCTGCGCTGGATCCGCGAGAACAACGCCGCCATGCCCGGGATCATCGAGGAGATCAGAAACCTCCCCTGACCCCCAC
>NZ_SMKU01000599.1 GCF_004349215.1 Actinomadura rubrisoli | reverse complement strand
GAGGGGCTCAGGCGCCGGGACCGCGGCGGGGCTCCACGTCCGTGGGGTCGAGGAAGGCACCGCAGGAGCCGCAGGTGAAGCGGGGCGTGAGGACGCCGTCGCAGCCGCGGTGACCGATGATCACGGGCGGGCCGTCAGGGGCGTAGTGGCGGTCGCCCCACATCAGCAGGGTCATCATGGCCGGCCACAGCTCGACGCCCTTGCGGGTGAGCCGGTATTCGAAGCGCTCCGGGCGCTCCTGGTACGGGACGCGGCGCATGATGCCCTCGTCGCACAGGCGCGTGAGCCGGTCGGTCAGGACGTTGCGGGCCACGCCCAGCGCGTCCTGGAAGTCGTCGAAGCGCCGGATGCCCTCGAAGGCGCTGCGGATGAGCAGCAACGTCCAGCGGTCGCCCACGACCTCCAGGGACCGGGCGATCGAGCAGTTCTGTGACTCGTAGGTGCGGGGCAGGGCCACGCGTCCGAGACTACCGGAGTTTTGTCATGAAACGCACGAATCGGGGCCCGGACGGCGCGGTCGCCGCCGGGCCCCGCTCCAGGGACCGCTACTTGAGCTTCTTGCCCGCCGACTGGAGGTTCTCGGCGGCCTGGACGACGCGGGCGGCCATCGCGGCCTCGGCGGCCTTGCCCCACGAGCGCGGGTCGTACTGCTTCTTGTTGCCGACCTCGCCGTCGACCTTCAGCACGCCCTCGTAGTTGCGGAGCATGTGGTCGGCGACCGGGCGGGTGAACGCGTACTGGGTGTCGGTGTCGACGTTCATCTTCACGACGCCGTACGACACCGCCTCGCGGATCTCCTCCAGCGTGGACCCGGAGCCGCCGTGGAACACCAGGTCGAACGGCCTGTCCTTGCCGTACTTGGCGCCGACCGCGTCCTGGATCTCCTTGAGCACCTCCGGACGCAGCTTGACCGAGCCCGGCTTGTAGACGCCGTGCACGTTCCCGAACGTCGCCGCGAGGATGTAGCGGCCCTTCTCGCCCACGCCGACGGCCTCGGCGGTGGCGATGGCGTCGCCCGGCGTCGTGTAGAGCTTCTCGTTGATCTCGTTGGCGACGCCGTCCTCCTCGCCGCCGACGACGCCGATCTCCATCTCCATGATGATCCGCGCCTTCGCGCACTCCTCCAGGAGCCCGGCGGCGATCTTCAGGTTCTCCTCCAGCGGCACGGCCGAGCCGTCCCACATGTGCGACTGGAACAGCGGCTCCTCGCCGCGCGCCACCCGCTCCTGCGAGATCTTGATGAGCGGGCGCATGAAGCCGTCCAGCTTGTCCTTCGGGCAATGGTCGGTGTGGAGCGCGATGTTGACCGGGTACTCGGCGGCCACCACCCGGGCGTACTCGGCCAGCGCCGTCGACCCGACGACCATGTCCTTCACCGTGGAGCCGGACAGGTACTCGGCGCCTCCGGTGGACACCTGGACGATCCCGTCGCTCTCGGCCTCGGCGAACCCGCGCAGCGCGGCGTTCAGCGTCTGGCTGGACGTCACGTTGATGGCGGGGAACGCGAAGCCGTCCTGCTTCGCACGGTCGAGCATCTCCGCGTAGACCTCGGGCGTTGCGATGGGCATTGTCAGCGTCCTTTCATACGCAGCGGTGCCGCCGGGCATCCGGCCGGGCGGTAGCACCCTGACGACCGCGTACCCAGGAGAGCCCCCTGGTCACGCGGTTCCGGGTGGGGCAAGCCGTCCACGGTCAGTATCTCGTTGCGACGCGCGCCCACCGCGAAGGGAGCGCGCACAGGAGTCAGTATCTCGGATTTTTCACCCGGGGCCAGCCTGCGGCGGGTCCACCGGATCGTGTCCGGACGGTGCGTCCGGTCGGGTTTCCCACGTATTCGGAGCGTCAGGCCAGGTACGCTCGCCGTGTGGATCTCACGACCCTTCCCCTGGACCTCACCGAGTGGCTGCACCCGACCGCCTGGCTGCAGCTGTTCGGCACCTTCGCGACCATCGGCGTCCTCGCCATCATCTTCGCGGAGACCGGACTGCTGATCGGCTGCATCCTGCCCGGTGACTCGCTGCTGTTCACGGCGGGGATCCTCACGGCGGTCTCGACCGTCAACGGCCAGGAGTTCCAGTCGCTGTCGCTGCCCTGGCTCCTGATCGGCGGCCCGATCGCGGCGATCTCCGGCGCCCAGCTCGGGCACTGGCTCGGCGCGCGGTACGGGCGCAAGCTCTTCGAACGGCCCAACTCCAAGATTTTTCGACAGGAGTGGGTGGAGAAGGCCGAGTACTACTTCAACCGGTTCGGACCGGCCCGCGCGGTGGTGCTGGCCCGGTTCATCCCCATCGTCCGGACGTTCCTCAACCCGCTCGCCGGGATGCTCGGCATGGACACCCGCAAGTTCTTCATCTGGAACGTCGTAGGCGGTGTGATCTGGACCGATGCCCTGTTCCTGCTCGGCCACTTCCTCGGCTCGGAGGTGCCCGACGTCGAGCGCTACATCCTGCCGGGCGTCGCCGTGATCCTCATCCTGTCGATCATCCCGATCGTCCGGGAGATCATGAAGGGGCGCGGTTCCTCGCACAACGGTCCGAAGAAGAAAGACGCTGAAGAGTCACGTCCGTCGCTCAGCGGCGACAGTTATCGCTAACCTCCCCATGTGGGACGTCATCGGTCGGACCCTCGTGGTCTCGCGCGCATACTGATCGCGGCCGTAGCCGTGGTAGCCGCCTTAACTCTGCTCATCGTCGGCGGCACGGCTCTGGTGAACGCGGTCTCCGGCGACCCCGAGAAGAACGCCCCCGCCTCCCCCAGCGGCGGCGGCATCAACAAGGCACCCCCCAGCCGCA
>NZ_SMKU01000598.1 GCF_004349215.1 Actinomadura rubrisoli | reverse complement strand
GGCGCGGGCGGCACGCTCAAGGTCGTCGGGTCGTCCGACGTGGACCATCTCGACAGCTCCAGCGTCTACACGACCTGGGGCAACCTGCTGGCCCGCCAGTTCGCCCGGACGCTGTTCGGCTTCGCGGCGTCCAACGAGTTCGACGAGGCCGTCAAGGTGCGGCCGGACGTCGCGGCGGAGATCCCGACCGTCCAGAACGGCGGCCTCAGCCAGGACGGCCGGACCTACACCATCAAGCTGCGCGGCGGCGTGCTGTGGAACACCAGCCCGCCCCGCGAGGTCACGGCCGCCGACTTCGTCCGCGGCATCAAGCGGGTCTGCAACCCGGCCAAGCCGTCGGGCGGCAAGGCGTACTACTCCGAGACCATCACCGGGATGGCCGACTTCTGCACGGGCTACGCGAAGGTCGACCCGAAGAGCGCCCCGGCGATGGCGTCCTACCAGGACGAGACCAAGGTCTCCGGCCTCGTCGCCAAGGACGCCAAGACGCTCGTCGTCAGGCTGAAGCAGCCCGCGAGCGACTTCACCAACATCCTCGCGCTGGAATTCTCCGCCGCCGCCCCTCAGGAGTATGACCGCTACATCCCCGACAGCCCGGAATTCCGCCGGCACACGATCTCCAACGGGCCGTACCAGATCACCGCGTACTCGCCCAACAAGCAGTACATCCTGGACAAGAACCCGAACTGGAAGGCCCAGTCCGACCCGACGCGCGCGCAGAACCCCGACCGCATCCAGGTCACCATGGGGCAGGACTCGCCCGACGTGGTGCAGCAGCAGCTTGAGCAGGGCTCGGCCGACCTGTCCTGGGACCAGCCGGTGCCCACCTCCCGCATCCCGGGCCTGAAGTCCGACCCCAACTTCAAGATCATGGACGGGTCGGCGAGCAACCCCTACCTCGTCCTGAACACCCTCAGCCCGAACAACGGCGGGGCGCTGGGCAAGAAGGAGGTCCGGCAGGCGATCAACTACGCGGTCGACAAGACCGCGCTGGTCCAGATCTACGGCGGCCCGGACGTCAGCGAGGTCCTCAACCAGGTCATCCCGCCGCGCAGCGTCGGCCACCAGCCGTTCGACCTGTACCCGACGCCGGGCAACGCCGGCGACCCCAACAAGTGCAGGCAACTGCTCGCGCAGGCCGGGTACCCCAACGGGCTGTCGCTGAGGTTCCCGTACCGGGTCAGCAGCAACCACCCGAAGGTCGCGCAGTCGGTGCAGGCGAACCTGAAGTCCTGCGGCATCACCGCGAACCTGACGCCCGACACCAACGGCACCTTCTACAACACCACACTGGTGACGCCCGCCGACGCCAAGGCCGGCAAGTGGGACCTGGCGGGGCCGGGCTGGGTGCCCGACTGGTACGGCAACAACGGCCGCACCAACATCGTCCCGCTGTTCGACGGCCGCCAGTACGGGCCCAACTCCACCGACTACGGCGGCTACGACGACCCGGCCGTCAACGCCCTCGTCGACCAGGCGCTCAAGGCCAAGGACGCCGGCACCGCCGCCGGGTTCTGGGCGCGCGCCGACCGGCTGATCATGCAGGACGCGGCGGTGGTGCCGCTGATGAACCAGAAGTACCCGATCTTCCATTCCCCGCGGGTGAAGAACGCCCGCTACCTGCCGCAGTACCAGGCGTTCGACCTCGGGCAGGTGAGGCTCTCCTAAGGCGCCCTAGCGGTGGGCCGCACCATCCCCGACGCGAAGGGACGGCGATGAGCCTTCTCCAGGTGACCGACCTGCGGGTCTCCTTCCCCACCCCCGACGGGGTGGTGCGCGCCGTACGCGGCGTGTCGTTCGACGTCGACCGGGGCCGCACCCTGGGCATCGTCGGCGAGTCCGGCTCGGGCAAGAGCGTCAGCACGCAGACGCTGATGGGGCTGACGCCGGGCGCGCGGGTGAGCGGGCGTGCCCTGTTCGAGGGCCGGGACCTGCTGACCGCGGGGGAGCGGGAGCTGCGCCGGATCCGCGGCGCCGAGATCGGCATGATCTTCCAGGACCCGCTGTCCAGCCTCCACCCCCTGTACCGGGTCGGCCGGCAGATCGAGGAGATGATCAAGGCGCACGAGCCGGCGGCGGGCCGCCGGGAGGTCCGCGAGCGGGCGGTGGAGATGCTCGGCCTGGTCGGCATCCCGCACCCCGCCCGCCGCGCCGAGGAGTACCCGCACCAGTTCTCCGGCGGCATGCGCCAGCGCGCGATGATCGCGATGGCGCTCGCGCTGAACCCCAAGCTGATCATCGCGGACGAGCCGACGACCGCGCTGGACGCGACCGTCCAGGCCCAGATCCTGGACCTGATGCGGCGGCTGCAGGCCGAGTTCGGCACCGCCCTCATCATGATCACCCACGATCTGGGGGTGATCGCTGACATGGCGGACGACGTGCTGGTCATGTACGGGGGGAAGGCGGCCGAGCGCGCCGGGCGCCGCCCGCTCTACTACCGCCCGCACCACCCCTACACCAAGGGCCTGCTGGAGTCGGCGCCCTCCGCCGCCGGGGGCCGGGACCGCCTCAGGCCGATCCCCGGCCAGCCGCCGAGCCTGATCAACCTGCCGTCCGGCTGCGTGTTCCATCCGCGCTGCGCGTACGTGATGGACCGCTGCGTCCCCGACGACCCGCCCCTGGAGCCCGTCTCCGGCGACGACCCGGCGCACGTGTCGGCCTGCTGGCTGCCGCACGAGGCGGCCGGGCTGGACGAGGCCGCCGAGCACCTGCGGCTGCGC
Organism: Actinomadura rubrisoli; assembly: GCF_004349215.1. Classification (GTDB taxonomy): domain Bacteria; phylum Actinomycetota; class Actinomycetes; order Streptosporangiales; family Streptosporangiaceae; genus Spirillospora; species Spirillospora rubrisoli. The sequence continues at coordinate 83 of NZ_SMKU01000598.1, read as the reverse complement.
GCCGTCGAGTCCGGCCGCACCGCGCCCCCCGACCGCCTCCACGACACCAACGCGGACACTACGGCGGCGGACGGCGGCCCGGC
>NZ_SMKU01000597.1 GCF_004349215.1 Actinomadura rubrisoli | reverse complement strand
CGCCCGGCCCGTCCACGCCCGGTCCCTCCCCCACGCCCGGCCCCACGGAGAACAGCGAAGGAGGGCCGCCGGGAGGCCCCTCGACGCCGCCCGCCGACTACACGCGGACGACAGGGCCCACCGACCGGCCTACCGAGCGTCGGGGGACGCCGTGCCCGCACCATGCCATCGAGCCCTACACCTTCGCCCCCGTCCAGATCGGCCAGATCAAGGAGCAGGACTTCACCTTCCCGCGGCGGGCGTGCGACAACGTCCGGGCCATCTCCCTCCGGGGCCCGGACGCCGCCGGATTCAGTCCCCCGACGCTCGTCGCCTGCCCGCCCTCGGGTCCCCTGTGCCGGTTCCGGGTCGCGTTCCGGCCCGTCCAGCGCGGACGGCTCTACCAGGCGGTGGTCGTCGTGCCCTCCACCAGCGGCGGGACCGCGGTGACCCTGCGGCTGAGCGGCACGGCCGCCCCGCCGGTCCGGACCTGCCCCCGGCACGCCCTTCCCGTGCGGAGCCTGGGCACGGCCGAGGTGGGACGATCCGTCACCGGCGTGCTGACCGTCCCCTGGGACGACTGCTACGACGCCTCGGGAATCCGGCTGGACGGCGACCGGGCGTTCAGCCTGACCGGCACCCGCTGCGAGGGCACGGCATGCCGGATCACGGTGACCTTCGCCCCGGCCACCGCGGGCACCCGTTCGGCGACCCTGGTGGTCCCGTCCGACTCCGGGCCGGCCGCCGTGACGCTCCCGCTCAGCGCCGTCGCCGCGCCGTCCTGCCGCCGCGACCCGCCGGTGACGGCGCCCGAGTTCGAGGACGCCGAGCCGGGCAGGACGTCCCGCGCGGTCGTCATCGTCCCGTGGGGCTGGTGCTTCGACGCCACCAGGATCCACCTCACCGGCGACGCGGACTTCCACCTGGGCCCGGGCTCCACCTGCCCGGCGAAGCCCGGCGCGACCTGCGGCATCCCGGTGGTCTTCGAGCCCCGCACGTCCGGCCCGCACTCCACGACCCTGACGGTGCCCGACACCACGGGCGGCACCGCCGCGACGGTCCCGCTGAGCGCGGTGGCCCGCACGTCCTGCAAGCGGGACGCCCCGGGGCCGGGGCACCGGTTCGACGACGTCGAGGTGAACGATCGGGCCAAGGAGATCATCGGGATTCCCTGGGACTGGTGCTACGACCCCGGCGGGATCAGCCTGAACGGCAGCCCCTCCTTCACCCTGATGAAGGGCACCACCTGCCCGGCGGAGACCGGCGCGACCTGCCGCGTGCGCGTCGCCTTCGCGCCCGCGACGGCCGGGCCGCACTCCGCGACCCTGGTGGTGCGCACCCGCGAGGGCGGCCCCGGCGTCAGCATCGTCATCACCGGGACGGCCACCGCGCCCTGCCGCTCCCCCGGGCAGTACGGGCTGAGCAGGGAGCGAGGGGACTCGCCGGAGGTGCGGCCAACGCAGTCCCAATCGCCGCCATGCCCCGACGACGAGGGCGAGGGTGAAGGCGGAGACGAGGGCGGGGAGCCGGGTGGCGGGCGCGTGCCCTGCAAGCCCGACCCGGACGATTGCCCGGACGGGTTCACCACCGCGCCGGAGGAGCCCCCGACCTCCGAGCCGTCCGGCCCGGCGCCGAAGCCGAGCGCCCCGGACCCCGCGCCAGAACGTCCGGAAGCCGGGCCGAAGCCCAGTACTCCGGACTCCGGCGCTCCGAGGTCCCCGAAGCCGTCCAAGACCCCGGAGACCGAGAAGCCTGAGGCCGAGAAGCCGCAGGCCAAGAAGCCGGACGAGCCCGGTGAGCCGCGCGAGCCCGTCTCGCCGCATCCGGACGAGCCGTCCACCACGCCCAGTCCATCGCCGGCGAGCAGCGCACGCCCGCGGGCCGTGCCGACCACCCCGTGACCGGGCGACGGGAGGAGCTCCGATGACGGCACCGCTGAACGCCGACGGGCTGCCCGCCCGGGCCAAGCCGCTGCGGCCCCAGGACCCGCGATGGTTCGGCGAGTTCCGCACCCTCGGCGTCCTCGGCGAGGGCGGGATGGGCCTGGTCTTCGCCGGCCGGGCCCGCGACGGGCGTCTGGTCGCGATCAAGGCGATCCGCGCGGAGCTGGCGGAGGACGGGGAGTTCCGCACGCGCTTTCGCCGCGAGGCCGCCAGCGCGCTGAAGGTCCCGGCCTACGTCACCGCGGAGGTGCTGGCCGCCGACCCGGACGGGCCCGTCCCGTACCTGGTCACCGAGTTCATCGACGGCCCCACGCTGCACGAGCTGGTGGCGGGCGGGAGCCCCCTGCGCGGCGCCGAGCTGCACCAGCTGGCCGTCGCGGTGGCCACGGCGCTGCGCGGCATCCACGGCGTCGGGATCATGCACCGCGACCTCAAGCCCGGCAACGTGCTGCTGTCCCGGCTCGGCCCCCGGGTGATCGACTTCGGTATCGCGCGCGACCCGGACGCCACCCGGATCACCGCCAAGGGGCAGGCGGTGGGCACCCCGGCCTACATGGCCCCCGAACAGCTCCTCAACGATCCGGGACCGGCCTCCGACATCTTCGCCTGGGGCGGGGTGACCGTGTTCGCGGCCACCGGGCGCCGCCCGTTCGACGGCGACACCATGGGCGTCCTGGTCGAGCAGATCATGGGCGCCGAACCCGACCTCGGCGGCCTGACCGGGGCCCTGCGCGGCGCGGTGGCCGCCGCCATGCGCAAGGAGCCCGGCGCCCGTCCGACCGCGTCCGAGCTGCTGGAGATGCTCGGCGCCCCGAGCGGGCCCCCCGCCGCGCCGCTCACGGCCGACCCGCTGGTCCTCACCCGCCGCGAGACCACCGGACCGGCCCCCGCCCCCGCTT
>NZ_SMKU01000596.1 GCF_004349215.1 Actinomadura rubrisoli | reverse complement strand
GGGTTGCGGCGGGCGCACCATGTGCCCGGGACGTCGGGCCGCCGAAGGTGGTGGGCAGTCGACCTCGTCCGGAGGTCATCTGCCGCACACAGGGGGAACAAGATGTCCCGCAAGGGAATCGAGAAGTCGACCAGGGCGATCGACCTCGGGCCCGCCCGGCCCGGGCAGTGGCTTGCGCGGGAGGTCCGCTTCGGGGACGTCCGCTACCCGTTCCACGTCCACTCGGGGGAGCGGTCGTGGGCGGAGCTGGCGGCCCGGCTGACCCGGCTGGAGGCCGACCGTCTCGTGGTCGTCACCGACGACGGGGTGCCCGGCGCCATCACGAGCGAGGTCGGCGGCCGGCTGTCGGCCGTCGCCGACACGGTGGTGCTGTCGATCCCGAACAGCGAGAAGGCCAAGACGATCGACACGCTGGACGGGCTCGCCGAGCGGGCCCTGCGGCACGGCGTGACCCGCAACTCGGTCATCGTCGCGCTCGGCGGCGGCCTGGCCGGCAACGTCGCGGGGCTGCTGGCCGCGCTGACGTTCCGCGGGCTGCGGCTGGTCCACCTGCCCACGACGCTGCTGGGCATGTCGGACTCGGTGCTGTCGCTCAAGCAGGCCGTGAACTCGCGGGTGGGCAAGAACCACCTCGGCACGTTCCACGCGCCGGTGCTCGTCTGGAACCACCTGGACTTCCTCGCCACGCTGCCGCGCGAGGAGACCCAGGCCGCGCTCTGCGAAATGATCAAGAACGTGCTGGGGATCTGCCCGGAGCGCTACGACGAGGTCGCCGCGACGCTGCGGCCCGACGCCCGCTACGCGCCGCGCGAGCTGGCCGCCTTCATCGACCTGTGCGTCGACGCCAAGACGGCGGTGATGCGCGACGACCCGAGGGAGAAGCGTGAGGCACTGGTGCTGGAGTACGGGCACACCGTTGGGCATGCCGCTGAGCTGCTCACCGGAGGGGCTCTGCGTCACGGGCACGCGATCGGCGTGGGGATGCTGGTCGCGGCCCGCGCCGCGGTGCTCCTCGGACTCATGGACCCGGCCGAGGAGGGCGCCCACCGGACGCTGCTGGAGCGCAACGGCGCGCCCACGCGGCTGCCGGAGGGCCTGACGGCGGACGAGATCCTCGCGGTGGTGCGCCGCGACAACAAGCGCGGGTACGTGCCGTTCCGCGAGGGGACGGTCGACATGGTCCTGCTGGAGGGCCTGGGCCGCCCGCACTGGGTCGGCGACAACGTCATCACCCAGGTCGAGGAGCCCGTCGTCCGCGCCGCCGTCGAGGCTTACCTGGCCGCTGGCCCGCAGGAGCACGCGGGCGCCTTCGCCGGGACGGCCGTCCGATGACCGCCGTCCGCACCGGCTACGGGCCGATCATCAACGACACCAGCGGCCGGGCGACCACGCTCCGCCAGATCGGCGGGACGGGGGTGGCGTTCTGGAAGCAGCTGGCCTACGGCGCCCACCTGGAGGGCGCGTGGAACACCGTCGAGCACGTCACCCTCACCGCGGGCGCGTCCATCGGGGAGCACCTGCACGACCGGACGGAGGAGATCTACTACATCGTCGCCGGGCAGGCCACGATGCGGATGAACGGCGTGGACTTCCCGGTGGGGGCCGGGGACCTGATCACCACGCCGATCGGCGCCCGGCACGCCATCGAGAACGACTCGGGCGAGGACATGGCGTTCTACGTCACCGAGGTGTTCCCGGGCGAGGGGCCGCCCGCCCGGCCGCGGCACCTCGGCCTGCACCACGCGATGGCCGAGGCGCCCGGCTACCGGGACGCGCCGCTGCCGCTGCGGGTCGCGGCGGTCGACCTGACCGAGCCGTTCACCGGGCCCTGGCACCGCTTCGCGCGCATCGAGGTCCCGCCGGGCGCGAGGACGGGCGACTACGCGCTCGACCAGTGCACCGAGGTCGTGTTCGTCGTCTCCGGGCAGGCGGCGGTCGTCGTCGAGGGCCAGACGTTCACGGGCGGGGCCGGGTTCTGCGCGGCCTTCCCGGCGGGCGCCGAGCGCCGCGTCGAGAACATCTCGGCGCGCCGGCCGCTGTGCCTGATCTCGACGGAGGTGCGGGTGCCATGAGGCTGGACCTGGACGGGCGCGTCGCCGTCGTCACCGGCGCCGCCGGCGGCATCGGCGCGGCGGCCGCCGGGGCCCTCGCCGCCGAGGGCGCCCACCTGGCCCTGCTCGACCTCGCCAAGGACGAGCTGGAGCGGACGGCGCACGAGCTGTCCGCGGGGGGCGCCGAGGTGTCGGCCGCCGCCGCCGACCTCGCCACCGAGGCCGGGGTGGCGGCGGGGCTCGACACGGCCCTCGCGCCCTACGGCGGGCGGGCCGACATCCTGGTCAACAACGTCGGACGGTGCCAGGCGCGCTCGTTCGACGAGCTGTCGGACGAGGACTGGCTCGCCACCCTGGAGGTCAACCTCCTGTCGGCGGTCCGGGCCATCCGCCATGTGCTGCCGGGGATGCGGCAGAGGGGGCGGGGGAGCATCGTCACGAACTCCTCCGACCTGGCCCGCCAGCCGGAAGCGGCGCCGGTGGACTACCAGGTGTCCAAGGTGGGGCTGCTGTCGCTGACCAAGTCCCTGGCCCTGACCGAGGGGCCGGGGATCCGGGTCAACGCGGTCGCGCCCGGCCCCGTCTGGACGCCGCTGTGGACGCGTCCCGGCGGGTTCGCCGACACCCTCGGCTCGCTGCACGGCAAGGAGCCGAGGGCCGCCGTCGAGCACGAGCTGTCGCGGCGCCGGATCCCCGCGGGGCGCATGGGGGAGCCCTGCGAGGTCGCCCGCGTCATCGCGTTCCTGGCGTCCGACGCGGCCTCCTACGTCACCGGCAGCGTGTGGGGGGTGGACGGGGGC
>NZ_SMKU01000595.1 GCF_004349215.1 Actinomadura rubrisoli | reverse complement strand
GGGCAGCGGCGGCGAATCCCGGGGCCGGGGTGCCCTGCGAGTCGGGCTCCTCGTCCGGGTCGAACGTCCAGGCCGCGGTGGACTCGGGGTCGACCGGCGGCAGCATCCCGGGCGCCGCAGGTGCGGCGGGCGCCGGGGCCCAGGACGGGGTGGGCGGCGGCACCATCACCGTCCGGTCGCCCAGCGCGTCGGCGGAGAATTCGCTCACCGGCGCGCCCAGGGGCGCGGCCGGCCCGACCGAGTACACATCGATCGGCGCGTCGCAGTTAGAACACTTGCCGAGCGTCCCGGGCGTGTTAGAACCGCACGTCGGACACTGCATCGCTCAGACCTCGCCTTATCGCCGCTTCGCCACGCTTGCGATTCCGGCCCGCCGCCGAGGCGGGCTCGCTTCCCCGCAAACCAGCAGGGCTCCCGACAAAAGTAGTGGGTGATGTCGTTCTCAGGCGCGTGGATGGGAATCTGGCTCACCGCAGTCGGGGGTCGAACCGAATCACGAGATCTCGCTACGGGTCAAGATTGCCAAGGGCGGTTTACGTGATCCGGTGTGATGCTCGTCGCATTCCTGTGGTCCATGGGCGCCACGGGCGCGTCGATCAGCGGCTAGGCTCGGAGCGGTTTCCCTGCGCATCCAGAGAAGACGGAGTCCATGAGCGATCTTCCGCTGCGTTCGCAGCTGGCCGTCGCGCTCGGTCGCACGGCCGCGAAGATGTCCCGCATCGCGGGCCGCGGAGACGGCTCGGTCATCGGAGGGCGGATCGGTCTTCGGCTCGACCCCGAGCTGCTGACCAGGCTCGCCAAGGACCGCAAGCTCGTCCTCGTCAGCGCGACCAACGGCAAGACGACGACGACCCGGCTGATCACCTCGGCGATGACGCCGCTGGGGGAGGTCGCCACCAACGCGTTCGGCGCGAACATGCCCACCGGGCACGTGTCCGCCCTCGCCTCCGCGCCCACGGCCCGCTACGGGGTCCTGGAGTGCGACGAGAAGTACGTCCCGATGGTGCTGGCCGAGACCGGCGCCAACGTGGTCGCCCTGATGAACCTCAGCCGCGACCAGATGGACCGCGCGGCGGAGATCTGGCTGCTGGCCGGCAAGTGGCGGCGCGCGCTTGAGGCGTCCCCGCAGAGCCACGTCATCGCCAACTGCGACGACCCGCTGGTCACCTGGGGCGCGTCCACCGCCAAGAGCGTCACGTGGGTCGCCGCGGGCCAGCACTGGCGCGAGGACTCGTGGTGCTGCCCCGAGTGCGGCGGCCCCCTCGACCGCCAGGACACCGACGAGGACAGCGACTGGCGCTGCCGCCAGTGCCACTTCGCCCGTCCCCGTCCGGACTGGATCCTCAAGGGCGACCAGATCGCGACCCCCGACGGCCGCGTCCTCCCGCTCTCCGGGCTGTCCCTGCCGGGCCGCGCCAACCGGTCGAACGCCCTGGTGGCGCTCGCCGTCGTGGCCCAGTTCGGCGTCCAGCCCGAGCAGGCGCTGCCGTTGCTGAGCGAGGTCAAGTCCGTCGCCGGCCGCTACACGACCGTCGAGCACCAGGGCCGCAGCATCCGCCTGCTGCTGTCGAAGAACCCGGCCGGCTGGCTGGAGGCGTTCGACGTCCTGCGGCCCGCGCCCGGCCCGGTCGTCCTGTCGGTCAACGCGCAGGGCCCGGACGGCCGCGACACCTCCTGGCTCTGGGACGTCGACTACCGCATCCTGCGCGGCCGCCCGGTCTGGGTGGCCGGCGAGCGCCGCATCGACCTGGCCGCGCGCCTGGAGGCCGCCGAGGTGGGCTTCACCCTGGTGGACGACATCGACCAGGCCGTCATGGCGGTGCCGCAAGGCCCGCTCGACGTGATCGCCAACTACACCGCCTTCCAGAGCATCCGAACGAGGTACGGCCGTGTCGTCTGACCGCATCAAGATCGTCTGGATCTACCCGGACCTGCTCAGCACCTACGGCGACCAGGGCAACACGATCGTCCTGGAGCGCCGCTCCGCGCTGCGCGGGATCCCGACCGAGACCCTCCACCTGCGCTCGGACGAGCCGGTGCCGACCGACGGCGACATCTACCTGCTCGGCGGCGGCGAGGACCGTCCGCAGATCCTCGCCGCGCAGCGCCTGCGGGGCGACGGCGGCCTCCAGCGGGCCGCCCAGCGGGGCGCGGTGATCTTCGCGGTCTGCGCCGGGTTCCAGATCATCGGCCACGAGTTCGGCGGCGAGGAGGGCCAGCTTCTCCCCGGCCTCGGCATCCTCGACATCCGCAGTGGCCGCGGCCAGCAGCGCGCGGTCGGCGAGGTCGTCGGTGATGTGTCGGCGGAGCTGAACATCCCCCGGATCACCGGCTTCGAGAACCACATGGGCGCCACCAGCATCGGGCCCGGCGCCAAGCCGCTCGCCAAGGTCGTCGCGGGCACCGGCAACGGCGACGGCAACGGCTTCGAGGGCGCCTACAGCGGCCGCGTCGTCGGCACCTACATGCACGGACCGGCGCTCGTCCGCAACCCCGCCCTGGCCGACCTGCTGCTCACCTGGGCCGTCGGCGCCCAGCTCCAGCCGATCGACGACTCCTGGGCGGGCCGCCTCCGCGAGGAACGCCTCAACGCCGTCCTGGCCTGACGCCCGGTACAGGCCGCTGACGGCCGCTACAGGCCGCGCCCCTTCTGGGCCCGGCCGACGGCGAACTCGCGGCGGACCTGCGCCCGGCGGACGAACCCGACCGTCGCCGCGACCGCGATGACCAGCAGCACCGCCGCCCCGCCCCCGGCTGCCGCGAGCAGCGTCGTGCTCATGCCGGCCACCTTCCGTCCGGGCTCCGCCGGAAGGTGCGCGACGGGCGTGGCCGAGGTGTTCTGCGGCGCGTCGAGCCCACCGGGCC
>NZ_SMKU01000594.1 GCF_004349215.1 Actinomadura rubrisoli | reverse complement strand
CAGCCCCGACGTCCGGGCCGCCCTCCCCCGCCTCGACGCCCACGGACTCGACCTCCAGGCCGTCCTCCTCTGCCTTGACGTCCTCGGGCTCGGGCTCGGGCTCGGCGATCTCCACGACGTCAACGCCGGTGTCCTCGCCGCCTTCGACGCCCTCCTCGGCCTCGCTTCGCTCGACGTCCAGGCCATCCTGTTCCGCCTCGACGTCCACGAGCTCGACCTCCGGGCCGTCTCCCTCCGCCTCGACGTCCACGGGCTCGACGACCGGGCCGCCCTCCTCCGCCTTGACGCCCTCGGACTCGACCTCCGAGCTGTCCTCCTCTGCCCTGACGTCCACGGGCTCGGGCTCGGCGATCTCCACGACGTCGACGCCGGTGTCCTCCTCGGCCTCGCTTCTCTCCACGTCCTCAATGGCCGCCGGGCTGCCAGCCTCGGGCAGTGGGGCCTCACCGCCCTGGCCCTCGGTGGCATCGGTGGTCGGAAGGACGGCCGATGCGTCCTCCACGTCCTCCACCTCGTCGTCCTCGGTGTCGAGGATGTGAAGACCCTCCAGCTCGGCGTACCGCTCGGCGGCGTCGGTGTCCCCGTCCCGGTCGGCGGCCGCGGAGCGCGCGAACCAGTCGGACGCCTCGTCCTCGCGTCCGGCCGCCGCCAAAGCGTCGGCGTAGGCGTAGAACAGGCGTGCCGACCAAGGCCGGAGCCGCCGGTCCCGGAGTTCGGGGACCTGGAGCGTGACCACGGCCGCGTCGTACTGCCCGAGGTCGCGGCGCACGCCCGACTCCACGATGCGCAGCTCCACGGTGCCCATCGGGTCCAGGCGCCCGGCCTCCGGCGACTTCAGCAGGTCCAGTGCCCGCTCGGGACGTCCGAGCCCGCGCTCGCAGTCGACCATCACCGGCAGGTACGACGCGTCGCCCGCGCTGAGCCGGCGGGCAGCCCGCAGCTCCGCGAGCGCCTCCGCCCAATCTCCGGCGTGGTACGCGGCGAGACCGGCCGCCTCCCGGACGATCCCGACGCGGGACGCGAGCCTGCGCGCGGCCCGAGCGTGCTTGTACGCCTGCTCCGGCTCGTCCTCGGCCAGCTTCCCGGCCATCACGAGGTGGCGTGCCACCCGGGTCGCCAGGTCCTTCGGCAGGGTCCGCAGCTCCGCACGCGCATCCACGTCGAGCTCTTCACCCGTGATGTCGTCCGGCAGAACCGGGTCGTCGTGCTTCGGCGCGGGCCGCTCGCTCTCGGCCCTCGGCGCACGCCGGTCCGCACGGTCACGCGGCGGGCCGTAGGACCGTCCACCGCCCTGTTGCGGACGCTTCGGCCCGCCCGCCTTGAACGGCTTGTCCCGCTCGCCGGGACGCCCTTCGCGCTTACCCTCGAACTTGCGGCCGCCGGGCCTCCGCTCGTCACGGCCACCGCGCTCGTCCCGATCCTGGTAGCGGCGCTCCGGCGGACGCCCTTCGCGACGCTCTCCCTGACCGCCACCGGCCCGAGGACCACGCGGCCCGCTGGGTCGCCCGTCACGACGCTCGCCTCCCTGCCCCCCTCCAGGACGAGAACCAGCGCGCGGCGCACCAAAACGCCCCTCGCGACGCTCACCGCCCTGACCGCCACGGGGACCACCCGGACGCCCTTCACGGCGCTCACCGCCCTGACCAGCGCGGGGACCACCCGGACGCCCTTCACGACGCTCACCGCCCTGACCAGCGCGGGAGCCACCGGGACGGCCCTCACGACGCTCACCACCTTGCCCACCACGCGGCCCGCCAGAACGCTGGTCACGACGCTCGCCACCCTGGCCGCCGAACTGACCACCACGGGGCCCCCCGGAACGTCCTTCGCGACGCTCCCCGCTCTGACCACCGAAACGACCTTCACGGCGCTCACCGCCCTGACCAGCGCGGGGACCACCGGGACGGCCCTCACGACGCTCGCCGCCCTGACCGCCCTGACCGCCACGAGGACCGCCGAAGCGCTGGTCACGACGCTCATTGCCCTGACTGTTACGCGGCCCGCCGTAGCGGCTGCCTTCGCGACGCTCGCCACCTTGCCCCCCGCGGGGGGCGCCAGAGCGTCCGCCGTCCCGGCGTTCACCGCTCTGGCCACTCCGGGGACCGCCAAAACGGTTCTCACGACGGTCATCAGAACGGCCCTGGCCTGAGTCGGTACGACGGTCGTCCGAACGCTTGAACGGACGGCTCGGCTGGCGGTCGTCACGCTGCCCGCGCTTGTCCCGGCCCTTCGGGCCTCCGCCGCCTGGCCGGCCCTGCCCCCCCTGCGACGCACCGCCACGAGGCGCGGCCCCGCGAGGACCGCCGCCCTTCCGAGCACCGGGCCCCCCAGGCCCGCCACGAGCGTTGCCCCCACGACGGGGAGGCGTGTTGCGCCCCCCGTCATTCCCCCGCCGCTCGCGGTTGTCGTCGCTGCGGCCGTCCTCTTCCGCGCTCATCACACGTCCGTCACTGTTCTTGATGGTGGTTCAGTGGACACTTGCAGCCTACTTTGGCCGGCCCAACACATGCGTCGAGGGCCGCCCCGCAAATCGGGGCGACCCTCGACCAATAGATGTCCGGCGGTGTCCTACTCTCCCACACAGTCTCCCGTGCAGTACCATCGGCGCTGAAGGGCTTAACTTCCGGGTTCGGGATGGGACCGGGTGTTTCCCCTCCGCCATAACCACCGAACGACCAACCCCAACACCCCCGCGCGAAACTCACGGGATGGTGCGGGAAACTCGTCGTCCGACACTCACCAGCGTCGGTATTCAACTATATGTGTGGTGCGGGTTCCCGGTTGTTTCCTGGGAACCACACAGGGACGCGAACATCGCATTCGTGCAGCGATTCGGTTTGAACGTTCAGTGTGTTCAAGCCACTCGGCCTAT
>NZ_SMKU01000593.1 GCF_004349215.1 Actinomadura rubrisoli | reverse complement strand
CGCCCCGTCCGTCTTGTCCGCGCCGCCCGCCGCCCCGAACACCACGTCGGAGCACGAGTAGTAGGTGTCGGGAGTGTCGGACGTCTGCCAGATCGTGTAGATGAGGTGGCGGCCGGACTTGCCCCGGGGGAGCCGTCCGGTGAACACGTAGGCACCGCCGCGCCGCGGCGGGTCCTTCACCTCCAGGAACGGCTTGGGCTCCAGCGCCGACCAGGTCAGCCGCTGGGTCGGACGGTAGCCGTCCCGCGTCACGTAGAGCCGGAGGCTCCCCCGGTGCGGGATCGACACCCGGTAGCCGAAGGTGTGGCGGGCGGCGGCGGACAGCTTGGTCACCGGCCAGTCCGGACGCGCCAGGTCCAGGCCCTTGAACCGGCTGATCCCGGCGCTGCACAGCTTCCCGTCCGGGATGACCTGGCGGTCGCGTCCGCGCACGTTCGGGACCCGCAGCTCGTCCCACTCGGCGAGCGCCGGACCGCTCAGCCCGGCCGCGGCCCGGCAGGCGCCCGACCGGGCGCTCGCCCGTTCCGGGTCGCAGACGACCGACCGGCTCACCGGGCTCTGCAACGCCCCGTGCGCACCGGCCGGGGCGGCGACGGCGGCGGTGATCAATCCGAGACCGGCCAGGACGGCCAGGGTGCGAGCGGCCACGTGGGACGACCTCCTGAGGCGGCGGGCGATGATCAGCAGTACGCGCCCGCGGCCGCCGGGGTTCAGACCGCGCGGATCAGCGCCGCTCGGCCTCCTCCCGCCGCCTCTCCTTGGGCCCCCGCAGGGAGCCCGCCTGCGCGCGCTCGTCCGGATGGGCGCGGACGCGCAGGAGGCTGGCGACCGTGGTGACCACCAGCACGAGGAGGATCACGCCGAGGGACAGCGGCGTCGGGATCTCCGGGACGGAATGGCTGACGTCCTCGTGCAGGAACAGCAGGATCAGCTTCACCCCGATGAACGCCAGGATCACCGACAGGCCGATGGACAGGTAGACGAGCCGCTCCAGCAGCCCCTCGATGAGGAAGAAGAGCGCGCGCAGGCCCAGGAGCGCGAACGCGTTGGCGGTGAAGACGATGAACGGTTCCTTGGTCACGCCGAACACCGCCGGGATGGAGTCCAGGGCGAACAGCACGTCGGTGCTCCCGATCGCCACGAACACCAGCAGCAGCGGCGTCATCACCCGCTGCCCGTCCTCGTGGGCGAGCATCCGCCCGCCGTGGAAGTCGGTGCTCACCGGCAGGATCCTGCGCGCCCGCCGGACGAGCCAGGTGTCCTCGACGTCCGGCTCCTCCTTGCGGTGCCGGACGAGCTGGACCGCCGTCCAGATCAGCACCAGCCCGAAGAACAGGAACGTGAACGAGAACAGGCTGATGGCCGCGGCGCCCACCGCGATCAGGACCGTCCGCAGGATCAGGGCCGCGGCGATGCCGAACAGCAGCACCTTCTGCTGGTACCGCTCCGGCACGCCGAACCGCGCCAGGATGATCACGAACACGAAGAGGTTGTCGATCGACAGGCTCTTCTCCACGATCCAGCCGGAGAAGTACTCGGTGCCCGCCCGCGACCCGCCGAGCCCCCACAGCGCGAGACCGAACAGGACGGCAACGGAAACATAGAACACCGACCAGAACGCGGCCTCGCGCAGCCCGACCGCGTGGGGCCGCCGCACGGCCACCACCAGGTCGAACACGAACAGCGCGACGATCAGCCCGATCGCCGCGACCCAGGCCCAGGCGGGTATGTCGACCATGCCGGCAGCTCCCCAGGAGAACGGGACGACGGCGGACTCATTTCCGTTCTGGGCCGGAACAACCGGGTCAGTACACGAGAGCCTGCACGCCGTCCGAGGTGATCTCCTCGACGAACGTCGGGGCGCCCGCGATCCGGACCCCGGGCAGGATGTCGTCCGGGCCGATGTCCCGGCGGGCCGCGCACTGGGTGCACAGCGTCACCCGTCCCCCGTCCAGGATCACGGCGAGCAGATCGTCCAGCGGCGTCGCGTGCGGCAGCGAGAACTCCTTGGCCCTGCCCGGCAGCGCGAACCAGGCGGACTCGCCGGTCAGCCAGAGCGAGACGGGCACCCCGCTCGCCGCCGCCGCGGCCGCGACCGTGAACGCCTGGTTGCACCGTTCGGGAGCGTCCGCCCCCGCGGTCACCTTGATCACCAGAGGTCTCGCCATACCGGCACTCTAGCCCGCCCGCCTCCGGGCGAAACGCCTTCGCGGGGCGTAGCATCGCCTGCTGTGGGCGGCATGGTGAACGCGGGTGTCCTGATCCTCGTGCTCGGGCTGGTGGTGGTCTCGGCCATCCTGCTCGTCGTCCGGCTGAGCCGTCTGAAGTAGCGGGCGGGCCGCCGGAGGCGGAGCAGCGGCGACGCGGCGCCGCTACGCTCGCTCCCCATGGAGCCTGAGCTGCACCCGGACCTTGAACCGCTGAAGTTCCTGCTGGGCACGTGGGAGGGGGCCGGCGTCGGCGGCTACCCCACCATCGAGGACTTCAACTTCGGCCAGGAGATGTCCTTCACCCACATCGGAAAGCCGTTCCTGATCTACACCAGCCGCACCTGGATGATCGAGAAGGACGGCACCCTGGGACGTCCGCTGGCCACCGAGACCGGCTACTGGCGCCCGCGCCCGGACCACCGGGTCGAGCTGACGCTGGCGCACCCCACGGGCATCGTCGAGATCTACCTCGGCGAGGTGGCCTTCACCCGCGTCGAGCTCCAGACCGACGTGGTCGCCCGCACCGAGTCCGCCAAGGAGGTCACCGGCGGCACCCGCCTCTACGGCCTCATCGGCGAGGACCTCGGCTGGGCCTACGACATGGCGGCGGTGGGCCGGGAACTCCAGTCCCACCTCTCAGCCCAACTGAAACGCGTCGCCTGACCGCGGGGCCGGACGGGAGAGGGGTCGGCCGGG
>NZ_SMKU01000592.1 GCF_004349215.1 Actinomadura rubrisoli | reverse complement strand
GTCCCCGGTCAGTGGAGGGCGGGGCCTCGCGCGGTGACCGGCGCCCTGGGCGGCGCTTCTGGACGTGCACCTCGGCGGCGCGATGTCACCGACCCGGTACCGGATGGGTCCCATCGCCCATGCAGCGGTACCTGGAGACGGTACGGTCGGCCAATGGGTGACCAGTCCGACAATGCGACGACGATCCGCGAAGTGATCGCGATGCTGAACACCCTGGCGGCCGACCTCCCCGAAGGCATGGACACGCGAGTGAAGTTCGGCATCTGTGATGGCGCGGACCTTCAAATGGTCGATGATGTCGATCTCAGTCACTACACGCATGTCAAAGACGGCAGACCGGTCGAGGTGTTCGTGATGTTCCGCGGTCACGTCCACCCGGAGGAAGAGCCCGGCCCGCGGCTACGCGGAGCGGCGGCGCACGTCGACGAGGAACTCCGTGAACTGCTGGAGGACGAGGACGAATGACCGTCCGGCGCCCGCCTTCCCCGTAACGGCCTCAAGGCCGCCGCGATAGGCGACGACGCATGGACTCCGAGCGGATCCCACCCGAGGTCGGGGTTCCCGGCGGCCGCGGGGCCGGGTCGGTAGTGTGCGGATCATGGAGCAGGCCGCCAGTGATCCCTACGTGCGGGTGCGCGGCGCCCGCGAGCACAACCTGCGCGGGGTGGACGCGGCGATCCCCCGGGACGCGCTGGTCGCGTTCACCGGGGTGTCGGGGTCGGGCAAGTCGTCGCTGGCGTTCGGGACGCTGTACGCCGAGGCGCAGCGCCGCTACCTGGAATCGGTCGCGCCGTACGCGCGGCGGCTGCTGCACCAGGTTGCCGCGCCGGCCGTGGAGGAGATCACCGGGCTGCCGCCCGCGGTGGCGCTGGAGCAGCGGCGGTCGGTGCCGTCGTCGCGGTCGTCGGTCGGGACGGTGACGACGCTGTCGAACTCGCTGCGCATGCTGATGTCGCGCGCCGGGGACTTCCCGCCCGGCGCGCAGCACCTGGACTCCGACGCGTTCTCGCCCAACACCGCCGCCGGGGCCTGCCCGCACTGCCACGGCCTGGGGGAGGTCCACCAGGCCACCGAGGGGTCGCTGGTCCCCGACCCCTCGCTCAGCATCCGCGACGGGGCCGTGGCGTCCTGGCCGGGGGCGTGGCAGGGCAAGAACCTGCGCGACATCCTGGACGCGCTCGGCTACGACATCGACCGGCCCTGGCGCGACCTGCCGCGCGAGCAGCGCGAGTGGATCCTGTTCACCGATGAGCAGCCCGTGGTGACCGTCCACCCCGTCCGCGAGGCGCACCGCATCCACCGCCCCTACCGGGGCACCTACTCCAGCGCCCGGCGGCTGGTGCTGCGCGCCTTCGCCGACTCAAAGAGCGAGGCGCGCCGCAAGCGCGCCGAGTCGTTCCTGGTCAGCGCGGTCTGCCCGGTGTGCGGGGGGCGGCGGCTGCGGCCCGAGGCCCTCGCGGTCACCTTCGCCGGACGCACCATCGCCGACCTGGCCGCGTTGCCGCTGTCCGCGCTCGCCGGCGTCCTGCGCCCCCACCTGGCCGGGGACGGCCCGGCGGCGGTCCTGGCCCGCGACCTGACCGCGCGGATCGAGGTGCTGGCCGAGCTCGGGCTGGGCTACCTGAGCGTGTCGCGGCCGAGCCCGACGCTGTCGGCGGGGGAGCTGCAGCGGCTGCGGCTGGCCACGCAGCTGCGGTCGGGGCTGTTCGGCGTGGTGTACGTGCTGGACGAGCCGTCCGCGGGCCTGCACCCGGCCGACACCGAGGCGCTGATGACGGTGCTGGGCCGGCTGAAGGCGGCGGGCAACAGCGTGTTCCTGATCGAGCACGACATGCGGGTCGTCCGGAGCGCCGACTGGCTGGTGGACGTCGGCCCCGCCGCGGGGGCGCACGGCGGCCGCGTGCTGCACAGCGGCCCGGTGAAGGCGCTGCGGGACGTCCCGGAGTCGGTGACCCGCCGGTTCCTGTTCGGTGAGGTGACGCACCCGCGGCGCGAGCCCCGCGAGCCGTCCGGGACGCTCCGGCTGCGGGGCGTCACCCGCCACAACCTGCGCGGACTGGACGCCGACGTGCCGCTGGGGGTGTTCACCGCCGTGACGGGGGTGTCGGGCTCGGGCAAGTCCACGCTGGTGGACGCCCTCGCCGAGCACGCCGCGGGGCACCGGGTGGTGCGGGTCGACCAGCGGCCCATCGGGCGGACGCCGCGCTCCAACCTCGCCACCTACACCGGCCTGTTCGACGCCGTCCGCAAGCTGTTCGCGGGGACCGAGCAGGCCCGGGCGCGCGGCTACGGCGCCTCGCGGTTCTCCTTCAACATGCCGGGCGGCCGGTGCGAGAACTGCCAGGGGGAGGGCTACATCTCGGTCGAGCTGCTGTTCCTGCCGTCCACCTACGCGGTCTGCGACGTCTGCCGCGGCGCCCGCTACAACCCCGAGACGCTGGAGGTCACCTGGAACGGCGCCGACATCGCCGGGGTGCTGGCCATGACGGTGGACGAGGCGGCCGCCTTCCTCGCCGGCGCGCGGCCCGCCGCCCGCGCACTGGCCGCGCTCGCCGACGTCGGCCTGGGCTACCTGCGGCTGGGGCAGCCCGCGACGGAGCTGTCGGGCGGCGAGGCGCAGCGGATCAAGCTCGCCTCCGAACTGCAACGCGCCCGCCGCGCCCGCACCCTGTACCTGCTGGACGAGCCGACCACGGGCCTGCACCCCGCCGACACCGCCGTGCTGATGCGCCTGCTCCACGCCTTGGTCGACGACGGCGCGACCGTGGTGGTCGTCGAGCACGACATGGACGTCGCTGCGGCCGCCGACCACGTCATCGACCTCGGACCGGGAGGCGGCGACGAGGGCGGCCGCATCGTCGCCCAAGGCCGCCCCACCGAGGTGGCCGCCTCCCCGGAGAGCCGCACCGCCC
>NZ_SMKU01000591.1 GCF_004349215.1 Actinomadura rubrisoli | reverse complement strand
GGGATGGGGGCGGCCCGACGCGTCCATGTCCCTGCTGCACGACCTGTTCGCGGGCAAGCTCCTCGACCCCGGCTACGCGGAGGCCGCGCGGCGCCGGGCCGCCGCGGGCGCGGACGCGCCGCGCCGGGGCCCGCTGGGGGGCGGCGGCGTGCTCCTGGTCCTCGTGCTCGCGGGCGTCCTGCTCGCCGTGGCCGGGGCCGAGGTGCGCCGGAGCGAGCCCGTCGCGGCCGAGCGGCGCGCCCGCCTCATCGACGAGATCCACGCCCGCACCGGCGAGTCCGACGACCTGCAGCGCCGCCTGGAGCGGCTGCGCGCCGAGACCGAGCGGCGGCGCGCGGCCGCGCTGGCCCGCAGCGCCGACGGGCGGCGGGCCCGGCGGCGGCTCGCCGAGGCGGGCGCCGCGGCGGCCGCCGCGCCCGCCGCCGGGTCCGGTCTGGTGGTCACCCTGGACGACGCGCCGCGCGGGGACCGGCAGCCGGGCGGGCCCGCCCCCGACGCCGGCCGGGTCTATGATCAGGATCTCCAGATCGTGGTGAACGGGCTCTGGGCGGCCGGCGCCCGGGCCGTCGGGATCAACGGCCGGCGGATCACGCCGACCACGGCGATCCGGACCGCGGGCGAGGCGATCCTCGTCGACTACCGCCCGCTGCGCGGCCCGTACGAGGTGGCGGCCCTGGGGGAGCCGCGCCGCCTCCAGGACGCCTTCGCGGGCTCCGCCGCCGACCGCAGGCTGCGCCGGCTGGAGGAGCGCTACCGGATCGCCTACGGCGTGCGCCGCTCAGGCGACGTCCGGCTCCCGGCGGCGGACGGGCTCCGGCTGCGGTACGCCAGGCCGTCGGCGGGGACCGGCCCGTGAGGGCACCGAGGGGGAGCGGGGGAGAGGTGACCCAGGCGTGATCGCGCTGATCGGCCTCGCGATCGGGGTGGCGCTCGGCTTCGTCCTGGAGCCGGCGGTGCCGCTGTGGCTGCAGCCGTACCTGCCGATCGCGATCGTGGCCGCGCTCGACGCCATGTTCGGCGGGGTCAGGGCCCGTCTGGAGGGCGTCTTCGACGAGAAGGTCTTCGTGGTCTCCTTCGTCAGCAACACCGTCATCGCCGCGCTGATCGTCTTCCTCGGCGACCAGCTCGGGGTCGGCTCGCAGCTGTCCACCGGCGTCGTGGTCGTCCTCGGCATCCGGATCTTCTCCAACGCGGCGGCCATCCGGCGGAAGCTGTTCGGCGCGTGACCGGCGGCGACGAGCGCCCCGAGGGGCCTGAGCACCCCGAGGGGCCTGAGCGATCCGAGGGGGCCGGGCGCCCAGCGGAGCCCGCGCCGCCCGAGCGCGGCGGGATGGCGGCGGTTCTGGACCTGCTGCGCCCCCGGACGACCTGGGGGCAGCTCGTGGCCGGTCTCCTGTGCCTCGTGCTGGGCTTCGCGGTGGCCGTCCAGGTGCGGTCCACCAAGCGCGACACCACGTTCGCCACCGCCCGCCAGGACGAGCTGGTGGGCATCCTGTCCGACCTGGGCCAGCGGTCCGAGCGGCTGAGGGGCGACCTGCGCGAGCTTGAGGAGACCAAGGCGGGGCTGGAGCGCGACGTCGAGGGCGAGACGGCCCTGGAGGAGGCGCGCAAGCGGGCGACCACCTACGGCCTCCTCGCGGGCACGCTCCCCGCCGAGGGCCCCGGGATCGAGCTGGCGGTCGGCGACCCGAGGCACGGCGTGCGGGCCGTCCACCTCCTGGACGCCCTCCAGGAACTCCGCGACGCCGGCGCCGAGGTGATCCAGATCAACCAGGTGCGCGCCGGGGTCGACACCTACTTCCTGGACGAGCAGGGCGGCGTGCAGGTGGACGGTCTGCTCCAGCAGGCCCCGTACACGTTCCTGGCCATCGGCGACCCCCACACCATGACCACGGCGCTCAACATCCCGGGCGGCGTCGTGAAGACCCTGAGCGGCGCCGGGGCCACCGTGACGATCACTCCGCGCGCGAGGATCGCCGTTCGCGCGGTACGGTCTCCGTAGAGGGATTCGGGGGAAAACCGGGGAAGCGGTAAACCAGACGCACGTCTCACGCGTCGTGTTCGGGGGCCGTCCGCGCGGCGGCGTAGACCTGCGATCATTGACGAAGGTAGTTTGGGGCAGTCGGGCTCACCGCTCCAGTTGACCCCTCGGGTAATACCCGCGTAAGTTGCGGCGACCGCCGCGTGTGCGGACGGTGAGCATGACCGTGGTCGGGGGCGGGTCCCCGGCGTGGGTTGGTTGATGGATGCGCGTGGCGCAGGCGGCTCCCGCGGCAGCGGGGCGTCCGCAGGCGGCACGCCGATGGTAGGAGGCCGAGCCGATCGATGCCGAGCGTCTACTGCACGCAGTGCGGTCACGCCAACCCGGATGATGCCCGCTTCTGCTCCAACTGCGGCTCTCCGCTGAACCGGAGTTCACCGTCGCCGCTGCCTCCCCGGGAGTCGCCCGGCGAGTCCACCTCGACGATCTCCATCGGCGGTTTCGAGGCCCTGGACACCGACCAGGGCGCCGAGGAGCAGGTCGGCCCCGACCAGGTCGCCGTGGAGGCGCTGCCTCCCGGGACGGCCCTGCTCGTGGTCAAGCGCGGCCCGAACGCGGGCAGCCGCTTCCTGCTCGACAAGGAGCGCACCTCGGCGGGCCGCCACCCCGAGAGCGACATCTTCCTGGACGACGTCACCGTGTCCCGCCGGCACGCCGAGTTCGCCCGCCAAGGCGGCACGTTCTCGGTCCGCGACGTGGGCAGCCTCAACGGCACCTATGTCAACCGGCAGCGGATCGACCAGGCCGGCCTGTCGGGCGGCGACGAGGTGCAGATCGGCAAGTTCCGGCTGGTGTTCCTGACCCACCCTCAGCACGGCTGACCGGCCGGGGCTGAGAGGAACGAGCGCCCGGGGGCGGGCGGCGGAGGGGAG
>NZ_SMKU01000590.1 GCF_004349215.1 Actinomadura rubrisoli | reverse complement strand
GTTGCCGAGGCCCGCGAACAGCGGCAGCGGCGTGCGCGGGACGCTGCGCATCGCCTTGGCCAGCTCGGCGGGGTCGGCGAGGGGCTGGGCGTCGCCGATGCCGAGGCAGCGGCAGACGATCGCGTCGACCGCGTGGGAGATGCCCGCCTGGACCTGGCGGGGCGCGTGGGGGACGCCGTCGCCCTCGGGCGCGGGCGGCAGGTCGGAGCCCTTGGCGTCGCCGGGCCAGTGCGCGGTGAGCGCCGCGTACAGCATGCGTCCGAGGCCGCGGACGTCCTCGCCCGCGGGGTCGTCGGCGTAGCGGTCGCCGAGGACGGCGTCGGTCGCGATGCCGAGGAGCTTGACGGTGCCGCCGGTCGTCCAGACGAGGTCGCGCGGGGTGAGGCAGAGGTGGGCGAGCCCGGCGGCGTGCGCGGCGGCGATGGCCTCGGCCGCCTCGTACAGCAGGGTCGCCGCGCGGCCCGGCTCCAGCGGGGCCTTGGTGAGCATCTGCTCCAGCGTCTCGCCGACGACCCACTCGCTCACGACGTAGGCGGACTCGCCGCTGTCGTCGGCGTCGAACACCTGCGTGAGGCGCGGGTCGGTCAGGCGGCTGGCGGCGCGGGCGGAGGTGACGACCTCGCCGATGCGGGGGAACTCGGGGTCGAAGGTGCGGACGGCGACGGCCCGGGCGAGGATCTCGTCGATGGCCTTCCAGAGCGAAGATCCGCCCGAGTCGCTGATGCGCTCCTCAAGCCTGTAGCGGCCGGCGAGTCGTGTGCCGGGCTCGATGACTGACGTGCTCACGGCAACGTCCTGCGCAGGTGGTCAGATCCCATGTTCGTGGCGTGGCAGCTTACGCCTCCGACCCTCCTCTTTGCGTTCCCCAGGGTGTCAGCCCGCAAGCCGTAGTCCCCAACATGGTAGTGGCAACTCGCACGAGTAGCCGCCTTATCGCCGCGCGTCCTGTGTACTTTGCCGGGCTTTACCGGCGCGCCTCCGCGCCGCCGGGGGCCCGTCACCTCCCGGTCAGCGTCCGGGCAGCCGGCTCGTGATGGTCGAGATCATGGTCTGCACCTCGCCGACCCGCAGAAGTTTGGCGAACAGCAGGTACAGGACGCCGCCGCCGGCGCTGCCGGCCACGAGGGCGGCGAGCCCGGGCAGCAGGCCCTCGCCCATCGCCGCGTCGACGATCGCGTGCGCGGCGTACGCGAACCCGATCAGCGGCCAGAGCGCGACGGCGAGCTTGAGGTAGGTGACGACGATCCGGCGGCCGTCCATGCCGCCGAGCCTGCGGCGCAGGATCGCCCAGCCGACCAGGGCGCCGACGGTCTGCGCCATCGCGAACCCGGCCGCGATCCCCACGATGATCTTGTCGGTGGGCAGCGCCTTGTAGGCGGTGAACGCCAGCGCGACGTTGGTGGCGACGACCGCCACGCTGATGAACGCGGGGGTGCGCGTGTCCTGCATGGCGTAGAAGACGCGGAGCATGAGCTGGTACGCCGAGAACGGCACGAGCGCTATCGCGAACATCTCCAGGACGTTCGCGATGACCTGCGCGTTCGACACGGTGGTCTGGCCGTGCGCGAACAGCACGGTCGTGATCTCGCCCGCCAGCGTCGCCATCAGCGCGGCCGCGGGCAGGATCACCACCGAGCAGAGCCGCAGGCCACTGGAGAAGTCGTCGCGGACGTCGCCCATCCGGTTCGCGGCGGCGTGCTCGCTCATCCGCGGTAGCAGCGCCGTGATCACCGAGACGCCGATGATCGCGTACGGGAGCTGGAACAGCTGGTAGGCGTTGAAGTAGGGGGTGTAGCCGACGTCCCCGAGGTGCTCCTTGCGGCCGAGCACGCCCGCCGCGTTGCCGAGCGAGGTCGTCACCGCGAACCCGATCTGGGTGATCACGACGTAGCTGAGCGTCCAGACGGCCATCCTGCCCATCTGGCCCAGCTCGCCCTTGCGGAAGTCCAGCCGGGGCCGCCAGCGGAAACCCGAGCCGCGCAGGGACGGCCACAGCGCGACCGTCTGCAGCGCCATGCCGCCGATGGTGCCGCCCGCCAGCAGCGCGACCTCGGTATTGGTGATGGAACCCGGCGACACCGTCCCGGTGCTGATCAGCAGGAACGCCCCGGCGGTGCCGCAGATGACGATGTTGTTGAGCACCGGCGCCCACATCGGCGCCCCGAATCGCTTGCGGGTGTTGAGGATGGCACCGGAGAACGCGCTGACGCCGAGGAAGAAGATCTGCACCGCGAACAGCCGCGCGAACAGCACCGCGAGATCGCGCTGCTCGCCCTCCATCGCGCCGCCGTAGATCGTGATGAAGACGGGGCCGAGCAGCACCGCCACGACGGTGATCAGGGCGAGGCCCAGCACGGCCAGGGTGAACAGCCGCTGCTCGTACCGGGCGCCGTAGGCCGCGTCGCGCTCCCGCGCCCGGACGATCAGCGGGACGACGACGGCGGTCAGGACGCCGCCGAGCAGCAGGTCGTAGACGATGAACGGGACCGTGTTCGCCGTGTTGTAGGCGTCGGCGAGCGCGCCGGTGCCGAGCGCGGCGACCAGCATCGCGGTCCGCAGGAAGCCGGTGACGCGGGACGCGAGGGTGCCCACGGCCATGACCGCGCCGGAGCGCAGGATGCCGGACGCCTTGCCACCTGAGTCCTGGCCCCCGCCGGGACCGCCGGGACCGCCGGGAACGTCGACGACCGTCTCCGCGACGGACGGGTTACCGCCAGGTAGCGGTATGTCAATCGCTGTTTCCCCCGCGATGTTTCCCCCCGCGGCTGGGGGCCTGCGCGTCGGCGGCGGGCTCGGGTAGCCCTGCGGCGGGTTCCCCGGCGCCTGTCCCGGGCCCGGTGCCGGATATCCCTGGCCCGGGTAGCCCTGTCCCGGACGCGGCGGGCCCGGCTGTCCCGGCTGTCCCGGAGGGCGCGGCGGGGGT
>NZ_SMKU01000058.1 GCF_004349215.1 Actinomadura rubrisoli | reverse complement strand
GGACCCCCAGCACCCCGGCGCGTCGTTCGCCCCGCCGGACGGCCCGCGCCCGGACGGCCCGCGCCCGGACGCGCCGTCCGAGACGCCTCCGGGACCGTCCGGCGATCCGAGGTCCGGCCCGTCGTTCGAGCCCCCGGAGGAGCCGTCGGCGAGCGGTTCCTGACGGGGTGGCGGGAGCTGGACGATCTCGGGAGAATCGCCGGATGTGGTCGGAGCCTGACGAGTACGCCGAGCTGGTCCTGGACGCGGTGGAGCGGATCCCGCCGGGCCGCGTCCTGTCGTACGGCGACCTCGCCGAGCTGGTCGGCCGGGGCGGGCCGAGGCAGGTCGGGCGCGTGATGTCGCTGTACGGGGGCGCCGTCCCGTGGTGGCGGGTGACCCGCTCGGACGGGCGGCCGCCGAGCGGCCACGAGCTGCGCGCCCACGAGCACTACCGCGCCGAGGGCACCCCGCTGCGCCCCGACGGCCGCCGCGTGGACATGTCCCGCGCCCGCTGGACGGGCCCCTCCTGACATCGCCGGTCCCCGGCGTGGAGCGGGACCGGTCCACAGAGTCTCTTGGGCGACATGCGTGCGATGTGGTCAGACCAGCCCCGGTGATCTGCTCCAATGAAATGTTGTGCCGCCTGGTTCCTACCGTCTCGTGCGCCGCGCGGGTCCCGCGCGGGCCGTCCCGCCTGTGCTCGACGAGCAGCAGCGGCAGGTCGTCGAGCATGCGGGCGGGCCGATGCTGGTGCTGGCGGGCCCGGGGACGGGGAAGACGACGACGATCGTCGAGGCGGTCGTCGACCGGATCGAGAACCGGGGCGCCGACCCCGAGCGGGTGCTGGTCCTGACGTTCAGCCGCAAGGCGGCGGCCGAGCTGCGGCAGCGGATCACCGGGCGCCTGCACCGCACGACGCGGACACCGCTGGCGCTGACGTTCCACAGCTACGCCTACGCCCTGCTCAGGCGGGACGCGGTGCTGAACGAGGAGCCCGCGCCCCGGCTGCTGTCCGGGCCGGAGCAGCTTCTGGAGGTCAGGCGGCTGCTGGAGGGCGAGCTGGCCGACGGCGGGCGCGACTGGCCCGAGCGGCTGAGGGCGGCGCTGGCGACGCGCGGGTTCGCCGAGGAGCTGCGCGACTTCGCGTCGCGGGCGGTCGAGCGCCGGTACGGCGTCGACGACCTCGTCGCGCTCGGACGGATGCGGGGCCGCGACGACTGGCCCGCCATCGGCGCCTTCATGGAGCGCTACGTCGACCGGTTCGCGCTGGACCCCGTCCCCACCTACGACTACGGCGAGCTCATCCACATCGCCGCCGGGATGCTCGCCGACGAGGAGGTGCGGATCCGGGAGCGCGACGCCTACGACGTGGTGTTCGTGGACGAGTACCAGGACACCGACCCCGCCCAGGAGGCGCTACTGCGCCATCTGGCGGGGGAGGGCCGCGACCTCGTCGCGGTCGGCGACCCCGACCAGTCGATCTACGGGTTCCGGGGCGCCGACGTGCGCGGCATCCAGGAGTTCCCCGACCGGTTCCGCACGCTGGA
Organism: Actinomadura rubrisoli; assembly: GCF_004349215.1. Classification (GTDB taxonomy): domain Bacteria; phylum Actinomycetota; class Actinomycetes; order Streptosporangiales; family Streptosporangiaceae; genus Spirillospora; species Spirillospora rubrisoli. Next base: position 34,814 of record NZ_SMKU01000058.1, on the reverse strand, counting down.
CGGCCGCCCGGCGCCGGTGGTGGCGCTGCGGACGTGCCGCCGGATGGGCCCGGAGATCCTCAAGGCGTCCCGGCGGATCGCGCGCCGCCTCCCGGCGGGGTCGGCGGGCGCGGCCGAGCACCGCGCGCTGCGTCCGGTGGACGAGCTGGACGAGGGCGAGGTCCGGGCCGTGATCGCCGACTCCGAGAGCCAGGAGTCCGCGCTGGTCGCCGACGAGCTGCGCCGCGCGCACCTGCTCGACGGGGTCCCCTGGTCGCGGATGGCCGTGCTCGTGCGCAGCGCCGTCCGGCAGGTCCCGGCGCTGCGCCGGGCCCTCGCGCAGGCCGGGGTGCCGGTGGTGGTCGCGGGCGACGAGGTCCCCCTGGTCGGCGAGCCCGCCGTCCGGCCGTTCCTGGTGCTGATGCGGGCCGCGCTGAAGAAGGGGTTCCTGGACGAGGTCGTCGCCGAGGACCTGCTGACCGGCCCGCTCGGCGGCGCCGACGCGCTCGCGATGCGGCGGCTCAAGCGGGCGCTGCGGGACCTGGAGGAGCTGTCGGGCGGGCAGCGGCCGCTCGGCGAGCTGCTGGTCGCGGCGGTGAACGACCCGCGCGAGCTGGCCCTCGTCCACGAGAGGGTCCGGGCCCCCGCCGAGCGTGTCGCGCACCTGATCGAGGTGGCGCGCGCGAGCGTCCGCGACGGCGGGACGGCGGAGGACGTCCTGTGGGCGGTGTGGAACGAGAGCGGCCAGGCCGACGTGCTGCTGGAGCAGAGCGTCAAGGGCGGGACGCGCGGCGCGTCCGCCGACCGCGACCTCGACGCGGTGGTGGCGCTGTTCGACCACGCGGCGCGGTTCGTCGACCGGCTTCCGCAGGCCGGTCCCGAGCTGTTCGTCGACAACATCGCCGCGCAGGAGATCGCCGGCGACACGCTCGCCGAGCAGGCGCCGGGCGGCGAGGCGGTCCGGATCCTCACCGCGCACCGGTCCAAGGGCCTGGAGTGGGACGTGGTCGTCGTCGCCGGGGTCCAGGAGGGCGTCTGGCCCGACCTGCGGCTGCGCGGCTCGCTGCTGGGCGTGGAGGAGCTGGTCGAGCACGCCGCCGGCGCCGAGCCAGACGGGGACGTCGCGGCGGGCGCGTCGATGGCGGCCAAGATGCTGGACGAGGAGCGGCGGCTGTTCTACGTCGCCGTCACGCGCGCCCGCAGGCGGCTCGTCGTGACCGCGGTCGGGGGCGACGACACCGAGGAGCGGCCGTCCCGGTTCCTGAACGAGCTCCTCCCCGGCGCCATCGAGCAGTCGCAGCTGGACGAGAAGACCCGGTGGCTGTCGCTGTCGGCGCTGGTGGCCGACCTGCGCTCGGCCGTCGCCGACCCGGCCCGTCCCGAACCGCTGCGGCGGGCCGCCGCCGGGCACCTGGCGCGGCTCGCGCGCGCGGGCGTGCGCGGCGCCCGGCCCGAGAACTGGTACGCCATCACCGCGCTGTCGGACGCGGGGCCCGCGTTCACCGAGGACGAGCGGATCACGATCTCGCCGTCCCAGGTCGAGGCGTTCACCACCTGCGGGCTCCGGTGGCTGCTCGCCTCGGCGGTGGGCGCGCAGGAGGGCGGGCCGAACGAGTTCAGCACCATGGGCAAGGTCATCCACGCCGTCGCCGAGATGGCGGGCGCCGACGACGGGATCAGTGAGGTCCACGTCGCCGAGCGGCTCGACGAGATCTGGAACGACCTGGACTTCCGCAGCGCCTGGTACTCGGAGAAGCAGCGCGAGCAGGCGACCCGGATGGTCGACAGGTTCCTCTCCTGGCACCGCGACAACCCCAACGAGGTCGTCGCGCTGGAGGAGTCGTTCAAGGTCGACCTCGGCCGCGTCGTCATCAAGGGCCGCATCGACCGCGCCGAGCGCGACGAGCAGGGCCGCGCGGTCATCATCGACATCAAGACCTCCACCACCGCCGTCCCCAAGGACGACCTGGCCCGCCACCCGCAGCTCGGCGTCTACCAGTACGCGGTGATGCTCGGCGCGTTCGAGCGGCACGGCCTGATCGAGCCCGGCGGCGCCAAGCTCGTCCAGGTCGGCAAGGCCGCCTTCACCGCCAGGGCCCGCGAGCAGGAGCAGCCGCCGCCCGCCGAAGACGACGACCCCGACTGGCCCAAGAAGCTCATCGAGATCGTCGCGACCGGCATGGCCGGCGAGGTCTTCCAGGCCCGCGCCAACGACAAGTGTCGGACGTGTCCCGTACGCTCCTGCTGCCCGGTCCACGACGAAGGCGGGCAGGTCGGTGACTAAGGCGTTCTCTAGGGCGGGGGGAACCGGGTGATCAGGCCGGGGGAGCTGGCCCGGCTGCTGGAGATCCCCGAGCCGACCGAGGAGCAGGCCCGGGTGATCGAGGCGCCGATGGCGCCCATGGCGGTGATCGCGGGCGCAGGGTCCGGCAAGAGCGAGACGATGGCCGCGCGGGTGGTGTGGCTGGTCGCGAACGGGTTCGTGCGGCCCGAGCGGGTCCTCGGCCTCACCTTCACCCGCAAGGCGGCCGCAGAACTGGGCGTGCGGGTGCGCAAGCGGCTCGACAAGCTGCGCGAGGTCCTGCCGGGCGACGAGCTGGAGCGGCTCGGCGGCGAGGCCCTGTTCGACGGCGAGCCGATGGTGTCCACCTACCACTCCTACGCGGCCCGGCTGTTCGGCGACCACGCGCTGCGCGAGGCGCTGGAGCCGACGATGCGGCTGATCTCGCCCGCCGTGGCCTGGCAGATCTGCTCCCGGGTCGTCGACACCTACAACGGGCCCATGGACCGCGTCGAATGGGCGCCCGACACCGTCACCAAGGCCGTCATGGAGCTGGCCGGCGACCTGTCCGAGCACCTGCGCACCGCCGACGACGTCCGCAAGGTCGGGGCCTGGCTGGACGAGCGGTTCGCGGCCGTGAAGAAGCCGCTCAAGGCGCAGCGCGACATCCTGGCCCGGCAGGCCGTCCGCGAGCAGCTCATGCCGCTGATCGAGGCGTACCAGCGGGCCAAGGCCGACCGGGAGGTCATCGACCACGGCGACCAGATGGCGCTGTCGGCGCGCATCGCCTACAAGCATCCCGAGGTCGGGATGATCGAGCGGTCGCGGTTCTCCGTCGTCCTGCTCGACGAGTACCAGGACACGAGCCAGGCGCAGCTCGTCCTGCTGAAGTCGCTGTTCACGGGCGGGCACCCGGTGACGGCGGTCGGCGACCCGTGCCAGTCCATCTACGGGTGGCGCGGGGCGAGCGCGGGCAACCTGCTGCGGTTCGCCTACGACTTCCCGGCCCAGGCCGCCGTCGCGGGGCGGCGGCCCGTCCCGTCGCCGGTCGTCCAGCTGAGCCGCTCGTTCCGCAACGGGGAGCAGATCCTGGAGGCCGCCGCCCGGATCCAGGACGAGCTGCGCGCCGAGACGAAGTCCGTGCCCCGGCTGATCCCGGGCGCGGGCCGCGAGGGGCGCGGGCGCGTCGAGTGCGCCCTGTTCACGACCGTGGAGGAGGAGGCCGACCGCATCGCCGCCCGGATCGCCGGGCTCATGGCCGCCGACCCCGGGACGGCGCCGGACGGCGCTCCCCAGGCCGAGCCGCTCCAGTACTCCGACGTCGCCGTCCTGGCCCGGAAGCGGTCACAGTTCCCGCTGGTCAGGCGGGCGCTGGAGAGCCGGGGCATCCCGGTGGAGGTGGTGGGGCTCGGCGGCCTGCTCACCGTCCCCGAAGTGCAGGACATCGTCGCCACGCTGCGGGTCATGCACGACCCGACGGCGGGCGCGTCCCTCGCCCGGCTGCTCACCGGCCCCCGCTGGAGGCTCGGCCCCCGCGACCTGGTGGCGCTCGGGCGCCGGGCCCGCGCCCTGGCCCAGGAGTCCGCCCGCGACGTCACCCCGCCGCGCGCCAGGGAACCGGCCGAGGAGGAGCAGCCGCCGCCCGGGCCCGCACCGGAGGGAGCGGGCGACGGGCCGCCCGGTGAGGACGGCGGGGGCGACGATCCGCTGCGGCAGCTCGTCACCGAGCTCAACCAGGAGACAGGCAGCCTCGTTGACGCGCTGGACGACCTCGGCGACCCCGGCGCGTACTCGCCAGAGGGGTTCGGGCGGCTGCGGCGGCTCCGCGACGAGCTGCGCGTGCTGCGCGGCCAGGTCGGGCTGCCGCTGCCCGACCTCGTCAACGAGGCCGAGCGGGCCCTCGGGCTCGACATCGAGGTCGCCGCCCGCTCCGGGCTCGACCCCGTCACCGCCCGCGCCGACCTCGACGCCTTCATCGACGCGGCCGCCACCTTCGCCGGCGACGCCGAGGACCCGACGCTCGGCGCGTTCCTGGCCTACCTCAAGGCCGCCGAGTCCGAGGAGTTCGGGCTGGAGGCCGGACGGGTCGGCGAGACCAACAGCGTCAAGCTCCTCACCGTCCACGCGTCCAAGGGCCTGGAATGGCCGGTGGTCGTCGTCCCCGGCCTGGCGTACGTCCCGCAGAAGAACGGGGGGCCCGCCAAGGGCTCGGTCTTCCCGTCGCCGCCGCAGAACGCCACCCGCTGGACCGCGAACCCCCGCGTCCTGCCGTTCCCGCTGCGCGGCGACCGCGCCGACCTGCCCGCGCTCCGGGGCCTGGACAAGGACGACCTCGCCGCGTTCGACCAGGCGTGCTCCGAACGCGACCTGCGGGAGGAACGGCGGCTCGCCTACGTCGCCGTCACCCGCGCGTCCAGCCTGCTCGTCACGACCGGCTACTGGTGGGGGGCGTCGGGGCGGCCGCTCGGCCCGTCGCCGTTCCTGGAGGAGGTCCGGGCGGTCTGCATGGCCGGGGCCGGGTCGGTCGCCGTCTGGGCCGATCCGCCGGAGGAGGGCGCCACCAACCCGCTCCTCGACGACCCCGACGAGGCGCAGTGGCCGGTCGCGCCCGGCGCGCGCGGCCACACCGACGTCTCCGCGCGCGAACGCTACGAGGCCGTCGTCGAGGCCGCGCGCATGGTCGAGGACGCCATGGTCGGCCGCACCCTGCACTGGGCCGGGGACGCCGGGCTCTCCGGCGCCGACCGGGGCCGCATGTCGGCCTGGGCGCGGGACGTCGAGCTGCTGCTGGCCGAACGCGACCGGGGCCGGGGCGGCGACGGCCTGCTGGTCGAGCTCCCCGCGAACCTGTCGGTGTCGTCGCTGGTGGCGCTGGCGCGCGACCCGGCGGCGCTGGCCCGCCAGATCCGCCGCCCGATGCCGCGCCCGCCCGCCCCGTACGCGCGGCGCGGCACCGCGTTCCACGCCTGGCTGGAGGGCCGCTGGGGCCAGCAGCGGCTTCTGGATCCGGACGAGTTGCCCGGCGCGGCCGACGAGGGCGCCGCCGAGGACGCCCAGCTGGAGCGGCTGCGCTCCCAGTTCGAGCTGTCGGAGTGGGCGGCGCGCGAGCCCCTCGACATCGAGGTCCCGTTCGAGACGGTCATCGGCGACCGGCTCGTCCGCGGCCGGATGGACGCCGTGTTCCGCCGCGACGGCCGCTACGAGGTCGTCGATTGGAAGACCGGCTCGCCGCCGTCCGGCGAGGAGGCCCGGTTCGTGTCGGTGCAGCTCGCCGCGTACCGGCTGGCCTGGGCCGCGCTCGCGGGCGTCCCGGTCGGCCAGGTCAGCGCGGCGTTCCACTACGTCGGCGCCAACGTCACCGTCCGTCCCGCCGACCTCCTCGACGCGGACGGCCTCGCCGCGCTCCTCGACGCCGTCCCGGCCGCCTGAGCCCGACCGCCGCCGCGCCCCGCGCATGCCCGCCGCGCCCCCGTGCACGCCCGGCGGGCACGCCGGGCGATGTGTCACGTTCACCTCTGTTCACCATGCGTTCTTTCGGGGATGATCCGGGCAACACTTCGAGGGAGGCGGCGTGACGGTGACCCATGACGAGAAGGTCGTACGGGAGTTCTCCGAGCAGGCGGAGGGGTTCGCCGATCCCCGGCTGAACGTCGCGTTCACCCGCCACCTGGAGCGGCTCGTCCGGTTCATGGAACCGGAGCTCGACCAAGAGGACGTCGTCCTGGAGGTCGCCGCCGGCACCGCCCTCGTCTCCCGCGTGATCGCCCGCCGCGTCCGGCACGTGACGGCCCTCGACCTCACCCCGGCGATGCTCGCCGAGGGCAAGCGCGCGGTCGACCGCGACGGCGTCACCAACGTCACCTTCACCCACGGCGACGCCACCGCCCTGCCCTACCTCGACCGGTCGTTCACGCTCGTCGTCACGCGCTTCTCGCTGCACCAGGTCGCCGATCCCGCCGCCGTCGTGAAGGAGATGGCCCGCGTCAGCCGTCCCGGCGCCGCGCTGATCATCGCCGACCTCGTCCGCCCGGAGGGGGTGAAGGGCGACCCCGACCGCATCGAGCGCCTCCGCGACCCCTCGCACGGCACGATGCTCACCGCCGCCGAGGTCGCCGGCCTCGTCACCGCCGCTGGGGCGGAGGTGAAGCGGGCCGAGGCGTTCGACTTCGTCCGGCCGCTCCAGCCATGGCTGGAGCTCTCCCGGACCCCCGCCGACACCGCGTCCCGGATCCGCGAGGAGCTGGAGGACGAGCTGGCGGGCGGCCCCGCGACGGGGATGCGTCCGAGCAAGGCCGACGGCGAGCTGCACTTCACGCACAGCCACCTCTTCCAGCACGCGATCGCGGGCTGAGCGCCCCGCGAACCCGTTCCAGGTTTTTCGAGCAAACGTTCGACGGCGGTCGCTCGTATGTTCTAGGTTGTCGGCCATGGGTCCAAGCACCGTGCGCTCCCTCGATCGCGAGCCGGCCGCGCTGGCGATGCGCATCGGCGTCGTGGCGGCCGAGGCCGCCCTCGCCACCTTCGCCCGCAACCTCGACCTGGACGACCTGGCCGGCGGCGCCGACTTCCAGGGCGCCATCGCGCCCGCCGAATGGCCGGTGTTCTCCCTGGTCATCGACACGCTCGCGGAGGCGTCGGCCGATGACGGCCGCAGCCTGGACGAGCGCCGCGCCGACGCGCTCAACGACCTGGCCCGCATCTGCATGGCCGCCAAGGACCGCGCCGGCGCGGCCTGAGCCGGGCCTGAGCCGCGTGATCCGGGCGGTGCCCGAGCCCCCCGCGGCCCGGGCCCGGGCGCTGCCCCCGGGGCCGCCCGAGCCGTCGGCGTGCCGGCGGGTCAGCCGTCCAGAGACCCGGCCTTGATCTTGCCGGTGCTGGTGCGGGGCAGGGCGCGGACGAACCGGACGTCCCTCGGGACCTTGTAGCGGGCCAGGTGCTTCCTCACGTGCGCCTTGAGGTCGTCCTCGCTCACCTCGGCGCCCGGCGCGCGCACCACGTACGCCGCCAGCCGCTTGCCGAACTTCTCGTCGTCCACCCCGACCACCGACACCTCCGCGACGCCGGGATGCCCGCCGAGCAGGTTCTCCACCTCGCCGGGGAACACGTTCTCCCCACCGGAGACGATCATGTCGTCGGCGCGCCCGTCGATGAACAGCCGCCCCGCCCCGTCGAAGTGGCCGAGGTCGCCCGTGCTCGTCAGGCCGTCCAGGACCCGCCTGCCGCCGCCTCCGGTGTAGCCGGCGAACCGCAGCCCGCCGCCGGTGTAGATCTCGCCGGTCGTCCCGCGCGGGACCTCCCGGCCGTGCTCGTCCAGGATCCTGATCGTGAGCCGGAACGACGGCTTCCCGACCGTTCCCGGCGCCGCCCGCAGGTCGCCGGGCGTGGCGATCGTGGCCCAGCCGGTCTCCGTCGCGCCGTACACGTTGACCAGCACGTCGCCGAACGCGTCCATGAACGCATCCGACAGGTGCGGGTGCAGCGCGGCCCCGCCGCTGACGACCACGCGGAGGGACGGCGTGCGCGGACGGTCCGGGACGTCCAGCAGCCGCTGGAGCATCACCGGCACCGCGACCAGCGCCTCCGCCTCGCACGCCACGATCGCCTGGAGGGTCTCGGACGCGTCGAAGCGGCGCGACAGCACCAGCGGCATCCCCATGGCGAGCCCCACCGTCGTGTACGCGAACCCCAGGATGTGGAAGAGCGGCGGCGCGATCACGATCGGCGCCCCGGAGCGCACCGGGACGCGCATCATGTGGCTGAGCGCTACGGGGAGCAGCGAGGACAGCGAGAGGTCGTGCCGCGCGCCCTTCGGCGTGCCCGTGGTGCCCGACGTCATCACGATCACGTTGCTGGTGCGGCCGGGGCTGAGCGGCTCGGGCTCGGTCACCGTCGCCAGCTCCTCGACGGTCTCGTGCCCGCTCTCCTGCCCGGCCTGGCCGGTGTCGGTCCAGGCGAGGACGCGCCGGCCGGTGAACGAGGACTCGTCGACGACGTCCCCGAACTCCGCGTCGTGGACGAGGAGGCCGACGCCCTCGCGTTCGGCGACCTGGCCCAGCTGGATCGCGGAGGAGTCGGTGTTGAGGAGCACCACGTCGTTGCCGAGCCGGGAGGCCGCGAGGAGCGTCTCGACGAAGCCGCGGTGGTTGCGGCACAGGACGCCGATCCGCCCGTCGCCCACGCGGTCGCGGAGCGCGGTGGCCAGCGCGGCCGCCCGCCGTTCCAGCTCCGCGTAGGTGAGCACGCCCTGCTCGTCGATCAGCGCCGGGCGGCCGGGAAAGCGCAGGGCCGCCATCGCGCCGATCGTGGCCGGCACCGGGCCGAACCGCGCGTAGGGGAACAGCAGCCGGGCCGCCCGGTCGGGACGCACCGGGCTGAGCATCCCGGCATCGCGCACGGCGCGGGTCGCCCGTGCTCCGAAGCTCGCGAACGAACGCACCCGGTCGAGCAGCGCCACTGAACCTCTCCTCTTGTGAATCCGGGCCCCTCGCGAGGCCGCGGTTGCCGTCCCACGGACGATCGAGAGGCATACCCGGGTTTCACTTGGATATTGGGAGGGTCACCTGAATGTCCACAGTTTGGTCGTCCCGGTGCGCGCGGCGCGCGTTGGTGGAGCCGGGTACGGTCCTGCCATGTCTGGACACATCACCGCCGACGACCTCGATCAGGCCGTTCGGCTCGCCGTTGCCACGCTGAGGAAGGCTTCACCGGACGCCTGGGACAGCAGGGCCGGTTCCCTTGTATGGACCTGCTGGGAGACGGTCGAGCACCTGAGTGACGACCTCTTCGCCTACGCCGCTCAACTCGGCTCCAAGCACCAGCCGGAGGACGGCGTGCTGCCCTTCGTGTGGGTGCCCCGGCGACCCGGTGGGCCCCACAACGTCATCCACGCGGATCGGGACGCCGGACCCGACGGGCTGATGCGAGTGTTGGAGGCGTGCAGCGCGCTGCTGGTCGCGATGGTGCGGACGACGCCGTCCGACAGCCTGGCCTATCACGGGTACGGCGCCTCCGACCCAGAGGGTTTCGCGGCGATGGGAATCGTGGAGACCCTGGTTCACATGCATGACATGGCCGAGGGCCTCGGACTCGCCTGGGAGCCGCCCGGCGACCTGTGCTCGCGGGTGCTCGCCCGGCTGTTTCCGGACGCTCCGCAGACCACGGTGCCCTGGCCCACGCTCCTGTGGGCCACCGGACGCGGCGTCCTCCCCGGACGTCCTCGGCTGACCGAATGGCGCTGGAACGGAGCCCCCCGAGAATGAACGGCATCTAGCGCAGGTAGTGGAACGCGGGCGCCGGGTGCATGAGGAAGTCGCGGTGCGAGATGTTCCACGCGTAGGCGCCCGCCATGCCGAACGCCACCACGTCGCCGGGAGCGAGGGACGGGACGGGGACTTCGCGGGCCAGCACGTCCTTGGGCGTGCAGAGCTGGCCCACCAGGGTCGCGGTCGTGGTGGGCGGCCCGTGCGGTGTGACGACGTCGAAGGGCTGGTCGTGGCCCTTCGCGGCGGGGGTCCTCAGGTGGTGGGTGCCGCCGCGGACGATGACGTACGTCGCGCCCCGGGTGGTCTTCACGTCGAGGACGTCGGTGACGTACCAGCCGTGGTAGGCGGTGATGGCGCGGCCCGGCTCGATGCGGAGCACGGGCGGGGGGAGCGCCTGGCGGGAGGACGAGGGGAGCTCGGCGCCGTAGGTCGTCCAGTCGAAGCGGGCGTGCGGGTCGGTGTAGTCCACGGCCATCCCGCCGCCGAGGTTGACCTCGGGGGCGCGGACGCCTTGGGCGCGCAGCCAGGGGAGCGCCCAGGAGGTGATCTGACGGGCCAGGTCGAGCATCGCGGGGGCGTCCAGGCCGGAGGCCAGATGCGCGTGGACGCCCCGGAGCGTGATGTGGGGCGTGTCCGCGATACGGCGGGCGCACTCGTTGAGGGCCTCCTCGTCCATGCCGAAGGGGCCGCTCATGGTGAGGACGGCGTTGGGCGCGGTGAACGGGAGGTTGGCGCGGAGGAGGACGTCGGCGGGGCCCAGGTCCGCCAGGCGGGACAGCTCGCGGGGGCTCTCCACGTGGATGCGTTCGGCGTTCAGGGCGAGGGCCTGGGCGAGTTCCTCGTCGGTCTTGCCCGGGCCGCCGAAGGCTAGGCGCGCGTGTGGGAGCGTCCTGCGGACGTGGGCCAGCTCGCCGCCGGACGACACCTCCACGCCGTCCACGTGGGGTGCGAGGGCGCGGAGGATCTCCGCGTCGGGGTTCGCCTTGGCGGCGTAGAACAGCTCCGTGGGGCCCAGCGCGGCGCGGACGGCGCGGGCGTGGTCGGCGAGGCCGCGCAGGTCGTAGACGTAGGCCGGGTAGCGGCCGAGGCCGCGGGCGAATTCGGGGTTCATAGCGGCATCGGCGCGGCGAGCGGGTTGGGGGCGGGGACGTAGGCGGCGCCCCGGTCGGCCGTCCGGGACCAGCGGGTGCGCAGGTTGGCCTTCGCGGGCAGCGGCACCCCGGCGAGCAGCGCGCGGACCTGCGGGTGCCCGTCGCGGGCGGAGAAGTGCCCGCGGGCGGCGTCCCAGAGCGCGGCGTCCAGGGACGGATGCAGGTCGGCGACGGCCGCCGCTATCTCGGTGAGGTGGTTGACGAGGAGGCAGTAGACGACGCGGTTCCAGCCGCGGTCGGAGGCGTAGGTGAGGCCCTCGGCGACGCGGGCGGGGAGGCCGGACAGGTCCCAGCGGCCCTCGGTGAGCTTGGTCCCCTCAAGGTCGCGGAACGCGGCGTGGACGGGCATGCCCTCGGCGTCCACGCAGATGAGGACGTTCTGCAGGTGCGGTTCGAGGACGATGCCGTGGTCCAGGTACGCGCGCAGGACGGGCGGCGCCACGTGCGCGACATAGGCGTCCCACCAGGCGAGGGCGCCGTCCGGGGTCGAGAGGGCGGGCAGGTCCGCGAGGAAGGTGCTGTAGGGGTCGGCCAAGGCACCGGCAAGGAGCGGCGTGCCGGGCAGGCCCTTGACGCCCTGCCGCACGATCACGCCCAGACCCTCGTACAGGCGGCGGTCGGCGAGCGCGGCGCTCCGGTAGGCGGGCTCGGCGAGGAGCGTGGCGCCGAGCCCGGTGAAGATGCGCGGGAGGAGGTCGTTGAGGACGACCGCTCCGGACAGCTCGTACCAGGCGTTCTTCCGGACGCAGTTGGTGATGCGCACATCCAGGCTGAACTTGCAGAACAGGTCGGCGTCCGGCAGGTAGGCCGTGCGGACGGACGATGTGGGCAGCGCTTCGGCGCCGGACTGTCCCAAGTCGACGATGAGGTTCTCCGCCAGGGCGCGGCGTAGGAGCGGACGGTTGGCGAGGAGGGCGAACTGCCAGGGATGGACGGGCAGGAGCCTGTGCCCTGCCGGCGCGTCCGGCGCGTGGGCCTCCAGCGCCGTGAACGCGTCCGGCGCGCCCTCCTCGGCGACAAGGTCGTCCCGGACGGCCAGCCAATGCGGCCGGAACCGGGAACGGGTCTCGGGCGCGTACCGGAGCCATTCGCTGGGCGCCCCTTGGCGCGCCTTCGGGGACGGGTGGAAACGGTGCCCCGCCACAAGGGCCTGCTCGGACGCGACGTACCGTCCGTCCTCGGGGAGGGAGTCCCCGCGTGCGGCGATGATGGCGGACAGCGCGGTGTGGCTGTCGCCCACCTGCGCGAGGAACTCGGGGTTCGGGTGACCCGTCGCCAGTTCGAGCTCTCCGGCGACGAGATCGGCCAGGCGGTCCCAGGGCACCGGGATCCAGTCGTCGTCGCGCTGCTCCTCGTACGGCGCCGTCAGGCGGTACGTGGGGCCCGAGGGCGGGCGGGCGAGGCCCGTGCGCAGGACGACGCCCGCCCGGGGCAGCCGCACGACCAGCCGCGAGGCGCCCGGCCACACCTGCTGCTCGGGGGCGCAGACCTCCCGGATCAGGCAGTTGAGCAGCGCGGTCGAGGTGGCCTCGGCGGCGGTGAGGCCCGGTTCTGTCAGCAGCAAGTCGCGTCCCGTAGGTAGTTCGGCCCCGGCGGGCCGTAGTGCTTGTTGATGTCGGCGGCGCCGGTCCTGGTCTTGTCGACGAGGGTCCCGGCGGTGACCATGGCCTTGCCCGGCAGCGCGTCCGCGTCCAGCGTCCGGGAGCGCAGGAACGCCTCGTCCGGCCCGAGGGCGGCGTCGAGCCGTTCGCGGATCATCGCCACGCCGGTGCGCCAGGGGAGGAGCCCCCGCTCGGCGAGGCCGGCGGCGGGGGCGGCGGCGCACAGGTGCAGGGTGATGGTGGTGAACACGCGGGCGAGCGCCTCGGGGTCGCGCGTCGTCATCCGCCGGTCGATGAGGTCGCGCGGGTCGGCGCCGGGGCACGGCGCGAGCCGGTCGCGCAGCCGGTCGGGGTCGATCAGCGCTCCGTCGTTGTCCTTGAGCAGGATGCGGAGCGGCCCGTCGTCGAGGACGAGCGCCACGTTCTGCTGGTGCGCCTCCAAGGCGATGCCGTAGCGGAACAGGGTGACGTTCCAGGACAGGAGCGCCGACAAGTAGGCGCCGAAGAGGTCCTGGACGTCCCACCGCTCGATCACATGCCCACCGTCGGGAGCCTCGGCCAGCAGCGCGGCGACCGGGACGATGTGCGCGCGCGCCGTCTCCGCCGGGAATCGCCGTACGAGGAAGCCCATCAGAGGCGAATGCGTGTGGCCGTATGTCTGCTCGTCGGCGAGGAGGACCGGGCTGCCTTCTTGTTCAAGGACGCGGCGCAGGATCCGTTCGACCAGCGCCCCGTCCGGCAGCGTGCCCGGCACGATCGTGCGGCGGTTGCGCAGGCCGAGCGTGCTCGTGGGCAGAGGCATCTTCAGGTGGTCGAGCGGTGCCGCCGCCACCGTCCGCATCGAGAGCGTGGGGGTGACCTGCAAGTAGGGGTCCGGGCCGATGGTTACGCCGGGCTCCTTGCGCACCTTGGAGACCGCGAGCGGATGGACGGGAAACATCACGTCCCCCTGGCACAGCCCGACATCGGCGGCGCCGGGCCACCAGCAGGGGAGCGTCCCCGCGAGCGTGACGTCCGGCCCGGGGACCGAGGCCCAGCGCAGGGGGAACGCGGTGCCGAACTCCGGTGCGTACCGGCTCACGTCCGTCATGCTGAGGCCCGCTCGCCCACGGCTCGTCGGGTGGACGGGATGGTCGTTGAACGCGGCGAGGGTCTCGTAGAACGTGCCCGGACCGCGCCGGAGCTCGTCCGGGATCCGTGCGAGGCGGCGGTGCACCGCCGGACGCGCGTCCTCGTGCAGACGGATCGCGGCCAGGGCGTCCAGGCACTCGCGTTCGAACGCCGCCACGTCGTCCCGTCGATCCGCCAGCGCGCGGACGGCGGCGAACACGTCCTGTAGGCGAAGGCCCTGATCGGGGTCCACGACGAGTTCGGCAAGGAAGGGCGGACGCGCGTCCAAGAGCCGCACCGGACGGCCGGGAAGGTTCAGGGTCCGCGCGTCGATGAAGCGGCGGAGCCCGGCATAGTCCTCGCGCAGAAGGGCGTCCAGGACGCGGGCGGCCAGCGGGCCCTCCACACCGGTCACGCGATGGTCCAGTCATGGGCCGCGCGGAAGCGGGCCAGCGCGGCGTCGACCTCGCCGGGCGCCGGGCCGATCGCCCTGACCGTGCCGAGGTAGTCGCGGTTGGTGCGGGTGAGCGCGACCTTGTCGCCGACGCCGCGCTGCGGCCGGTACGCCAGGCGCACGGGACCGTCGTCCACCTCCATCGGGCCGGGCGCGGACGTCAGCGTGCCGGGACGGTCGGCGATGACCGGCTCCGCCACGGCGTGCCGGGCCGGGCGCGGGCCGTCCGCCGGCAGCCGCTCGCCCAGGTGCACGCCCAGGATCCGCTCGAACAGAGGCACGCCGAGCAGGTCCTGGAGCAGGAAGTCGCAGTGGTCGCCGATCAGCCGGTAGTTCACCTCGATGATCCGGGCCCGGCCGTCGTGGACCACGAACTCGGTGTGGCACGCCCCGAAGCCGACGCCCAGCGCGTCGAGCTGCGCCAGGACCTGCCCGGTCTCCGGGGGAGGCGGCGCCCATTCCAGGCGCTCCTCGACGAAGAAGGGCGGCGGGGACAGCCGCGTGAGGTACGACCCGAGGACGCGCAGCTCCCGGCCGTCCCCGAGGGTTTCGAGCGTGTGCAGCCGCCCCGGCAGGTACTCCTCGGCCACCAGCGGGCCGTCCCGGCGCGCCGCGACCTCCTCCCGGCGGGCGGCCAGCTCCCGCGCGTCCCGCACCAGGAACACGTCCTCGCTGGCCACGCCCTCCCGCGGCTTGAGGACGAGCGGGTACGGGGCGTCGCCGGGCACCTGGCGCGCGTCGGCGGAGAACACCGGGTCGAGCGCGGCGAGGTGGCGGCGCATCAGGGCCTTGTTCTTCGCCCGCGCCGCCGCCCGCCAGTCCTTGCCGGGGAGCCCGAAGTACGCGGCGGCCAGCGCGGCCGGCGCTTGCAGGAAGTCGCTGTTGGAGAAGATCCCCTCCGGTGCCGTCCCGACCGCGGCGATGATCTCCCGGAAGTCGGAGACGTCGCACTCCACGACCGGCCCGTCGTGCGTTCCCTCGTGGGCGGCCGGACGGTCGGTGAGGATCACCACGTCCAGGCCCAGGCGCGCGGCGGCGGGCAGGAACCCGTGCGTCACCGAGTCGGTCGCCTTCCCGGCGACCAGGTGGAGACAGGCGGCCACGACCGGCCCTTCCAGTGAGTGAGGTAAGCCTTGCCTAACTCGAAGTGGTCACCATAGTGGCCGGGCCGCGCGCCTCAGGCAAGAACGATGACATCGCGTGTCCCCCGCCGTCCGCCGATCCGCCAGGATGGGCCGCATGGACCTTCTCGACCGGTGGACCGCCCTCGCCGGACCGCACACCCGACACATCGGGACGGAGTTGGACACCCGCTACGGCGAGCCCCACCGCCGCTACCACACGCGCGAGCACCTCGTCGCCGTCCTGGACCTCGTGGACGAGCTGGCCGGCGACGCCGCGCACCCCGACACCGTCCGCCTCGCGGCCTGGTTCCACGACGCCGTCTACGACCCCGAGCGCGCCGACAACGAGGAGCGCAGCGCCCGCCTCGCCGCCCGCATGCTCGCCGACACTGACCTCCCGCCCGAGACGGTCGAGGACGTCGCCCGGCTCGTCCGGCTGACCACCACGCACGCGCCCGGCGACGACGACCGCGACGGCCAGGTCCTGTGCGACGCCGACCTCGCCTTCCTCGGCGCCGAGCCGGAACGATACGCCGCCTACGCCGCCGCCGTGCGGGAGGAGTACGCGTTCGTCCCCGAAGAGCTCTTCCGCGCCGGGCGCGCCGAGGTGCTCACCGGGCTCCTCGCGCTCCCCACCCTGTTCCACACGCGCGCCGCCCGCGAACGGTTCGAGGCACGTGCCCGCCACAACCTCCGCACCGAGCTCGCCCTCCTGGGCGCCTGACCCGGTCAGCGCGGCCGCACCGCCTTCCGGCGCCGCAGGCCCGCCTTCGTCAGACGCGACAGCAATTCCTGACAGCCGACCCCTTCCGCCCCACAGGCGACCGCCACCTCATAGAGTTCCGACGGGACGTCATAGTGGTCCCGTTCGAACGCGCGAGGCGGCAACCCCAGCCTCGCCGCGAACGCGTGGAGTTCCTCATAGGAGACATCGCTCACCATGTGCGACCACACCCGGCCGCGCGCGGGCCACAGCGGTGGATCGATGAGGATCAAGAGCCCTCCAGAGGACGAGGGGACACAATCCCCTACAGTGCCTGACAGTACGACATGCAAAGGGGCATGCAGGTGGACGTAGCGACGTATATACAGGCAGGCCGGGACCGGTTCATCGCCGACCTGAAGGAGTGGCTGGCGATCCCCTCCATCTCCGGGGACCCCGCCCGCGCCGGGGACGTGCGGCGCTCGGCCGACTGGCTCGCCGCCTCCCTGCGCGACCAGGGCTTCCCGACCGTGGAGATCTGGGAGACGCCCGGCCTTCCCGCCGTCTTCGCCGAATGGCCCGCCGCCGACCCCGCCGCGCCGACGGTCGTCGTGTACGGCCACCACGACGTGCAGCCCGTCGAGCCCCTCGACGAATGGGACACCGAGCCCTTCGCGCCCGTCGAGAAGGACGGCCGGCTCATCGGGCGCGGCACGTCCGACGACAAGGGCCAGGTCTTCTTCCACACCCTGGGCATCCGCGCCCTGCTCGCCGCGTCCGGCGCGACCGCCCCGCCCGTCACCATCAGGCTGCTGATCGAGGGTGAGGAGGAGTCGGGCTCGGTCCACTTCGCCGAGCTGCTGCGCACCCACCGCGACCGCCTCGCCTGCGACGCCGTGGTCATCAGCGACACCACGATGTGGGCGGCGGACGTCCCGTCGATGTGCACCGGCATGCGCGGCCTCACCGAGGTCGAGGTCACGCTCCGCGGCCCCGCCTCCGACCTGCACTCCGGCTCGTTCGGCGGCGCCGTCCCGAACCCGCTGCACGCCATGGCCGCGCTGCTCGCCGCGCTCCACGACGCCGACGGGCGGGTGACCCTCCCCGGCTTCTACGACGACGTCGTCCCGCTGACCGACGAGGAGCGCGAGCTGTTCGCCCGCCTGCCGTTCGACGAGGCCGCCTGGCTGCGCACCGCGGGCGACAGCCGCGCCGCCTACGGCGAGCGGGGCTACACGACCCTGGAGCGCGTCTGGGCCCGCCCGACCGCCGAGATCAACGGCATGTGGGGCGGGCACACCGGCCCCGGCGGCAAGACGATCGTCCCCCGCGAGGCCCACGCCAAGATCTCCTTCCGGCTCGTCGCCGGCCAGGACCCCGGCAAGGTCCAGCTGGCGTTCCGGACGTGGGTCGACGACCACACCCCGCCCGGCATCGTCGCCGACATCCACGTCCCGGGCGGCGGCGTCCGCCCCTGCTTCTCGCCGATCGACTCCGCCGGCGTCCGCGCCGCGCGCCGCGCCATGGAGCGCGCGTTCGGCGGTGAGGTCCTGTTCACCCGCGAGGGCGGCAGCGGCCCCGAGGCCGACCTGGCCGACATCCTGGAGGCCCCGCTGATCTTCGTGGCGGTCGGGCTGGACGGGGACCGGATCCACGCGCCCAACGAGAAGGTCGAGATCCCCCTGCTGCTCAAGGGCGCCGAGACGTCGGCGTACCTGTGGGAAGAACTCGCCGCCGCGCTGCGCTGAAACCGCCGTACCCCCCCGGTCCGGGGCCGCCGAGGCCCCGGACCGGACAGCAGTCCGCACAAGGAGCGTCGAATGACGGTGCCCGACGGGCCCCTGGAGTGGCTGGCGCTGGCGCGCGGCACCCTGGACCGGGCCGCCCTGAACCGCCGCGACGACGCCTGGCTGGAGAACGCCTGGGCCGACCCGCGGACCCGCGTCCTGGTGATCGAGGACGGGCGCGCGCTGGTCACCTTCGAGCCCGGCCCCGCGCTCGTGTTCGTCCCGCCCGGCCGGGCGCCGGACGGCGACCGCTGGCTCCTCGGCGTGGACGGCGACGGGACCGCCTACTTTGGCGTCCCCGCACCGCTCCCCGCCATCGAGGGCACCGAACCGGCCGGGCTGCGCCAGGTCGGCGCGCTGCTCGCCGACCGGGACTCGGGCCTGCTCACCCACCTGGTCGCGCTGGAGCACTGGCACGCCACCCACCGGTTCTGCCCGCGCTGCGGCGGCGGGACCGAGACGGCGTCCGCCGGGCACACGCGCGTCTGCCCGGCGGACGGCTCGCAGCACTTCCCCCGCGTCGACCCCGCCGTGATCATGCTGCTGACGGACGCGGACGACCGGATCCTGCTGGCCCGCGGCCCGCAGTGGCCCGCCGACCGCCGCTCGATCCTCGCCGGATTCGTCGAGCCGGGCGAGTCGCTCGAACAGGCCGTCGCGCGCGAGGTGAACGAGGAGGTCGGCCTCCCCGTCCGCGACATCCGCTACCACGGCAGCCAGCCTTGGCCGCTGCCGCAGAGCCTCATGCTCGGCTTCACCGCCAAGACCGACGGGACCGTCCCGCTGCGCCCCGACCCTGAGGAGATCCTGGACGCCGCCTGGTACACCCGCGACGAACTCCGCACGGCCATCGACGCCGGCGACATCGTGGCCCCGGGCCCGCTCTCCATCGCCGCCCAGCTCATCATGCGCTGGTACGGCGGCGAGCTGCCCAACATGCCGGCGTTCTAGCGGGACTCAGCCGATGCTCTGATTCAGCTCCCGCTCGCCAGCTCCGCCAAGCGGCGCTTGACCTCTTTGGCGCTGGGGTTCGTCAGGACGACCTCGTCGCCGATGGTGACGGTCGGGACGGTCTGGTTGCCGCCGTTGACGCTCATCACGAAGTCCGCGGCCGCCGGGTCGCGCTCGATGTCGACCTCCACGAGCTCGATGCCGTCCCGGGCGAGCTGGCTCTTCAGCCGGCGGCAGAAGCCGCACCAGGTCGTCGTGTACATGGTGAGCTGCCTGGTCGGGTCCTTGGCGCGTGCGGTGGTCGGCGTCGCCATCGGTGCGTCGTCTCCCTCGTTCGTTCGTACGAGCTGTTCGGTTACGCCTATCGCAGAACAGCGGATGCGTGTTTCTCATTCCACCCGGAATCCACGGCATGCGCGCCGGGGCGAAGGTGCCGCCGCCGGCTGCAAGGATGGGGGGATGTCAGCTGAGTCGGTGCTGGAGGGGCTCGACCCCGATCAGCGGGAGGTCGCCGAGGCGGTCCAGGGCCCGGTGTGCGTGCTGGCAGGCGCCGGGACGGGCAAGACGCGGGCCATCACCCACCGCATCGCGTACGCGACCCTCACCGGGGTGGTGTCGCCGCAGCGGGTGCTCGCCGTGACGTTCACCACACGGGCCGCCGGGGAGCTGCGGAGCCGGCTGCGGCAGCTCGGGGCGCCGGGCGTGCAGGCGCGGACGTTCCACGCGGCGGCGCTGCGCCAGCTCACCTACTTCTGGCCGCGCGTCATCGGCGGCGACCCACCCAAGATCATCGACTCGAAGATCGGCCTGGTGGCCGACGCGGCGCGCGCGTGCCGGCTGTCCTCGTTCGGGCGCACGGAGCTGCGCGACATCGCCGGCGAGATCGAGTGGGCCAAGGTCACGCAGAACCGTCCCGAGGACTACCCCGCCGCGGTCGCCAAGGCCGCGCGCAAGGCGCCCGCCGACGTCGTCGACGTCGCCCGGGTCTACGCGATGTACGAGCAGCTCAGACGCGAGCGCAACCTGCTCGACTTCGAGGGGATGCTGGAGCTGACCGCGGCCGTCCTCACCGAGCACCGCGAGGCCGCCCACCAGGTCCGCGAGCAGTACCGGTACTTCGTCGTCGACGAGTTCCAGGACGTCAACCCGCTGCAGAAGATGCTGCTCGACACCTGGCTCGGCGACCGCGACGACGTGTGCGTCGTCGGCGACCCGAACCAGACGATCTACTCCTTCACCGGCGCGAGCCCGTCCCACCTGCTCGGCTTCACGCGCGAGCACCCCGGCGCGAAGGTGGTGAAGCTCGTCCGCGACTACCGGTCGACGCCGCAGGTCGTCCGGCTGGCGAACGGCGTGATCGGGCAGGCGACCGGCGACGGGGTGGCCCGGCACAAGCTGGAGCTGGTCGCGCAGCGCTCCGACGGGCCGGTCCCGGTGTTCAACGAGTACGACGACGAGGTCGCCGAGGCCGACGACGTCGCCCGCCGGGCCCGCAAGCTCATCGACGAGGGCGTCCCGGCGCGCGAGATCGCGGTCCTCTTCCGCATCAACGCGCAGTCCGCGACGTACGAGGCGGCGCTGGCCGAGGCAGGCGTCCCGTACGTGCTGCGCGGCGCGGAGCGGTTCTTCGAGCGGCCGGAGGTGCGCGAGGCGGTCGTCAGGCTGCGCGGCGCCGCGCGCGCGGGCGGCGACGCCGAGAACGACGGCACCGGATTGATAATGACCGTCCGGCACGTCCTGTCCGGGGCGGGCTTCTCCGACCAGCCGCCCGAGGGCGCGGGGGCGGCGCGCGCGCGCTGGGAATCGCTCGCCGCGCTGGCCCAGCTCGCCGAGGACATGGCGGCCGACAACCCCCGCGCGGGCCTGCCCGACTTCGTCGCCGAGCTGGAGGAGCGCGCCGCCGCCCAGCACGCGCCCCCGCTGGAGGGCGTCACGCTCGCGTCGCTGCACGCGGCCAAGGGCCTGGAGTGGGACGCGGTGTTCCTCATCGGGCTGGCCGAGGGCACGCTGCCGATCATCTACGCGGAGACGCCCGCGCAGATCGAGGAGGAGCGCCGGCTGCTCTACGTGGGCGTCACCCGCGCGCGCGTCCACCTCTCGCTGTCGTGGGCATTGTCGCGCTCGCCGGGCGGGGCCAGACGGCGCCGGGCGTCCCGTTTCCTGGACGGTCTGACCGCCAAGACCACCACGCACACCCCCGCCCGCGTCGACCGGACGAAGCGGCGCGCCGGCAAGGGTCCGCAGCCGTGCCGCGTGTGCGGCCGCCCGCTGATCGCAGCCGTCGAGCGCAAGCTGGGCCGCTGCGAGGACTGCCCGTCCGAGCTGAACGAGGAGCTCCTCATCGCGCTCAAGGAGTGGCGCGCGGAGGTGTCGGCCGAGCAGAAGGTCCCGGCCTACGTGGTGTTCACCGACGCGACACTCCAGGCGATCGCCGAACACGCCCCCGAATCGCTGGAGGAACTGGCCCGGATCCCCGGCGTCGGCAAGGTCAAGCTCGACCGGTACGGCGAGGCCGTCCTCGCCCTCTGCTGACCGCTGCGCAAGGGTGAGAGCCCGCTCACACCGGGCGATAGGGAAGACTGGCGGGCGTGAAGGAGTCATTGAAGTCACTGCTGGACCTGCTGGACCTGGAGCAGATCGAGAACGACATCTTCCGCGGGCGCAGCCCCGAGGACCGCCAGCAGCGGGTCTTCGGCGGGCAGGTCGCGGGCCAGGCGCTCGTCGCCGCCGGCCGCACCGTCCCGGTCAACCGTCCCGTGCACTCGCTGCACGCGTACTTCATCCGCCCGGGTGATCCGCTGGTCCCGCTCGTCTACACCGTCGACCGGGTCAGGGACGGCCGCTCCTTCACCACGCGGCGCGTGACGGCCATCCAGCACGGCAAGGCGATCTTCACGCTGTCGGCGTCGTTCCAGATCGCCGAGGACGGGCCCGCGCACCAGGCGGCGATGCCCGAGGCGCCGCCCCCGGAGACGCTGCCGCCCGCCCTGGACCGGCTCACGCCGATCTTCGGCGAGGCGGGCGCCCGCCTGTTCACCGACCGCCGCCCGTTCGACGTCCGGCACGCGACGCCGCTGACGTGGGAGGCCGCCAAGGACCCGTCGCTCGCCACGCCCGAGACGAAGGTGTGGCTGAAGGTCGACGGCGAGCTCCCCGACGACCCGCTGCTGCACGTGTGCCTGATGACCTACGCCTCGGACATGACCCTGCTCGACACCGTCCTGCTCAACCACGGCCTCGCCTGGGGCGACAAGCGGACGATGGGCGCGAGCCTCGACCACGCGATGTGGTTCCACCGGCCGTTCCGCGCCGACGGCTGGCTCCTCTACTCCCAGGACACGCCATTCGCGGGCGGCGCGCGCGGGCTGGCCCGCGGCCAAGTGTTCACACAGTCCGGCGAACTGGTCGTCTCGGTCATGCAAGAGGGCCTCATCAGAGTCTCCGACCACTGACGCGACCCCGTCCCTTCGGCTCGGCCGCGGGTTTCGTGTGGAGTACTCCCGGAGACGGCTTGGTTCGTGGCATGATCGTTGGTGCGGGGTTCCGGGGAGCCTTCGACGCCGGGCCGGCGTTGCGGGTTCTCGGGGACGGGGGTGAGGTCGCCCACAAACTCGCAGGTCAAAAATACCTTGATTGAGTTGCCGGAGTCCCCGTACGCTCGATGCGAGCAATCAAGCTGGCCGGTCCGCGTGGATCTTGAATCCTCCGGTACGGCCCAGGAACCAGGAAGGTGGTGTGCAGTCCGGTGAAGAGCATGTTGATCAAATCAGCGCCAACCTGGACTCCCGCCTGCCCTGGTGCCTCGATCGCCTATTCCGCCGCGTCCGTGTGGACGCCGCAGAGCCTCAAGCCCTGCGGCCCCATGGCGCACGGCGGCGCCAATGCGCCGATCAGCGGGTCGATCCCGGCCAACGGGCGTCCCGACGCCTTTGGCGCGCGTCTGCGTGATCTGACCGCGCGTGATCTGACTGATCTGCGCACCGAGCAGCGAGTCCAGGACGAGCAGGGGCGCACTGTCTTCGCACACCTCATCGAAGACAGCGGCACCCAGGCTCCGGCCACGGCCCACATGGGCGTCTCCCTCAAGGGTGGCGTTTCGGGTCCGTACCCCTGGAGGCGACCGGTCTAGCACGACACCGGCAAGCCCCCAGGCCGCGGATCCGATACCGGATCCGCGGCCTTCTTATTTGCCCAGACAACCCACCGACACGCCCGTTGAGATCCAACGAGAGGAACAAGGGTGACTGTGATGCAGGGGGCTCTCGCAGTGAGCGAGGAGGACCTCACGCTTCCGTGCCGGACCGACCCGGAGCTCTTCTTCGCCGAGGCTCCCGCCGATGTCGAGCTCGCCAAGGCCCTGTGCCTGGAGTGCCCGCTCCGCAAGGAGTGCCTCGCCGGGGCGCTGGAGCGCAAGGAGCCCTGGGGCGTCTGGGGCGGGGAGCTGTTCGTCCGCGGTGTGATCGTTGCGCGCAAGCGGCCGCGCGGCCGTCCGCGCAAGCACCCGCTCCCGGACGAAGTGACCGTGTGAGCTCCTGATGCCGACCACGTCGACACTCGACCGCAAGAACCCCGGAGGCGCGATCCCCGCGCGGGGACCGCGCCTCCGGGCGGCCAGGGAGAACGAGATGACCATGCTCGGCCAGGACCCGTCCCGGGAGCGAATATCCGGGACCGTCCCTGACGAGCTCGCCGCCCGGGTGCGCGCGCTGCGGCGCGCGCGCCGGGAGGCGCAGACCAGGGCGTCGCGCGTGCGGCGCGTCCTGCTCGCGCCCACGGCGAGTGACAAGACCTACTGAGAACCATCACCGGCCCGGCCGGTCGCAGGCCGCCGTCCGCCCTTCTTGGATGGTTTGGCGGACCGCGTGCCTCCCGGCGGGCGCCTGGGCGCGTCCGGTGCCTCACTCACCGGACGCGCCGGACAGCGGAGCCCCGCGCACCTCATCAGCGCGCGGGGCTCCGCCGCGTCTTCCGGATCAGCCGCTGACGAGCTCGCCGTCCTCGTCGTCGGCGAAACCCGGCACCCACTTCAGGGACTCGGCGCGGGCCGGGATCTCGCACTCCAGCTGGCACAGCACGCCGGTCCCCGCCGACAGCACCCGGTGGATGATCACGTACTCGGGCGGCAGGTTCAGCTGCCGGACGACGTTGGTCGGCCGCAGGTCGGTGACCCGGGCCGCCATGTCGCGCAGCCACTCGCGGTTGAACTTGAACGTCTCGGTGACGAAGGGCTCGGTGATCGGCGCGAGGAACCCCTGCAGCGACTCGGCGTCGACCTCCACGCCGTCGCGGATGAACTCCTCCCGGCGCAGCGCGTCCTCGACCTCGTCGATGTCGGCCATCGTCCCGATCCGCAGGAGCAGGCCGAGGCGCTGCTGGAAGCCGCCGGGGATGCGGTCGACGGCGCCGAAGTCGAGCACGCCGAGGCGGCCGTCCTCCAGCAGCCGGAAGTTGCCGGGGTGCGGGTCGCCGTGCAGCATCCCGGATCGCTTCGGGCCCGACAGCAGGAACCGGCAGTACAGCAGGGCGACGTGGTCGCGCGTCTCCTGGTCCCCCTCGCTGATGATCTTGGAGAGGGGGGTGCCGTCCATCCACTCGGTGACGAGCACGTGGCCCGCCTGGGCGATCACCTCGGGGACGACGAAGTCGGGATCGCCCGCGTAGGCGTCGTGGAAGGCGGTCTGCGACGCGGCCTCGACCGTGTAGTCGAGCTCCTCGGCCACCCGCTCCTTGAGCTCGGCGAGCATCGACTTGACGTCCAGACCGGGCATCAGGACGCCGAACAGCCGGCCGAGCCGGGCCAGCTGGTTGAAGTCGCTGATCAGCGCCTTGCCGGCGCCCGGGTACTGGACCTTGACGGCGACGTCCCGGCCGTCGTGCCAGACGGCGCGGTGCACCTGGCCGATGGACGCGGCCGCGGCGGGCCGGTCGTCGAACGAGGCGAAGTCGTCGCGCCAGTCCTCGCCGAGCGCCTCGGCCAGCACCTTGTGGACCGACGACGCGGGCAGCGGGGGAGCGGCCTCCTGCAACCGGGTCAGCGTGGCGCGGTACGGCCCGGCGATCTCCGGCGGCAGCGCCGCCTCGAAGATCGACAGCATCTGGCCGAGCTTCATCGCCCCGCCCTTGAGCTCGCCGAGCACCTTGAACAGCTGCTCGGCGGTGCGGGCCTGGATCTCCATGGCGACGGCCTCGGCCGGCCTGCCGAAGGTGCGCTTCCCCATTCCGAGCGCGGTGCGTCCCGCGAAGCCGATGGGGAGGGACGCCAGCTTTGCTGACCGCGTCACCGCGCGGCGGGGAAGATCGCTCACGTTCCACATTGTCGGCGATCGGCTGTCGTTCGCGCCACAACCATCGGTAACCAATCCTGGACACCGACACTTCACGCCCGCCCCACCTGGGCGAACGTGGTAAGTGTGCGCTTTCTCACGCCGGGTGCGGACGGTGCGCGCGTGCGCGCGCGGTTCGGACCCCCGGCGCGAGGGGAATCGTCCGCGCAACCGATCATGATGGCCTCAAAGGACGTCCGGGAAGGCGCCGCGCGCGAGGGGAGAAGCGCGCTCGGTGTTT
Source organism: Actinomadura rubrisoli (assembly GCF_004349215.1). Lineage (GTDB taxonomy): Bacteria > Actinomycetota > Actinomycetes > Streptosporangiales > Streptosporangiaceae > Spirillospora > Spirillospora rubrisoli. Next base: position 9,847 of record NZ_SMKU01000058.1, on the reverse strand, counting down.
CACCGGAGAGCGGGGCCGTCCCATCCTGACGCCGCCCAAGGAAGGTCGGCGGAGTTTGTGGAAACCCTGGGGGGATCGTGAAAAACATGTGGGTTGACCTGGGGTAACGTCAAACACCCCCTGTGGAGGACGCAAATTTTTGGGTACGGTTCTGGCGTGCCCCCTAACGTTGAGGTCCGCCGCAGCAGCAGACGCCGGCGCACCGTGTCCGCCTACCGCGACGGGGACAAGGTGGTGGTGATGGTTCCCTCCAGGCTCAGCAAGGCAGAAGAAGAGCAGTGGATCGCCACCATCCTGGAACGGCTTGAGGAAAGGGAGCGCCGCCGGCGCCCCTCCGACGCCGACCTCCAGTCGCGCGCCCACGAGCTCTCCCGCCGCTATCTGGACGGCCGCGCCGACCCCGTCAGCGTCCGCTGGGTCGCCAACCAGCGCACCCGCTGGGGCTCGTGCACACCCGACGACGGCACGATCAGGCTGTCCACGCGGCTGCGCGGCATGCCCGCCTGGGTCGTCGACTACGTCCTGGTGCACGAGCTGGCGCACCTGCTCATCCCGGGGCACGGCGCCGACTTCTGGGAGCTGGTGGGCAACTACCCCAAGGCCGACCGGGCGCGCGGGTACCTGGAGGGCGTCGCCGCGGCCGCCCACCTGCCGCTGGAGGCCGACGCCCCCGACGACGCCGCCCCGCCTGAGGACCTCCACCGTGTCGACGGCCTGCACCCCGGGGACGAGTTCCCCCACGAGGCCGCAGGGTGACCGGAGCCGCGACCCGCTACGCCGCGGTCGTCTCGGCTCCCGCCCGCGCTCCGGGTCCGCCGCCCGGCATCGACCCGGACGCGTTCCGGCTCGCCCTCCTTGAGGACGCCTACGAGGTCGTCGCCGGACTGGAGCTGGTGACGCCCGCCCTCGTCCTGGACCCGCCCGACCAGCCGGACGCCGAGGCCGTCACCTGGCCGGGCACCGCGATCGTCCGGGCGGGCACCCCGGCGGACGCGTTCGCGGCGCTGCACGCCCTCGGCGCGCGGGAGGCCGCCCTGGTCGCGGCGGACGCCCCCGACCTGCCGCCGCTGCTGATCGGCAAGCTGTTCCGCGCCCTGGGCGAGGCCCCGGCCGCCGTCTGCCAGGCCGCGCGCGGGCACGGGCTGGTCGCCCTCGCCGCGCGGCTGCCGCTCCCCGGATGGCTCGCCGAGGCCGCCGACCGCGCCGATCTCGACGGCCCGGACGCGCTGGCCCGGCTGCGCGACGCCGCCCCGCGCCCCGGCCTGGTGCCGCAGGGCCCCGGCTGGCACCGGCTCCGCACCGCCGGCGACCTGCGGTTCCTCGATCCCGGGCTGGAGGGCTGGGACAGCACCCGCGCCCTGCTCGGCGGGCATCCGCTGCTCGAAGGGCACCCGCTCAGCACCTGAGGCCGCGGGCACGGGCCACCAGCGCGCGGACCACGTCGTCGGACGTCTCCGGCAGGGCGTCCACGGGAAACCAGGCGAGATCGTCGGACTCGTCGCTGACCGCGTGGCGCGCGTCCTGCGGGGCGATCGCGACGTACTGGACGTCCAGATGCCACGTCCCCTGGGGGTGGCAGCGCACCGCGTGCCGGTCGAGCTGGACGGGCCCCGGCAGCAGCCGCAGCCCCGCGATCCCCGACTCCTCCGTCGCCTCCCGCAGCGCCGCCCCGGCGAGCGTGCGGTCGGCGGGCTCGCAGTGCCCGCCGAGCTGGAGCCACGCCTTGATCTTGGCGTGCAGCGTCAGCAGCACCCGCGACCGGGACGCGTCCAGGACGGCGGTGCTCGCGGTGAGGTGCCCGGCGGCGCACTCCCGCCACAGCCCGTCCGCCGGGTGCTCCTCCAGATGGCGCAGGAACTCCAGCCGTACCCGCTCCTGATCGGCGTCCGGGGCAGACCAGCCGCGCAGCACCCGGACCGCGTCGGCATAGATCGGCGGCCCGGAAGCCTCCGGGGGCTCCGGGGCCGCGGGCCGACTGCCGGGCGCCACCGTCACGCGCGGCCGATGCGCGGGTAGCGGGAGTTGGCGGGGCGGCGGCGCCGCCGCTCCTGGTCGCTCGGCCGCTGCCAGCACAGGCTCGCCCGCGCGATCCGCCGCCTGATCACGTTCGCGCACGAGCCCGGCTCGTACCGGCAGCCGTTGACGTGGTGCGCGTGCGCCCGGCTCATGGGCGGGGCCCCTCGTCGCCCTCGCCGTCCTCGTTCAGGTCGTTCTTGTCGTCCGGCTTGCCCTCCTCCGGGACGGTCTCGTCCTCGGGGCTCCGGGTGAGCTTGGACAGGTCCAGGTCGGACAGGCCCTCGATCTCGTCCCGGCCGTGGACGAACCCGTCGGGGTCGTCCAGGTCGCCGGCCGTCGGCAGCAGGTCGGGGTGCTCCCAGATCGCGTCCCGGCCGGAGGTGCCGCGCACCTGGGTGAGCGTCCGCCACAGCGCGGCGGCCTCGCGCAGCCTGCGGGGCCGCAGCTCCAGGCCGACCAGCGTCGCGAACGTCCGCTCGGCGGGGCCGCCGGTGGCGCGGCGGCGCCGCACCGCCTCGGCCAGCTTCACCGAGCCGGGCAGCCGCCCCTCGGCGACCTCGTTGACGACGGTGTCGACCCAGCCCTCGACCAGCGCCAGTGTGGTCTCCAGGCGGGCCAGCGCCGCCTTCTGCCGCGGGGTCTCCTCCGGCTGGAGCTGGATCTCCCCGCCCAGCGCCTCCTGGATGGCCTCCGGATTGCTCAGGTCGAGCCCCTGCACGGCCTGCTCGATGCCCGACAGGTCGACGGTGATGCCGCGCGCGTACTCCTCGACCGCGCCCAGCAGGTGCGCGCGCAGCCACGGGACGTGCGAGAACAGCCGCTGGTGGGCGGCCTCGCGCAGCGCCAGGTACAGGCGCACCTCGTCGCCGGACACCTCCAGACCCGAGCCGAACTCCTCGACGCCGGCGGGCAGCAGCGCTCCGACGCCGTCCGGCGCCAGCGGCAGCCCCACGTCGGCGGAGCCGGTGACCTCGCGGGCCAGGGCGCCGAGCGCCTGCCCGGCCTGGCCGCCGACCATCGCCCCCGCCATCTGCTTGACCATCCCGATCAGCGGACCGGCCATCGCCTGCATGTCGGCGGGCATCTCCCCGCCGCCGAGCGCCCCGCCCATCGACTCGACCATGCGGGACGCGATCGGGTCGCACACCTTCGCCCACACCGGCAGCGTCTGCTCGATCCACTCCGACCGGCTCCACGCCTGCGGCGTCCGGATGCCGGCGGGCAGCGTCGTGCCCTCGTCCAGCCACAGGTCGGCCAGCCGCAGCGCCTCCTCGACCTGGCGCCGCTCGACGTCCACGATCGACGGGTCGCCCTGCTCGACCACCGCGTGCCGGGCGATGTTCTTGGCCAGGTCCCAGTTCAGGGGACCGCCCGTGCCGAGGGCGCCCTGGCCGCCGATCATGTCGGCGAAGCGGTGCAGCATGTCGGCGAACTGCGCCATGTCGCCGCCCATGCCCTTGAATGGATCCTGGGGCCGGTCGTCATCTCCGTCGCCGGGACGGTTGAAGCCGAAGGGATCACTCATCGGTTTGCCCCTGGGATGCATGATGGGCTCATATCCGCAACGTTAGCCGGTCCCGGCAAGGTCGCGTACACAAGGAAGGGGGCACCCCCGTGGCAACGGGCAAGGTTCGCCCTCGGCGTAGCAAGGGCCCGGTCGTCGCCGTTACCGGGGCGGCCTCCGGGGCGGGGCGGCTGCTGGCCGCCCGGCTCGCCGAACGGGCAGAGATCCGCAAGGTCGTCGCCATCGACGGGCACCGAGGCGACGTCCCCGGGGCGACGTGGCGTGTCGTGGACATCCGGGATCCGCTGCTGTCCAACCGGCTCTCCGACGTGGACATGATCGTCAACCTGGACCTCGAACGGTCCCCGGACGCCGACCCGCGCGAGCGCCGCACCCACAACGTCCGCGGCGCCCAGACGGTCGTGACCGCCGCTGCCGCCGCCCGCGTCCGCCGTGTGGTCCTCGTCACCAGCGCCATGGTGTACGGGGCCGGGCCGGACAACGCGGTGCCGCTGGACGAGGACGCGCCGCTGCTCGCCGAGGCCAACGCCAGCATCGCCGGCGACTACCTGGAGATGGAGGAGCTGGCCGTGAACACGCCGGTCACCCATCCCGGCCTGGAGATCACCGTCGTCCGTCCCGCCGCGCTGGTCGGGCCGGGGGTCGACACCGTCGTCACCCGGCACTTCGAGGCGCCGCGGCTGCTGTCGGTCAAGGGCAGCACGCCCGGCTGGCAGTTCTGCCACGTCGAGGACCTGGCGTCCGCCCTGGAGGTCGTCGTCGTCCAGAACGTGGCCGGGCCCGTCGCGGTCGGCTGCGAGGGGTGGCTCGGCCCCGAGGAGGTGAGCGAGATCACCGGGAAGCGCAGCTTCGAGCTGCCCGCCGCCCTCACCTTCGGCATGGCGCAGCGCCTGCACCGGCTCGGCATGACCCCGGCGCCCGCCACCGACCTGCACTACGTCGCCTACCCGTGGGTGGTGGACTGCGCCCGGCTGCGCGCCGCCGGCTGGAAGCCGCAATACGACAACGCCACCGCGCTGCGCGTCCTGATGGAGGAGACGGCGGGACGGCACGCCGTCGTCGGCCGCCGCGTCGGCGGCAAGGAGGCCACCATGGCCACCGCGGCGGGCGCCACCGTCGCCGCGATCGGCGCGGCCGCCGCGATCCGGCGCGCCCGCAAGCGCCGCCGCTGATCCTCCCGCCCCAGGCCGGGGCCCTGGGCCGGCCTGGGGCGGAGGGTCAGTCCCGCGGCGGTGTGGCGCTCGGCGAGGCGGACGGCGAGGGGGAGGGGGAGGGCGATCCCGACGGCGCCGGAGCCGCCGGCGGCTTGGCCTGCTGCGCCGCCGCCAGGGCGTCCCGCGCATCCTTGATCTGCTTCCACGCCTCGCCCATCGCGGGATAGTTGCCCTCGCGCTGCGCCTTCTCGTAGGCGTCCACGGCCCGCTGGAGCTCGCCGACCGCCTTCTGCGCCTCCGGGCTCAGCTTCCCGCCCGGCGTCGTCGCCGCCGGGCCGCCCGCGCCGCCCAGGATCTGGTTCAGCGCCTCCCTCAGCGAGTTGGCGGCCGTGATGCTGTCGCCGAACTGCACCAGCACCTTCCCGAGGAACGGATACGGCTGCTGCTCCGACCCGCCGGCCGTCTTGGCGTACATCGGCTCGACGTACAGCAGCCCGCCCGCGAACGGGATCGTCAGGAGATTGCCCGGCACCGTCTTGGTGCCGCCCTGTCTCAGCGCGAACAGGTCGTTCTTCACCTGCGAATCGGTCTCGAACGAACTCTGCACCTGTCCCGGGCCCGCCGGCTGGGCGTTGCGGGGCATCTGCAGGATCTCGATCTTCCCGTAGCCGGGGCCGGGCGTGCACGACACCGACATGAACGCCGCGAGCTGCCCGTTGCCGCGCGGGTTGAACACCGTCGTCAGCGAGAAGTTCGTCGCCGGTGCGCCCGGCGTCCGCAGGCTCTGGTAGTAGGGCGGCTGCCGCTTGCCCTTGGCGCCCGGATCCTCCGGCACCTCCCAGAAGCCCTCACCGCTGAAGAACGCCGCCGGGTCCGTCACGTGGTACTTCGACAGGATCTTCCGCTGCACCTTGAACAGGTCCTGCGGGTAGCGGAAGTGGGCCTCCAGCTCCGGCGGGATCGAGGAACGCGGCTGGACGGTGCCCTTGAACACCTTCATCCACGTCTTGGTGATCGGGTCCTCGGTGTCCCACTGGTACAGGTGGACCGTGCCGTCATAGGCGTCGACCGTGGCCTTCACCGCGTTGCGCATGTAGTTGATGTGGTCGTTGGCCTGCTGCGCCACCGCCGACCGCGTGTCGGTGATCGTGTCGCGGGTCGCCTCGCCGAGGCTCGTCTGCTCCGCGTACGGGTAGCCGCTGGACGCCGTGTAGCCGTCCACGATCCACACGATGCGCCCGCCCACCACCGCCGGGTACGGGTCGCCGTCCAGCGTCAGCCAGGGCGCCGCGCGGTGCACCATCTCCCGCGGCGTCCGGTTGTAGAGGATCTTGGCGTCCTTCTTGATCGCGCCCGACAGCAGGAGGTTCTTGTCCTGGAACTTCGTCGAGTACAGCAGCTTGCGGAAGAACGAGTCGATCGCGACGCCGCCCTCCCCGGTATAGGTGCTGCTCCGCTGGCCCGCCTTGCTGTTGTCCGGGTAGTCCAGCTCCTGCTGCCCGCGGCCGCCCACCACCGAGTAGCGCGGAGACCGCTCCCCGAAGTAGATCTCCGGCCGCGCCACCTTGATCTTCTCGTCCGGCGCGACCGGCATGCTCTTGGTGATGAACTCGGGCACCCCCCGGGAGGTGAACCGGTCGCCGTAGGCGGACACGAACCCGTAGCCGTGCGTGTAGACCATCCGGTCCTTCACCCAGCTGTGCTGCCCCGACGGCGCCCCTGACACCTCGCGCAGCCCCACCACCGTGTCGATGGTGCGGCCGTCGACCGTGTAGCGGTCCACGTCCAGCGTGTCCGGGAACTTGTAGAACGGCCGGATGCGCTGGAGTTGCTGGAACGTCTCGCCCACCACGTTCGGGTCGAGGAGCCGCACGCCGTCCTGCCGCTGCCGGTCCGACTCCTCTTGCAGCTTCTTCTTGTCGGTCACCGGCTGCGTCCCGTACGGGACGACACTCGCCTTGTCCACCCCGTACGCCTTGCGGGTGAACTCGATGTTGCGCTGGATGAACGCGCGCTCCTTGGCCAGCTCGTCCGGCTTCACCTGAAACTGCTGGATCAGCAGCGGGTAGAGGCCGCCGAGCAGGATCGCCGATAGCACCAGCAGCGTGAACCCCACGCCGGGCAGCATCATGCCGCGCCGCAGCAGGTTGCTGACGAACATCGCGGCGCAGATCAGCGCGATGACCGCCAGGATCGTCTTGGCGGGCAGCAGCGCGTTGACATCGGTATAGGACGCGCCGGTCGACACGCCCCGCTCGGAATGCACCAGCCCGTAACGGTCGAACCAGTAGGCGAACGCCTTCAGCAACACGAACAGCCCCGCCAGCACCGACAGGTGGGCGCGCGTGGGCGGACTGGCCTTGTCGCCGGGGCCTTGCAGCCGCAGCCCCCCGTACAGGTAGTGCACCATCAACGCGGCCACGAACGACAGGATCACCGTCGCGAAGATCACACCGAGGAGCAGCCGCAGGAACGGATACGTGAAGACGTAGAACGACACGTCCTTGTGGAACTGCGGATCGACCACGTGGAACGGCGTCCGATTGAGGAACGCCAGCCACACCGGCCACTGCCCCGCCACCGACGAACCGGTCAGGACGGCCAGCAGCCCCAGCATCACCACGGCGATCAGCTTGCGGCGCGGATCGATGACCGACCGGTAGCGCTCCAGGCCCTGCTGCTCCACCGACAGCGGCCGGTACGCCGGCCGCAGCCGGTAGGCGACCACGACGTTCGCGCCCACCACCAGGGCCATGAACAGCCCCGAGCCGAAGAACAGCACCACCTTCGCCTGGAGCTGCGTCGTGTACACCTCTGAGAAACCGACCGACCGGTACCACAGCAGGTTCGTATAGATGGACGTGAACACCATGTAGGCGATCAGAACTGCGGCCAGCGCCACGAGAACAGGTAGCACCAGCCGGGTCCGCCCGCTTCCGAGCCGACGCCCGAAGCCGGGAGTCCGGAAGGACAAGGCCCCCTCCGATCGAGATCGCCCCCACCGGCGGCCCGCCGGTGCTGTGTATGCAACTTACCGACTGGGCCGGGGGTTCCCGCACTTCCCCGTGCTGATTGAGGGAAAGATGGCCCCGTGAGTCTTCTGGAAGAGGTCGTGCTCGACCTCGAACGTCACTGGGCCCAGCAGGAATGGGACGCCGCCCCCTGCCTCTACGCGCTCGTCCGCAGCACCGAACTGCGCCGCGCCGAACCCGAACTGGCCGATCAGCTCGGGTTGCCGCCCGGCGGCGACACCCTCGCCGCCCTCGAACAGCCCGCACTGCCCGAACAGGCCGCCGTGGAGGACGCGCTCGCCGCCATCGCGTGGCCGGACTCGGTCGAAGGCTGCGCCCTCGTCATCGAGCGGGTCGTCCTCCCGCCCGAGGTCGAGGAGGAGATCCCCGAGGACGAGGCGGAGGCCGCCGCGTACGCCGCCGCCCACCCCCGCCGCGAGGACGTCCGCATGATCGTCGGCGTCCTGCGCGACGGCGCCCGCCACTCCGCCCTGCGGCTGCGCCGCCACGACGCCGCCGACGAGGTCCTCGCCGGCCCCGACCTCGTCCCCGCCCTCGCCGAGGCCCTCGCCGCCACCTTCGAACCGGACGAGCCCCGCAAACCGCCGGAAGGGTAACCTGCGGGACGTGAGCGAAGACAGCGCCGACGGCGGGACCCCGGACGTCATCCGGCTCATCGGCGTCCGCGAGACGCCCCTGTCGGTGGACGAGGTGTTCGCCGCCGTCGGCGACCCCGCCGCCGGCGGCACCGCCCTCTTCGTCGGCACCGTCCGCGACCACGACCACGCCCGCGCCGTCAGCGCCCTGTCCTACAGCGCCCACCCCACCGTCGAACGGGAGCTCCGCGCCGTCATGGACAAGGTCGCCGCCGACCTCCCCGTCACCGCCCTCGCCGCCGTCCACCGCGTCGGCGACCTGCGGATCGGCGACCTCGCCGTCGTCGTCGCCGCGTCCGGCCCCCACCGCGCCGAAGCGTTCGAAGCCTGCCGGCGGCTCATCGACGACCTCAAGGCCAACGTGCCGATCTGGAAGCACCAGACCTTCGCGGGCGGCGACGACGAGTGGGTCGGGGCCTGCTGAGCCCCCCGCGCCGCATAGAGTTTCCGCCATGTCTCGTCGTGCCGCCACGCTCACCGTCGCGAGCGTGCTCGTCCTCGCACTGGCCCTCGTCGGCTCCCTCATGCCCGTGCCGTACGTCGCGCTGATGCCCGGGCCGACGAGCAACACCCTCGGCACCAACGACAAAGGCCAGCCGCTCGTCCGGATCGAAGGCCGCCAGGTCTACCCCGACGCAGGCCACCTCAACTTCACCACCGTCACCTACCGCGGCGGCCCCGGCGGCCGCATCGACCTGTTCACCGCCCTGCGCGGCTGGCTCGCCGGCGACACCGCCATCGTCCCCGAAGAGACGATCTTCCCGAAGAACGAGTCGCAGAAGCAGGTCGACCAGGAGAACACCCGCCAGATGCGGGACTCCCAGCAGAGCGCCGAAGCCGCCGCCCTCCACGAACTCGGCATCCCCATCAGCACCCAGGTCGTCGTCGACGGCGTCCAGAAGGGCAAGCCCGCCGACGGCCGCCTCAAGCCCGGCGACGAGATCACCGCCCTCGACGGCGCCAAGGTCACCAGCGTCTCCCAGATCACCGGCACCATGGCCAAACGCAAGATCGGCGCCCCCGTCACCCTCACCCTCAAGCGCGCCGGCAAGGAAGAGAAGCAGACCCTCACCACCGTCGCCGACCCCACCGGCAAGCGCGCCGTCGTCGGCGTCGTCCTCGCCGACGACTACAAGTTCCCCTTCAAGATCGACATCAGCGTCGGCGACGTCGGCGGCCCCAGCGCCGGCCTCATGTTCTCCCTCGCCATCGTCGACAAGCTCACCCCCGGCCCCCTCACCGCAGGCAAGTTCATCGCCGGCACCGGCACCATCACCCCCGAAGGCAAGGTCGGCCCCATCGGCGGCATCCAGCAGAAAATGGTCGCCGCCCGCCGCGCCGGAGCCACCGTCTTCCTCACCCCCAAGGACAACTGCTCCGACGCCCTCAGCGCCCGCCCCGACGGCCTCCGCCTCGTCCGCGCCGACACCCTCCACGACGCCGTCCAGGCCATCAACGCCCTCACCAGCGGCAAAGGCCCCATCC
>NZ_SMKU01000589.1 GCF_004349215.1 Actinomadura rubrisoli | reverse complement strand
CCCGCCCCCGCGCTTGGCCCGCGCCCGCATCGCCTCGTACGACCGCTCGAACCTCACCCGCGCCGCCGGCAGCACCTCGCGCCGCTCGTCGCGGTCCAACCCGTACGCGTCGCAGAACACCCGCAGCCGCCGTCCCACATCGACGTGGTACAGCAACGCGTCCCGGTCCCCCGGGTCGGCGATCGGACCCCAGTGCCGCAATGCCGTCACCACGTCGTACAACCGCGTCGTGGGCCGCGCCAGATCGAAGTCGATGAGCGCGGCCGGCGCCCCGTCCCGGAAGACCACGTTCTCCGGCGTCACGTCGCAGTGCCCGATGATCTCCGGTGCCCCGTCGAGATTGGACGCCTCCAGGTCCCAGGGCGCGTCCTCCGGCGCCTCATAGGTCGCAACGGCCTCGTGGTAGCGCCGCAGCAACCGTCCAACGCCCTCAAGTGCCCCGTCGGTCACCGCATACCCCGGCAGCGGCCGATGCGCCGCCTCCCCCGGCACCCAACTGAGGACCTCCCGTCCCCGCTCATCGACCCCGAGCACCCGGGGCGCCTCGAATCCGACCCGCTCCAGATGCCCAAGCAACCCGTGCACCGCCGCACTGTGCGCCCGCAACGGCCTCCGCACCGTGTCCCCGACCCGAACAACGCCCTCCGTCACGTCCCCGCCGGAGAGCGGCATCTCCATATTCACCACCACAGCACCCAAAGATATGACCCCCCGCCCACAACTCCGTCCGCCACGAGGCGGCCGCGGGGACAGCGGGGTGTCCGCTCGGCCGCGCCCGACCCGGCTAGCAGGCGAAACACAGGCCGTCCTCATCGAGGGGCATCCCGCAGACGCGGCACCGCGAATCCAGCCGGGACAGCGACAGGCGCCAGAACTCGTTCACCCCCGCCGACAGCTTCGGCATGAGGCGTCCGAGGGCCTCATCGAGGCCGAGACCCGCGCGGATCCGGACGGTCGCGGGGCCGTCCCCTCCCGCGTACTCCACCGGCTTGTCACGCGGGAGGGTGGCGTCGGTGATGTAGAGGACGCTGAGCGGGCCGATGGCGGTGCGGTGGGACCACAGACTGCTGTTCATGGTCCGGGTGCCGTACCAGGTGAACGCGGCACAGATGTCGGTGAGGTTCATCTTGCGGCTGACCTCGACCATGATGAGGCCGTCCGGCTGGATGTCCAGATGGACAGGAACACCGTAGGGCAGGTTCACGCGATCAGGAACGAAACGGACAGTCGACGGCATCGGCGACTCCAACGTCGTGTTCTCCCCCGGAGAGTCACAGGTATCGGAGAGCCACAAGACCATGTTTCGGTCCCGCCGCGCCATAGCTTTGACCAAAAAGGACAAAGAACCTATTTTCGGTAGCCTCGCGACCGCCGGAAACAAGCAACTCGGAACCTAGCCGGAGTCAAGGGCGCCGTTAGATTGGTCCTCGCCCACCTCCTCCACCGATGCGTCTCCGCCGGTCCGCTCGTCCTCACCATCCCTGACCTGCTCGCCCGCGATGATCTCGTCCCACTTGTCCTGCTGGGCGATGGCCACGTCGCGCACGGCCCGCCGACGGAGGCGATGCTGGGCGAAGTCGCGGCGGACCTGGTCGACGTCCTCCGGTTTCGGGCCGACCCACATGACCATGATGACGTCGTCGGAACCCGGGGAGCTGACGTCCACCATGTGCCAGTGCTCAACCTGGCCACCCTCTAGCACCTGCCGCACCGGCCGCGGAAGCTTGGACACCAGGTTCTCAGCGGGACGGCCGTCATCCACCGCGTCCGGGGCCGGCTCGGCGGTCGAGAGCCGGTCCAGCACTTTCAGCGCCACGCCCCTTCGCTGGAGCCCCGTCTGACCGGCGACCATGGACGCGACGCTGCCAGGCTCCCAGCGCATCGCCCGATCCAGCCCTTGCGCAACCTCGCCCACAGGCAGCCACCGGACGCGCAGTTGGCGAAGCTCGGCCTCCGACAGCGCGGCGTCCCGGGCAACATCACCCCACGTCAGGTCCAGTTCCGCCATTCGGGCCTGGACGAGATTAGCCAACAGATTCCGTTCGGGCGGCGAGGCGTCGTAGTCCACCGGGTCCTGGCCCTCGGCCGCGCGCTGAAGGTCACCCGGATACCACCGCAACGCACGTTCGATACGGCTCCGCGTCTTGGCCTGCGGCCATCGTTCGGCCGCCTCCAGGTTGTAGATCGTCTTCCTGTCGACCTCCGCGCGTTCGGCGACCTCTTCCTGGGTCAGGCCGAGCTCACCTCGACGGGCCGCAATCAGGCGCGCGACTCTCTCAAGATCGCGGTTCATACCTCCATCATGCCGGGAACGATGGGGAACTTCCACGCGACGGCGGACGATCCCCCGGTCAGAGCCAGGCAATCCCCACCTCCAAGCAAGCCAGAGTGCCGCACACGTCCCACATTCTACCCGCAACCCCGGACACTATTCCCCACAACCTTCAAGGCGACCCTTGCCCTTGTCCCCATTGTTCCCCATACTTGCCTCCATGGCAGAACCTCACCGGATGACGACCGGCGTGGACCCCCAGGAGCAGTTCGCCTCCATCGACACCAAGCTGGACGTGCTGATCTCCCAGCACGCCAACGTCGTCGCCCAGGTCGCCGACCACGAGCTGCGCGTCCGGCAACTGGAGAGCGCGCGCGTCAAGGCGGACGCCCGCCTTGACGACCTCACCGGACGCGACGCGGACCAGGAGGCCCGGTTGCGGGCCGCGGACCGGTGGCGGTACGCGATGCCGGTCACCTCCGCCGGCGCGCTCCTGGCCGGCGCCGCCGCCATCATCTCCGTGCTCGCGAAGTAGAGGTCCCTAGGTGGTGTCTGACAACTCGTGGTGGCGGAGCCAGAGGATGAGGCTGGCCAGTAGCAGGCCGCTGCGGTAGCGGCTGGCCAGTTTGTCGTACCGTGCGGCGATGGCGCGGAACTGCTTGAGTTTT
>NZ_SMKU01000588.1 GCF_004349215.1 Actinomadura rubrisoli | reverse complement strand
GGGTGGGTGGGTGGCAGTGTCCTGCGTCAGTTCCAGAAGGTGGGGTCGTCGATGTTCCAGGGCAGGGTGAAGCTGTAGATCACCAGGTAGGCGATGACGGCGGCGCCGCCGAGGAGGCCGCCGATGATCGCGAGGATGGTGTTGCGGCGCTTCTTGCGGGGGTCGAGGGCCTTCTCCTTGGCGCGTTCCGCGGCCTGCTTGGCGCGGTGGAGGGCGCGCTGGGCCCAGGCGAACTCGGTGGCGAGGATGGCGAGGCCGACGACGATGCCGACGATGCCGGGGCCGGGGGTGACCATCATCACCAGGCCGCCGACGAGGACGGTCGCGCCGACGGTGAAGACGCCGATCCGCCAGGCCGTGTTGAGGATCGCGTTGCGGCGGAGGGTTTCGCGGAACCGTTGGAAGGGCCCCGGCTCGTCCGCCGGCGGCGCGTCCTTTTCATGATTTATTGCCACAGATTTACCCTAAGGCAGGACGTCGGGGCGATGGGGGCTGGATCGTTCCAGCAGGGCTGGGGTACTTCCTAGATCGTTACACACGTCGCGGGGTGACACGTACCGAATGATCCGCTTTTGCCCAGGTCAGGGGATACTTTTGTGAGGGTGAGATAGATCACACAGGCCGGGGGCGGCGGAATGTTCGGTCGAGTTCCGGCAGTTAGGCGTCATAGATCGCGGGGACATCCGTGAGGGGGAAGAGAAGCACTCACCGGACGACCCGCGAGCCAGCGGTACCGACGTATGAAGGAATGGCCATGAACAGCAGCACCACCGTCTCAGCGGAGCTGGGCCTCCGTCTCGTCGTGCCCGACCGCACGACCGTGCCTCTGCTCGCCGGGCTGGAGTACGCGGCGGACGACCCGTACGCCATCCGCATGGCCTTCTACGTCGGCGACGACGAGCCGGTGGAGTGGATCTTCGCCCGGGAGCTGCTCACCGTCGGCATCGTGCGCAAGGTCGGAGACGGCGATGTCGAGGTCTGGCCCGCCGCGCCGGACGACGACGCCTCGCTGAACATCGCGCTGTCGTCCCCGTTCGGCAACGCCCTGTTCGAGGTGCCCCTGACGCCCCTCGCCGACTTCCTGCACCGTACCTACCAGGCCGTCCCGGCCGGGCAGGAGACCGAGTTCATCGACATCGACGCCGAGTTGGAGAACCTGCTCTGGCCGTCGTGATCACTCGGTGAGGCGGGCGATGTGGCGCATCTTGTTCATCGCGTCCAGGGCCGCGACCTTGTAGGATTCCGCGAGTGTGGGGTAGTTGAACACCGCGTTGACCAGGTAGTCGACCGTCCCGCCGCAGCCCATGACGGTCTGCCCGATGTGGACGAGCTCGGTGGCGCCCGTGCCGAAGACGTGGACGCCGAGCAGTGAGCGGTCCTCGGGGGACACCAGGAGCTTGAGCATGCCGTAGGAGTCGCCGATGATCTGGCCGCGGGCCAGCTCGCGGTAGCGGGACACGCCGACCTCGAACGGGACCTTGGCCTCGGTGAGGGCGTCCTCGGTGCGCCCGACGAAGCTGATCTCGGGGATCGTGTAGATCCCGATCGGCTGGAGCTCGTGGATCTCCTGGACGGGCTCGCCGCAGGCGTGGTGGGCGGCGAGGCGGCCCTGCTCCATCGAGGTCGCGGCGAGGGACGGGAAGCCGATCACGTCGCCGACCGCGTAGATGTGCGGGACCTCGGTGCGGTAGTTCTCGTCGACCTTGATCCGCCCGCGGTGGTCGGCGGCGAGCCCGGCGGCCTCCAGGTCGAGCTCGCCGGTCATGCCGTGCCGTCCGGCCGAGTACATGACGGTGTCGGCGGGGATGCGCTTGCCGCTCTCCAGGACGGTCAGCGCGCCGCGGGCCATCCGCTCGACCGAGGCGACCGTCTCGCCGAACCGGAAGGTGACCGCGAGGTCGCGCAGGTGGTACTTGAGGGCCTCGATGATCTCCAGGTCGCAGAAGTCCAGCATCCGCTCGCGCCGCTCGACGACGGTGACCTTGGTGCCGAGCGCGGCGAACATCGAGGCGTACTCGATGCCGATCACGCCGGCGCCGACCACGACCATGGTCTCGGGGACGCGGTCCAGGCCCATGATGCCGTCGGAGTCGATCACCGTCTGCTCGTCGAACGCGACGGCGTCCGGACGGGCGGGGCGCGTACCGGTCGCGATCACGATGCGGTCGGCGGTGATCTTCTGCTCGCGGTCCCGGCCGCCGTGCACGGTGACGGCGTTCGGCTCCACGAACCGGCCCGTTCCCGGGATGACGGTGACGTGGTTGCGGGCGAGCTGGCTGCGGACGACGTCGACCTCGCGGCCGATGACGTGCTGGGTGCGCATTCCGAGGTCGGCGACCGTGATCTCTTCCTTGACCCGGTAGCTCTGCCCGTACAGCTCTCGCTGGCTGAGCCCCGTCAGGTACAGGACGGCCTCGCGGAGGGTCTTGGACGGGATCGTCCCGGTGTTGATGCAGACGCCGCCCATCATGTCGCGGCGGTCGACGATCGCGACCCGCCGACCGAGCTTGGCGGCGGCGATGGCCGCGCGCTGGCCACCGGGCCCCGAACCGAGGACGAGCAGATCGAAGTCGTTCACGCCCCCAGTCTGACGGGGCGGCGCCGTTCCCATAAGGGGCCTCACGGTGAAGATTCCGGTCGCCCTGGGCGCGGCGGTGTGCCGAGGCCGGCCAGGAGGTCGTCCAGGCCCGCCTTGATCCGCTCGATGGGCATGGCGCGCGCGCGGCGCTGGTGGACGAAGAGGTTGGCCGCCAGGGGTGCCAGGAGGGCGTCGGCCAGGTAGGCGGCGTCGGCGTCCGGACGGATCCTGGCGATGAGCAGGGCCAGGTGCCGCTGGTAGAGCCCGTACGAGCCGTCCCGGAAACGGGCGTCGGGCGGGTCGGCCTCGGCCATCAGCAGCAGGTCGGCCTGGGCGTCGGTGCGGTCGGCCAGGGCGTGCAGGAACGCGCGCAGGCGGTCCAGGGGGGCGGCACCGGGGCCCAGG
>NZ_SMKU01000587.1 GCF_004349215.1 Actinomadura rubrisoli | reverse complement strand
AGGCCCCCTCCGGCACCACCCCCCGCACACCGTCGGAGAACGGGAACACCCCCAAGCCGGAATCGACGACGCCCACTCCGCAGGAGAACAGCGGCTCCGAGCAGCAGCCTCACACCCCGTCCGACCAGCAGGGCGACCCCCCGTCCGAGCACCAGCAGACCCCGACCGAGCAGGACGGCGGCCGGCCCAAGGACGAACCGGGCCTCTTCGATGAGGACCCGAACCGCGCCCCCGTCGAGAACGTCGACGACCAGGGCGTCGTCCGCCGCGAGGACGCCGACCAGCCAAACGACGCCACCCCTGAGCAGGACGGCACCACCGAGGATGCCGACCCAGCGGATCCCGCCCAGCAGGACAACGACGGCCCCAGCGAGGACGACGGCGCGGGCGACCACGACGGAACCGCGGACGGCGACCCGGCGAAGGACCTCGCGGACGCCGAGCAAGAGACCCGCGACATCCTCGACCAGTTCGGGGACGACGCGCCCACGGTGGACTTCACGTCCAACCCGATCGACCCGGCCGCCCTGCGCGAGATCAACAACGCGATCCGGCAGCTCTCGGCCGACTATCCCGGGACGATGCGGCAGCTCAACCACATCGGTTCCGAGGACGTCAGCCAGACGCTCGGCCCCGGTGAGGAGGACACCCTCGCCTATGCCACGCTCGGCGAGAACCCGGGCATCCACATCAGCGACGCACCGTTCGCCGACAACGCCGACCGCTCTTCGGAGGGCGCCGAAGAGGAGGCGAGCGGCTTCACCGTGCCCGGCGGAGGCTCCACGGAAGGCGTCTTCACCCACGAGTTCGGGCACCAGCTCGGCCAGCAGCTCCTGAACGACCCCCACATGCTGGCCGACCTGAACCAGGCCGTCTCCGACGCCCTCGGCGTCCCCTACGACGCGACGCAGCCACACGATCCCGACACGACGCAGCGGGTCGACGACGCCCTCTCCACCTACGGCGCCACCACCCCGCACGAAATGCTCGCGGAGGCGTTCGCCGAGTACCGCCTGGCGGAGAACCCAGGCGCGCTCGCGCGTGCCGTCGGCGAGGTCATGGACCGCCACCTGGGCGCGGACGCGCAGAACGCGACTCCCAACACCTCGAACGAGGGCACCCCGGGCACGCCCCCACACCAGAACGAAACCCCGGACACGGGCACCCCTGACACCGAAACACCAACCCCAAGCACCCCCGAACCCGAAACTCCGGACACGAACACGCCCGCCTCCGACACGGCCACGCCCGAGCCAGAAACCCCCGGCACCAACACCCCGGAGAACGAGTCTCCGGACGCGACCCCCCACGAAACCGAGACGCCGGGCACGCCGGAGACCTCGCCAGGCGGCGAGAACACTGCCGACCCCACGCAGACCCCCCACGACGAGGGTCAGCCGCACCACACCGAAGAGCAACCGCCTCCGGACGAGGGCGGACCGCGCGGCGAAGACGGCCAGCCGCGCCCCACCCAGGAACAGCCACGTAGCGGCGAGGACCAGCCGCGTAACGGCGAGGACGGCCAGCCGCGCACGGCCGAACCACGTACCGGCGAGGGCGACCCTGCCCAGGGCGGGAGCCACCCGCGCACCGGCGACGACCAGCCGGCCTTCCGACGCTCCGGCGCTTCGGACGACGCGGACGCGACCCCGGAGAGCGGCACGCCACGCCAGGAGGACACCTCAGGGCCGCGAGGCATGCCCCACCAGCAGGCGGATTGGAATCCCCCGCGCCACACCGACGAAGCGACCATCACGCTCGACCCGGACCAGCGGCTGGTGGATCAGACCGGCCTGGACCGCAATACCCGCTACACGGTGCTGGAAGAGGGTCCCGACGGCCAGAGCGTCACCCGCAGCGTTGCCTACACCGACGGCAACGGCCAGGTCACCCACATCACGAACCCCGCGCCGGAACCGGGTGCCCGGGTCGTCGACCCCAACGAGAACGTCGATCTGACGCA
This sequence comes from Actinomadura rubrisoli, assembly GCF_004349215.1. Taxonomy (GTDB): domain Bacteria; phylum Actinomycetota; class Actinomycetes; order Streptosporangiales; family Streptosporangiaceae; genus Spirillospora; species Spirillospora rubrisoli. Next base: position 1,026 of record NZ_SMKU01000587.1, on the reverse strand, counting down.
CCCCAGGCCGGGTGTCACGCACAGGATCGAGCTGGGGTTCGACGAGCCGCACACCTACACCGCCGTCCCGCACAATGGGACGGACGAGGGCATGGCCCCGGCGGCCACAAGGTTCGACCCACCGTCCGACGCGAACCCGGTGCGCTGGCCCGGCACGTATGACGTCAACGAGCACGGCCCCTTCAGCGCCCGCAATGACCTGCCCGCGAACTCCCGCATCGAGGTACGGGGCCCGAACGGCGAACTGCACGGGGTCTTCTGGACGGACGGCGAACACCAGGTCACGCACGTCCGCACCTGGTACGGCAACCGCCAGGACGGGTTCAACCCCGAACTCGGCGACACCAACCGGACGGTCACCGACTACAACGTCCCGCGTCCGAACACGCATTACCTGGTCGAGCCGCACGACCGTTTCCGGACCAACGACCCGGCGGCTCCCCTTGACCCACCGGCCGCCACGCGCACCGGCGATTTCGGAAGCGGCGGCGTCCGGCCGGGCACTTTCCTCTTCCACACCGACGCGAACGGCCAGCCGCAGTCGGCCAGCGGGCAACCCGACTACGACACGCCACACGGAAGCGGACAGCAGCGCAACACGACCGTCCAGGGCAGGGTCGGCCACATCGGCGCCACGGACGAGTACTCGCCGGGCCGCTTCGACGGCGGCCACATCTTCCCCCACGAGGCCCGCGGCCCCGGCGAGCGGATCAACTACTTCCCGCAGTGGAGCCCGACCAACCGCGGCAACAGCGGCGGGGACGTCACCCCCTCAACGGGCTGGCGGGGCGCGTTCGAGAGGCACCTTGAGCGGATCCACTCGAACAACACCAGGATCACGATCGAGCGGATCGACTTCCTGCCCGAGCCGAACGACCCGAACGTCACGCCGAAGGTCGTCCACACCCGCTGGACCCAGACGGACTCCAGCACGATCCCGCCGACGACGACCACGCACTACCGCAGCTGCCACAACTTGGACCCGACCCAGCGCGGCGGCGGCCCCCCGCCCCCTACACCTGGCCC
>NZ_SMKU01000586.1 GCF_004349215.1 Actinomadura rubrisoli | reverse complement strand
GGCCGGGAGGGGCCTCGTCGGGCGGCGGGAACGCCCCGCGGTGGCCGATGACCCGGGCCGCGAGGGCGCTCGCGGCCTCGGCCGCCGCGCGCCGGCCGGCCCCGCCGAGCCGGGCCGCGAGGTAGCCGCCGTTGAAGGCGTCGCCCGCCGCCGTGGTGTCGACCACGCGCACGCCGGGGACGGCCGGGACCGCCTCCTCGCCCGTCCTGTCGGCGATCACGCAGCCGCGGGCGCCGAGCTTGACCGCGATCTCGCCGACCCCGGCGGCGCGGAGCCGGCGGACCGCGTCGGCGGCACCGGTGTCCCCGAAGACGGCGCGCTCGTCGTCCAGCGTGGGCAGCGCGATGTCGGTGCGGGCGAGCACGGCGCCCATGGCGGACGCGGCGGCCGCCGGGGACGGCCAGCCGGCGGGACGGTAGTTGCCGTCGAAGGCGACCAGCCCGCCGCGCCGCCGGGTCTCGTCCAGGACGTCCAGCAGCCTGGCCCGCGCGGCGGCGCCGAGGACCGACAGCGTGATCCCGGACAGGTAGACCAGGTCGTGGTCGGCGACGGCGTCGTCGATCTCGGCGGGGTGGCCGGGCCCGAACAGGCCACGGGCCGCCGACCGCGACCGGTAGTAGTGGAACGTCCGCTCGCCGTCGTCGTCGGTGCGGATGAGGTAGAGCCCGGCCTTCCCGCCCGGGACGGCGCGGGAGTGCGCGGAGCCCACCCCGCGGGCGGCCCAGGCGGCCCGCATCTCGGCGCTGTAGGGGTCGTCGCCGACGAGCGAGACGAACTGGGCGTCCACGGTCCCCGGCGGCGCGCTCCGGGCCAGGTAGGCGGCCACGTTGAACGCGTCGCCCGCGTAGGCGACGGCGAGCCGGTCCGGCGCCACATGGCTCAGCTCGATCATGCACTCGCCGATCAGGGCGACGCGGGCGGGCCGTGCGGCCCCTCCGGCCGTTCCCTCGGCTCCGGTCCTTCCGGTCCGGCGCGCTACCAGCGTGTCACCTTGTCCAGCGCGCTTCATGGGCGGCTCCTCTGCTCGGGGGCGTCCGCGATGTCCGCAATAGGGCGACGATACATCTAGACAACAAGTGATCTAATGACTAAGACTTCGTGTGCCGCGGTTCACATGAACGAGGGAACGGCTGACGGAAGGGCCGCAATGCACGAGGACCCGATGCGGGGCTACGACGCCGACGGATACGCGATCTTCAGGGACGTGCTGGACGCCGAGCTGATCGCCGAGGCGGACCAGCACGTCCGCTGGCTCCAGGCCAGGCACCCGGACAGTACCGGCGAGGACCTGTCCACCGAGCTGGTCGCCAAGGACCCGTTCTGGGTGCGGCTGGTGTCGGACGACCGGCTGCTGGACGTGGCCGAGAGGTTCGTCGGACCCGATATCGCGCTCTTCGCGTCCGCCTACATCTCCAAGCCGCCGTTCACCGGCAAGGCGGTGCTCTGGCACCAGGACGGCGCGTTCTGGCCGCTGGACCCGATGCGCGTCGTGACGCTGTGGCTCGCCGTCGACCGCTCGACGCCGGAGAACGGCTGCCTGCGCGTCGTCCCGGGCAGCCACCGGCAGGAACTGCACGAGACCAGGGAGCGGGAGGACGCCGGGGCGGTCTTCGGCGTGGAGAGCGCCGTCGGCGTGGACGAGTCGCGCGCCGTGGACCTCGTCCTGGAGCCCGGCGACGTCGAGGTCCACCACCCGAACATCATGCACGGGAGCAACGCCAACGACTCGCCCTACCGGCGCTGCGGCCTGACCATCCGCTACATCCCGACCTCGACCCGGATCACCGAGGAGCCGTGGCCCTCGGCGCTGCTGCTGCGCGGCGAGGCGGGCGTGAACACCTACCGGCCGCGCCCCCGGTACGTGCCGGGGGAGCATTTCGCCTTCCGGGGCGCGGAGAGCTGGACCTGACCGGCCCGCCGATGACGTATCGACGGCACCGCCCCGCCCGCAACTGGGGCGCCCGCGTCCACGAGATCACCTGGGCGGGCCTGCGCGCCCTGGTGCTGGAGAACGAGCTGCTGCGCGTCACCGTCCTGGCCGGCAAGGGCGGCGACATCGCCGAGTTCTGCTTCAAGCCGCGCGACATGGACTTCGTCTGGCTGTCGCCGAACGGCCTGCGCAACCCCCGGGACGTGGCCGGGGGCGCCGCCGACGACACCGCCGCGTTCCTCGACCACTACGAGGGCGGCTGGCAGGAGGTCCTGCCCAACGGCGGCGCGCCCGGCACCTACCGGGGCGCGGCGCTCGCCCAGCACGGCGAGGTCGCGGGGCTGCCGTGGGACGCCGACATCGTCACCGACGACGCGCGCGAGGTCGCGGTGCGGCTCACCGTGCGGGGCAGGCGGCTGCCGCTGCGGCTGACCAAGACGTTCCGGCTCCGGTCCGGCGAGGCCGAGCTGATCGTCGAGGAGGAACTGGCGAACGAGTCCGGGGTCGTCCTGGAGGTGATGTGGGGCCACCACATCGTGTTCGGCGCGCCGTTCCTGCGTCCCGGGCACCGGATCAGGCTCCCGGCGGGGACGCGGGTCGTCCCGCACGAGACCGCGATCAATCCGCTCGGCCGCCGTGTGCGCGCGGGCGGGCCCTACGACTGGCCGGACGTCCCGTCCGGCGACCCGGAGGGCGGACCGGACGCGGTGGTCGATCTCGGCGTCGTCCCGGACTACGGTGCGCCCAGCGAGATCGTCTACCTCACCGACCTGCGCGAAGGCCGGTACGAGGTGGTCGATCCGGCGGCGGGCCTCGGGATGCGCGTGCGCTGGGACGTGTCCGTCCTGCCGCACCTGTGGCTCTGGCAGGAACTCGGCGCGACCGCGGGCCACCCGTGGTGGGGCCGCGCGTACGTAGTGGGGCTCGAACCGTTCGCCGGATACCCGACCGACGGGCTCGCGGCGGCGGTGGAGAACGGAACCGCGCTCCGGTTGGACCCGCACTCGACGCGGCGGCTCTGGCTGCGGGCGGGGGTCATCGAGGGGGCAGCGGGATGATCG
>NZ_SMKU01000585.1 GCF_004349215.1 Actinomadura rubrisoli | reverse complement strand
TAGTGGCCCTCCCCGTCGTCGTCCGGCGGGAACTCGGGGGCGTCGGTCGTCTTGATCACGCGGGCGCGGGGGAGGCGTCCGGCGCGGTCGTCGCCCTCGCGGGGCGGTTCGGCGGGCTCCTCGATGTTCTCCTGGTCGGGCCAGGGGACGACGTCGCCGTCGTGGGTGGTGTCGAAGCCGGCGACGATCTCGGCCCAGATGGCGTCCTCGTCGCGTTCGCCGGGGCCGGCGGGGGTGTCGCCGTCCTCGGCGGGGGAGTCGCCCTCGTCGCGGGCGCGCTGCCCGTCGTGCTTGGTCTCGTGCTGGGTCTCGCGCTGGGGTTCGTGCGAGGTGGCGGGTTCGGCCAGGTCGGTCTCGGGGCGCTCGGTGTCGGGGCCGCGGGCGGACGCGTCGCGCAGCCGGGCCAGGTGGGCCCGCAGGATGCCCTCGGCGGTCGGCTTCATGTCGACGTCCACGTACAGCCGGTCCAGGGCGTCGCCGGACGCGGGCTCCCCGGCGAGGTCGGACAGGTCGGCCAGGTCGGACGGCGAGGCCGCGTAGGCGGCGACGCCCGCCTCGCCGAGCGCCGCCAGCATCGCGTCGGCGAGATGCGGGGCGAGGTCGACCAGTGGGGCGTAGGTGTCGGCTGACAGTCCATTGCCACGGCGATTCACGGGGCCGGCTCCTTCGACGACTCCGGCGTGACCGACAGCACCGGCATGACGGCCTCCGCTCCCCCATTGACGTGTTCCCGGCGGCACCGGCGGTGCGCGGCGGCACCACCGGACACCCGAAAGGTGTGTCCCACGGTATTCGCTGCGCCGTCCGGGACAAGCCCTCGGGCACACCCGATTGAGATTTCCGTTCAGAGCCTACGTTCATCCGGCGGCGGGGTGTGCCGGAGCGGCCGACCCGACCCGGGCAGGGGTGTGGGCGGTGCCCCTCTGGGATGCGAAGATGTCCCATCATCTCCCCTCGGTCGGGGACTTGGACATGCTCGCCGCATGCACACGCGGTCGGAGGAAGGTGTCGGCATGCTCTGGTTCTGGATCCTGCTCAGGATCGTCCTCTCGCCCATCCTGTACCTGGGATGGTGGCCCCGGAACCAGGGCGCGGGGAACGTCCCGAAGCGGGGTCCGGCGCTGCTGGTGAGCAACCACCTGTCGTTCGCCGACCACTTCTTCGGGCCGCTGCCGCTGATGCGGCCGATCTACTTCATCGGCAAGGGCGAGTACTTCACCGGCAAGGGGATCAAGGGGCTGATCAGCAAGGGGTTCTTCACCGGCGTGGGGGTGGTGCCGGTCGACCGCACCGGCGGCTCCGCGGCGGAGGCCGCGCTGCGGACCGGGCTGCGGATCCTGGGGGAGGGCAAGCTGCTCGGGATCTATCCCGAGGGCACCCGGGCCCCCGACAACCGGCTGTACCGCGGCAAGACGGGCGTGGCCCGGCTCGCGCTGAAGTCCCGCGTCCCGGTGATCCCGATGGCGATGATCAACACGTTCGAGCTGATGCCGTCCGGCAGGCCGTACCCGCGGCTCGGGATCAGGCCCGGCGTCCGGTTCGGCGCGCCCCTCGACTTCTCCCGCCACTACGGACGCGAGGAGGACCGGGAGGTGCTGCGGGAGATCACCGATGAGATCATGCGGGCGATCGGGGAGCTGTCGGGGCAGGAGTACGTCGACCGGTACGCCGCGGAGGTCAAGGCCGAGATGGCGGGCAGGACCGTCCGTCCCGTCGAGGACGACGACGGCCTGAGCGACGGCGGCTGAGCGCGCCGGGCGGCGCGGGTCGGCGAGAGGCGGCGGGAAACCGTGACAGAGGGGAACCGGGAGCCCGGCGCGGGTGGGCTGGGCCTGGAGGTCGCGCTGTGGCGCGCGGTCGCGGTGTACCGGGGCCTGGCGCTCGTCTACGCGGCGGTCCTGATCGCCAAGAATTTCGGCGGCTACGCGCACCCGCTGGGCGGCTGGGCCGTCCTCGCGGTCATGGCGGCCTGGACGGTCTACACGGTGTTCGCCTACCGCGATCCGCGCCGCCGGGGGCGGCTGCTGCCGGCCGCCGACGTCGCCGTCGCGGCGGGCTGCGTGCTCGCGACGGCGTGGGTGGAGACGCCGGGCAACATCGCCGCCGGGCGCCCCACGCTGCCGGTGTCGTGGGTCGCGGCGGCGGTCCTGTCCTGGGCGGTGGCGGGCGGGCGGCGGCTCGGCATCGCCGCCGCGGGGATCCTGGCGGTCGCGAACCTGCTGGTGCACGCGCTCGCCCAGACGAGCCGGGGGATCGGCACCGTCACGATCAACGGGATCGTCCTGCTGTTCCTCGCGGGCCTGGTCGTCGGGCACGTGGTCAGGCTGGCGCTGGACGCGGAGGCGCGGCTGGCGCGCGCCGTGGAGTTGGAGTCGGCCACCCGGGAGCGGGAGCGGCTGGCCCGCCGGATCCACGACTCGGTGCTCCAGGTGCTGGCGATGGTGCAGCGGCGCGGCGGTGAGCTGGGCGGCGAGGCGGCCGAGCTGGGCCGGCTGGCGGGGGAGCAGGAGGCGGCCCTGCGGTCGCTGATCGGGACGTCCCCGTCCCGGCCGCCGGTCCGCGCCGTCCGGGCGCCGGGCGGCGGTTCCGGGCGCGAGGTGGACCTGGCGCCGCTGCTGACCGCCCACGCGTCCACGTCCGTGACCGTCTCGACCCCGGCGACGGCCGTGCCGCTGCCCGAGCACGCGGCCCGCGAGGTCGAGGCGGCGGTGGCGGCGGCGCTCGACAACGTCCGGCGGCACTGCGGCGAGGGCGCCCGCGCCTGGGTGCTGCTGGAGGACGACGGCACCGGGCGGGTCACCGTCAGCGTCCGTGACGACGGCCCCGGCATGGCGGCGGACCGTCTCGACCGGGCCGCGGCGGACGGGCGGCTCGGCGTGGCCCAGTCCATCCGCGGCCGGATCCGCGACCTGGGCGGCGAGGTCTCCATCGTCTCGGCGCCGGGGGAGGGCACCGAGATCGAGATGACCGTTCCCGTCCCCCGGTGACCCCCGCGG
>NZ_SMKU01000584.1 GCF_004349215.1 Actinomadura rubrisoli | reverse complement strand
GTCTTCTGGGGATGCGTGAGCGCGCCGCGGCGGTCGGCGGCGACCTGCGGACCGGTCCCGGGCCGGTCGGCGGGTTCCTGGTCGAGGCCACCCTGCCCAGCGCGCCGGACGAGGGCGGGACGCTGCCGTGACCGCCGCCCCCGAGGCGCCCGGGCCCGTGCGGATCGTGGTGGCCGACGACCAGGAGGTCGTCCGCGCCGGGTTCAGCGCGCTGCTGGGCACCCAGTCCGACCTCCGGGTGGTCGCGACGGCCGGCGACGGCGCCGCGGCGGTCGGGGCCTGCCGCGAGCACCGTCCCGACGTCGTCCTGATGGACGTGCGGATGCCGGCGATGGACGGGATCGAGGCCACCCGCCGGATCACCGCGCGGTCCGGGGCGCCGCGGGTGCTGATGCTGACCACCTTCGACCTGGACGAGCACGTCTACGACGCGCTGGTGGCCGGCGCCAGCGGGTTCCTGCTGAAGGACGTGACCGCCGAGCGGCTGTTCGAGGCCGTCCGGGTCGTCGCGGCGGGGGAGGCGCTGCTGGCGCCGACCGTCACCCGGCGCCTCATCGGGGAGTTCGCCCGGCTGCGCCCCCGGCCGCCGTCGGCGTCGCTGGAGGTGCTGACGCCGCGCGAGACCGACGTGCTGCGCCTGGTCGCCGAGGGCCTGACCAACGCCGAGATCGCCGCGCGGCTGGTGGTGGGGGAGGAGACGGTCAAGACCCACGTCAGCCGCGTCCTGCGCAAGCTGGGGCTGCGCGACCGGGTCCAGGCGGTCGTGGCCGCCTACGAGACGGGCCTGGTCCTGCCCCGCCAGGCCCGCTGACCGCCTACCGGGCGGCCGCGCGGGAATCGTGTAGCGGTATCCGGCCTTGGCCGTGGTGTCCGGGTCCTGACATGGGTCGGGCCCGCACCGCCGTGCGGCGGTGCGGGCCCGAACCGTGAAGCGCTCAGTCGATCATGCGGACTTCCTGCGCCCCGCGCGCAGGATCTCCAGACGCTCGGCCAGAACCTCCTCCAAGTCCTCTAGCGTCCGGCGCTCCATGAGCATGTCCCAGTGGGTACGCGGCGGCTTCCCCTTCTTGGTCTGGGGGAGCTCGCCGTCCACCCGCAGGGCCGTGGCGCCGCAGCTGCGGCATTCCCAGGTCATCGGCACCTCGGCCTCGGCTGCGAGCGTCACGGTGAACCGGTGGCCCTTGGTGCAGGTGTAGTCCACCTCTTGCCGTGGGGCCAGATCGGTGTTGCGATCGTTCTCGTAGCTCGTGGCTCCGAGTCGGGTGCCGCGAAGTGCGCGCTCGGCCATCGTCACGTGCCTCCCAGACGGCTTGCGGTCTTGCCCTCTCCAACGCTGGATACCGCTACAAGATTCCCGTCCACGGCGGGATCCAACCCTGCCGTTTCCGGCCGCACCGTGCCGCCGCGCCCTGGAGGGCCGCGGCGCGCCGCTAGCGGCGGGTGGTGATGACGTCGTCGATCAGCCCGTACTCGCGGGCCTCCTCGGCGGTGAAGTAGCGCTCGCGGTCCAGGTCGCGGCGGACGGTCTCGGCGTCGCGGCCGGTCGCCCGCGCCACGATCGCCTCCATCTGCCCGCGCAGGCGCAGCACCTCCTCGGCCTGGATCTGCAGGTCGCTGGACTGGCCCCGGGAGACGTCGATGGCCGGCTCGTGCAGCAGGATCCGGGCGCGCACCAGCGCGGCGCGCTTGCCGGGCGTGCCGGCCGCCAGCAGGATCGCCGCGGCCGACCCGGCCTGCCCCACGCACGTCGTCTCGATCTCGGGGCGGATGTACTGCATCGTGTCGTGGATGGCCATCATCGCCGTCAGCGACCCGCCCGGCGAGTTGATGTACAGGGCGATGGGCCGGTCGGGGTCCATGCCCTCCAGCGCCAGCAGCTGCGCGGTGATGTCGTTGGCGCTGATGTCGTCGACGGGCGTGCCCAGGAAGACGATGCGGTCCTCGAACAGCTTGCTGTAGGGGTTGGTCTCCTTGACCCCGTAGGCGGTCCGCTCCACGAAGGAGGGGACGATGGAGCGGCCCTCGGACCGCATCACGACCCGACCCGTTCGGTGCTGTCGATGACGTGGTCGACCATGCCGTACTCGCGGGCCTCCTCGGCGGTGAACCAGCGGTCCCGGTCGGCGTCGGCCTCGATGCGCTCCAGCGGCTGGCCGGTGTGGAACGCCGTCCGCTCGGCCAGGGTCCGCTTGAGGTACAGCGACTGCTCGGCCTGGATCTTGATGTCGGACGCGGTGCCGCCGATCCCGCCGTGCGGCTGGTGCATCATCACCCGCGCGTGCCGCAGCGCGTACCGCTTGCCCGCCGTGCCCGAGCACAGCAGCGTCTGGCCCATGGAGGCGGCCATGCCCATCGCGACCGTGGAGACGTCGTTGGGCACGAAGTGCATCATGTCGTAGATCGCCATCCCGGCGTCCACGACGCCGCCGGGGGAGTTGATGTAGATCGTGATGTCGCGACGGGCGTCCTGGGCGGCCAGCAGCAGCAGCTGCGCGTTGACCCGGTTGGCGACGTCGTCGTCGATCTCCGAGCCGAGGAACACGATCCGCTGCGCCAGCAGCCGCTCGAACAGCTGGGCGTCGGCCAGCCGCGGCATCTCGGCGGCCTTGGCGCGCGTCCGGCCGATGTAGGTCTCGGGCCGGTCCTTCTCAGGTGTCCGGAACATGAAGCCTCCCCTTGATCATCTGTACAGATGGTACACTACGTACAACTGCGAAGCGTACATCCGCTCGCCTGAGGGGACCAGGGAAGTTCGCTATACGATGAACAGCGTGGAAAAGCCGGTCACGGAGGCACGCAAGGAGTTCGCCGATCTGGTGAACCGGGTCGCCTACACGGGGGAGCGCGTCGCGCTGACCCGCCGCGGGAAGATCATGGCGGCCCTGGTGTCGGCGGAGGACCTGGAGCTGCTGGAGAGCCTGCGCTCGGGCCGCCTGGACCTCACCCAGCTCGGCCCGTCCGCGCCGCCGTCCGACCGGCCCCAGCCCAGCCCCCTGCGGATCGCCGCCGAATAC
>NZ_SMKU01000583.1 GCF_004349215.1 Actinomadura rubrisoli | reverse complement strand
CGCCTACCCCGACATCCCCAGCACCGCCGCCTGCGACCACACCGCCGCCTGGTGCCGCGACCAGGCCGCCCGCACACGCACCCGCATCATGTACGCCCTGGCAGAGAACCAGGCCGACCCGACCCTCCTGGTCGGCAGCCCCCTCTCCCGGATCCCCGACCTGGAACGCTTCGACCGCAAGGAAATGACCGACCTCGGCCGCCTCCAGGCGACCGCCCTGAACAAGAACCTGAAAGACCCCACGGCCTTCACCCCCCGGTTCCTCACCGAAATGATCCGCACCCTCCAGGCGAACACCAACGACGAGGGCTACCTCAACGCCTTCTTCAACGGCGTGACCCCCGGCTCCATAGGCACGCTCGCCCACCGCCTCCACCAACAACACGGCGGCCGCCTCACCCCCGAAGACAAAAAGCTCGTCGGCGAGATAGCCACAGCCCTGGCAGCCCTGTCCCGCAAAAAGAACAGCCACACCGCCGTAACCAACGCCCTGGGCCCCACAGGCGCCGACATGCCCAGCCAGGCCCTCCTGGTAAAACTAAGCGCCCCCAACGTCAAATGGAGCAGCGCCATCCTGGCCGACCTGGCCAAAGCCGCCCTCCGCTGGCGCCAGAAATACCCCTCCTACACCATCACCGCCTCTTCCGGGATCCTGAGCGGTGAATCCCATTCCTCAGTGACGAACCAGCCGAACGGCCGCTGGTGGGACGCCTGGGGCCTCAACAAGTCGTTCGGCCGCGACCCCGACATCAAGACGCTGAACGAATACGACCCGGCCCTCAACGCCCTTGGCCGCATCTCCCAACAGAAGGACCTCACTGCGGCCCGAGCCGTGGCCTCCGCGGAACTAGAGTCCGAGTTCACCATCAAGGACGCGGACAAGGCCAAACCTTTGACCTGGCTCTCCCGCGGCAACGGCGGAACCTACGCGTCCCTCCTGGTCGCCCCGGACTGGCCCGACGGCGGCACCACCGCCGGCTCGGTCATCGCACTGGCGACCACTCCCGAGAAGGGCCACGAGGAAGAGGCCGCCACGAACGCCGCCGAACTCATGAAATCCGTCGCCTGGTGGAACGAGAAGGGCCGCGCCAAGGCCCACAAGCTCCTCGACGCTGGCCGCATCGCCGACTACAACCCCCTGGCCTCCGACAGCCGCGGCCCCAGTTGGTTCGCTCACACCGGCGAGGAGTACTTCGCCGAGTTCGACACTGGTCTGCGGTCCGGCCTCCTGAAGATGACCCGCATGTACATTCCCGCGATCGCGGACGCGAACAAGACCAGCAGCGGCACCGGCCTTCCCAACACGGACGAGGCGACCGGGGGCGTCTACATTCAGATGGGCGGCGCGGAAATGCAGCAGTTCCTTCGCACCTTTGCCCTGGACGACCGGGCCTGGACTCAACTGGCCGTCGACACCCAAGCCTACCGGCAGAAACTCCTCGCATGGGGCCTACGGCACAACAACCTCAATGATGCCATCGTCAGGTCCGGTTATCTGGAGGGCACTCTCATCGCCGGATACAACGCGGAACGCAAGGAGCACGAGCAACTCGTCAACAAACAATACGAGGAGGCGCAGAAGCATCTGGCACTACTTCGCGATATCGGCGGTAGCATTGCTGGAAGCACGCCGGCGGGCAGCATTCCAGGAGCCACGGATGCCTACACCATGGGCACCGATCTCGCCCTTGAGAAGGTCAAATACAAGGATTTCAACAAGAACCTCGAACGGATCGACAGCAAGTACGCCACCTATTCCGATCAGCTCTATGTTGACCTGGCAGTCGCACTCCATATGGTCAAGGGGACCCACACCGGCAACCCCACCATGGACGACAACCTTCTCCTAGCACAGATAACGGGATATAAGAACCCGGCGCTCATTCAGGCGGTAATGGAACACAATTTTGCACCCCCGGGAGAGCGCATAGTGCAGAACGGGCGTTTCATCGTGTCCCAGATGCAGGCCAACGTCAACCAGAACAAGCCGCCTCAATAACTCTACTTACCCGACACGGGTGCACCAGAGAGGCGATTGGGAAGCCGCAGACGGTAGACGCGACCACAGGCTCCATCGTGCATCACGTAACTGCCATCAGGCATCTTTGCGATACCACCTGGGTTCGCCGAGGCGATGACGGCCATGGAACCATCGAATTCACCACAGGCCCGCCGGCCCCCGAACGACAGTATTTCAATACTTCCGTTTGGCCTGACGAGGGCAGGTCTCGGACTGGGCTCAAGCGCGGATGTTCCTCCCAGCAGGAGGACGGATCCGTTATCGAGCGGCAAAACTGCGGACCAACTGGGAAGACTTCCGGATGGCGCCCGGAATCTCACCCCTTGCGTGCGGCCGTCGCCAGCGACGCGCAGGAGGCCGCCAGCGGCAAGAACGACTATCCCGCCTTTTCCATCGGTCACGACATCGCTCGGCCGCAGTTCCTTATCCTGGCTCACGTCACGGAGGGCATCCTCATAGCCCTCCGGCTCCCACTCCTTTAGCCGGTTCGGTCCTACGGCTTCGAAGAGGCTGCCGGCGCGCGACACTATTATTGGAACGCCGTCAGACCTGATCACGAACCTGGAGTCGCTCCAATATTTACTCAGCCCTTTCAGATCCTTCGACGGCAAGGGGTCGCCCGACGGGGCGAGTACTTTTACCATGTTCCCGTTCTCATCATTTATGAGATCGGTTTCCTTCAAGGTCGGCAACGTCGTTCGCGAAAGCCACGGACCCCTGCTCGACGACATGATCCAAAGATCATCCGAAAAGATGGCGACCTGATCCCCCCAGTTCTTGACTCGGAGTATGGTCACCCGTCCGTCTCGCTCGATGCGTTGCACGCGGGGGTCGTCGTTGCCGAGAGCCCGGAAGTACACCAGCCCGTTGGCTGGATCGACGGCCAACCCACCGTCGGACATCGCGCTGGCCTTCACCGCGTATTCGCCGTCACGGGCGGTGCGGTAGTTCTCTGGCTCGCCCGCGATGACGACTACTTGGCCGGGGCGGGTGGG
>NZ_SMKU01000582.1 GCF_004349215.1 Actinomadura rubrisoli | reverse complement strand
CCTTATCGTCGGCAGCGTCAAATGTGTATAACAGCCAGGGCCCGCTGGTCCCGCTGCTGATCATCGGCGTGGTCGGGGTCCTGGCGGTGGTCGGCGTGCTCGCGTTCGTCGTGCTGCGCGAAGACGATGACAAGGATCCCGTCGCGATCCCGTCGTACACGCGTTCGCCGTTCAGCACGCAATCGTTCGAGCCGTCCGTCGAGCCGAACCCGACGACGTCGCCGACCCGCAGCACGTCCGACCCGTCCAGCCTGCTGTCGGTGACGGTGGAGACCGCGAAGGGCAACACCTTCACCCGCGCCGGGACCCGCACCGAGTCATGCATCACCCGCGCGAACAGCAAGCTGCTGACGGCCCTGCGCTCGCACCCGTGCATCGGCAGCATGTACTCGGCGGTCTACGCGAGCCCGACCAAGAACATCATGACCGTCATCTCGATCCTGAAGTTCTCCAGCCCGTCCGCCGCGAGCAGCATCAGCAACGTCACCAACCAGAGCGGCTGGCCGAAGCTGCTCACCCCGTCCGACGCCAGCGGGCTCCCGCAGCCCCGCGCCAACCCGGCATACTGGACGCGGACGTGGACGCGCGGCTCGAACGTCGTCTACGCCCAGTCGTACTGGTCCCACGGCGGCCCGACCGGCGGCCGCACCGGCTCGGTGTTCGCCACCGCCGGCGAACTGGGCGTGGAAATCACCAACACGATGCTCTTCACGAGCTGATGACCGGCGCGGCCATGGGACAGGACGGACGGGACGGGCGGGACGGGCGCGGCACCGGCCGTCCCGTCCCGGCGCGCTCAGCCGCCCTGCTCGCGCTCGGCGCGCTGCCGCCGCCTGGCGAGGGACGACTCGTACGCGGCGAGCGCCTTCTCGCCGCCGGGCCGCAACTCGAACCGGATCCCGTTGTCGCCCTCGAATGGCTGCCTGTGGTCGAACCCGCCGACATAGATCTCACCGGGCACGCGCTCAGGGAACGCGTCGCAGTAGGGAATCCAGGTGTCGACCGACGTCCGCGCCTCGGGATTGGCCCTCTGCCGCAGACGCACGCAGGCGTCGCAGATACTCGGTCTCCTGCGCATCGTTCGCCGCGCCCTCCCTGGTGTTCGCTTCGGGTCCGCGCACGGGCCCGTTCACGGCCTTCCGCAGTGTTCCACACCGGCGGCGAAGGGACCCAACCTGGGGAATGGGTTGCGAAAGCGCGGGTTAAATCATATAAATGATCAATCCCTATTGTCTGTGATCGTGCGCGGTCGCGGGCTCGATCAGCTCCCGACGAACAGAGGGGTCACTGTGCGCGCTGAATGGCAGGCGCATATCGACGAACTCCTGCAGACCTACCAGGAGAAGCGCCGGCAGATCCAGGACATGCAGACCAAGCTGGAGACCATCGAGGCAGAGGCCGAGGCGGCCGAGGGCATGGTCAAGGTCAAGGTCGACCGCCAGGGCCGGCTGACCAGCGTGGAGTTCGACCCCCGCGTCTACCGCAGGCTCGGCTCCGAGGAACTCGCCGAGGCCGTCCTGGAGGCGTCCAAGGACGCCCAGAGCCAGGTCGCCGAGCAGATGCGCGCCGCCATGCAGGGCCTCGCCCCCGAGGGCGCCGCCGAGAGCGGCTTCGACCTCGCCAAGCTCCTGCCCGAGCGTCCCGACGACATCGACGCCGTCCGCGAGCGCCTCGGGATCCTACCCCGATGACGGCGGACGGCTACCTGGAGGTCGACACCGAGGCCCTCAAGCGCGCGGGCGAGGGCTTCCACACCGGCGCAACCCACCTGGACGCGATCTTCAAGAAGCTGGACGGGGCGCTCGCCGCCGAGGGCAAGTGCTGGGGCCAGGACGAGACCGGCAAGCAGTTCGAAGAGGGCTACGGAGAGCCGAGCCAGAGCGTCCTGAAGATGTTCCCGCAGTTCAGCAAGGGCCTCGACGGCATCAAGAAGGGCGTCGACCAGATGGCCAAGACCTACAAGGCGGCCGAGGACGCCTCCCGGCTGAAGTGAGCTGATCCGTGGGCCTCGAAATCCCAGATTCGGTCAAGTGGCTGTCCTGGATCGTCGGCTCCGACTGGCCGGAGGGCGACGAGACGGCCATGCGCCGGTGCGCCGACGCCTGGCGGGACGCCGGCACCGGCGTCAACGAGCTGATCGGCGAGCTCAAGGGCACCGCCGCCGACGTCCTCGGCACGCTCGACAGCGGCGCGGCCGAGAAGTTCAGCCAGAACTGGGAGAAGTGGGTCTCCACCGACCCGCAGATGCTGCCCAAGCTCGCCGAGGCGTGCGGCCAGCTCGCCGAGTCGATGGACGGCGGCGCGCTCGACATCGAGTACGCCAAGTACATGTTCATCGCCCTGCTGATCGTCACGGCGATCGAGATCGCCTTCCTGATCGCGGCGGCGTTCGCGACCTTCGGCGCGTCCACGGCGGGCATCCCGGCCGCCGAGGCGGCGGCCCAGGTCACGGCCAGAACCATCTTCAAGGAGCTGATGGAGCGCCTCGGCCAGCGCTTCCTCGGCTCCGTCCTCAAGGGCGCGGCCTTCGGCGCCCTCCAGGGCGGCGGACTCGACCTGGTCGTCCAGGGCGTCCAGATCGCGCAGGGCAACCGCGACGGCGTCGACCTGAAGAAGACCGGCTCGGCGACCCTGGACGGCGCGATCGGCGGCGCCATCTCCGGCGGCATCGGCCACGGCATCAACAAGATCCCCGGCGTGGGCGGCCCGGCCGACACCGCGCTCGGCAGCATGTTCAAGGGCATGGCCCGCGAGGGCGCGTCCGAGGCGATCAGCGGCGCGGCCGGCACGGTCGCCACGGCCGCGCTCCACGGCGACCCTTTGACCTGGGACGCCATCGCCAAGGGCGCCACGTCCGGCGCCTTCGGCGGCGCGGTCGGCGGCGGTGAGGGCGTCGGCGGGGAAGTCGCACACGGCCAGATGGCTCCCGGGCGCCATCACGTCGCGGAACCCGGCGACCGCTGCCTCGGGGTCCTCCTCGTCGCGGACGAGGTCGAGCACCGCCGTCATCAGGATCCCGACCGGGCGG
>NZ_SMKU01000581.1 GCF_004349215.1 Actinomadura rubrisoli | reverse complement strand
CGCCCATGTCCACCCCGCACCGCCCGGCTACCACGGTCACCGGGGCCACCACGGCCACGGCATAGCGGCGGCCGGGCTGGTCGGCGGCGCGGCGGCGGCGGGCATCGCCGGGGGCATGGCCTTCGGCGCCGTCGGTGACGCCGCCGTCGGCGCGGCCGGGTTCGCGCAGAACGTCGCCGGTTACGCCGTCGGCGGGCCCGTGGACGCCTTCGGCAACGCGGTCGCCGGGTACGCGGGCGGCGTCGCGGGGCATGTCGCCGGGAACGTCGCGGGCAACGTCGTCGCGGACGCGGCCGGCGGGGCGCTCGGGGACGTGGCGGGCGACGTGGCCGGAGAGATCGCCGGAGGCGTCGGCGAGATCCTCGGCGGCCTGCTGGGCGGCCTCTTCGGCTGACCCCGCGGACCGGCCCGGAAAATGCCGGGCCTTTCGGACGAGATCCGCCGCGCCCTCGGCCAACGCGGCCGCGGATGGTTAGGGTCGAGAGCGCAGACCGCCTCCCGAGGAGCCACATGACCACCGTCATCCTGGTCCTGCTCTGCCTTGCGATCGCCGGACGCGAGCTCTACCTGGCCTCCGACAAGCGGCTCCCCCGCGCCCAGGCGGAGCTGAGCGACCTGCGGAACCAGGTGAACGAGCTGTCCAAGCGGCAGGAGGCGCTCAGGGCCGACGTCACCGCCGCGGACACGCCGTCCGGCATCCCGATCCCCCAGCCGCCGTCCGAGGGCGTCTCCGGCCAGATCCTCGACCGGCTGGAGGCCGCGGCCGGGCGGGTGGAGCGGCTGGAGAAGGAGGTCGGCGAGATCGCCGGAGAGCTCGCCGGGCTGGACCTCGAACGCGACGCCCAGCGCGCCCTGGCCCGCTCGCTCGACGCCGTGGAGCACGACGTCGCCGAGCTGCACCGGGAGATGCTCGACCGCCTCGACCGCGAGGAGGGCGTCGTCACCGGGATCCTGCTCAGCGAGGAGGGCGAGGCCGAGGCGCTGCTCGCCGAGGCGTACGAGCGGTGCGCCGCCGAGTACGGGCTGCGCATCCGCATCCGCGACCAGCGGTCCGCGCAGGCGGCCAACGGCGCCTACTGGGGCACGTTGTACTACCTCTCCGGACGGCGCCAAGAGTCGCTCGCCGAGGAGCTGTTCTCCTACGTGCGGGGGCTCTACGACCCGCAGGACCCGTCCGGTGCGAGCGCGCTGCTCACCGAGCTCGCGCACCTGCGCGGCGGCGGCATCGCGCGGTTCGGGTCGTTCACCGCCGTCCGCACGCCGAGCGCGCTCGTCTGCGGCCTGCTTCCGGACGCCGAGGAGCGCCTCGTCCCGTCCGAGCCCTGGGAGCTCGCGGGCTACCTCCGCGAGCTCCCAGAAGAGCTCCAGTGCGACCTGTCCTGGCTCCGGTCCGAAGACTGATCAGGGCTACGAACACTGATCAGGGCTACGAAGACCGATCAGGGTCACAACGGCTGGTTCAGGGCCGGACGAACTGCGGCTCCACCGCGTCCGTCCGGTCCACGCTGAACGCCAGCAGGCACCTGGGTGTGCGCGCGGCGTCGATCTGGAGGCACAGCCCGAGACCGAGATCCGGGTCGACGAAGACCACGCGCCTCAGAGCGCGTAGTGCGCGCCGCGCGCGCGCCTTGGTCTCCGGACGCACCGCCTCGTGCAGCGTCCCCGTGATCACGCGCCCCGCGTACCGCCACAGCGCCGCCGAGTCCAGGACGCGCACGCCCGCCGACGTCAGGTTCGCGACGATCACGACACCGCTGTCGTCGCCCTCGCCCGCCCCGGCGGACGACACCGGCAGCGCGCCCTCCCCCGGCAGGTCGCGGGGCGCGAGCGGCCCGCCCACCGCCCGGTGATAGCGCAGCGGGTCGAGCGTGTCGATGACGAACGCCCCCACATACGGCCGCGACACGCGAGGAGCCCCCGAACGGAGAGGGCGTGACGCGCTCCGCACGTTCAGGTGCGCGCTCAGGTCGAACACCATCCCGGCGTCGTCCAGCCATGCGGGCAGGCCCAGATTCGCCGCTGCCCTACGGTCGAGGCCCTCCATCGTGCGCCAGAGCTCGTCGGTCCGGCGCGACAGGGTCGCCGCCATCCCGAGCCCCGGGAACGCACCCTCCAGCACCGCCAGCGTCGCCCGCCAGGTGGTGCTGCCCACGAACTCGGCGACGAACGCGTCCGCCAGGGCCTTGCGCCGTGCGGGATCGTCCATCGGCCCGGGAAGCGCCGCCGGAGGCTCCGCCGACAGTCCCCGCTCGGGCAGCCGGGGCGCCCACTGCTCCTGCCGCCCACCCGGGGGCGCCACGGACAGCCCCTTACTCGGCAGGAACGGCTCGTCCACCGGGTCGGGGACGGTGGTTCCCGCGTCGGGGACCGCCGCCCCCGGGTCAGGGACCGCCGCCCCCGGGTCGGGGACCGCCACCCCGGGGTCGGGGAGCGAGGCGTCCGGGATCGCTATCCCCGGATCGGGGACCGTGGTTCCCGGATCGTCCGGCCGCTTGTGACGCCCCGGCGTAGGCGGCCGCGAAGGAATCCAGGCGGGCCGCTCCCTCCAGCCACCTTCACCGGACGGCGCCGGCGGTTCAGGTGATGTCGGCTCGTCCGCTGTATATGGCGCCCACGACGACGACGGCTCGTCCGCCGGAGCCGTGCCAAAGGAGGGTGGCTCCCGGGGAGGCGGAACCGCCTGGGGCGAAGGCTCGGTCGAAGGCGGTGGCTCCGGCCAAGAATCCTCTTCTGGCAAGGGCGGCGGCGGCCCCTCCATGGGCTCGGGACGAGAGGTTTGGGGGACGTGCACCCAGTCGGACGTCCCCAGAGGGTCGTCGGCCGCGAAGCCGCTCCCGGAGTCGGCCGGCCCGGCGGGCGGCGAACCAACGGACGGCGGATCGACGGGCAGCGGATCGACGGGCGGCGGATCGACGGGCGGCGGATCGACGGGCGGATCAGCGGGCGGATCAGCGGGCGGATCGACCGGCCGGCCGGGCACGGTTCTGCCCGCCACGTGGACGTCGCCGGGATAGGGACCCGGGCGCGGCCTCGGGGCGGTGTCCTCGGGCTCCGGGGAGAGGGG
>NZ_SMKU01000580.1 GCF_004349215.1 Actinomadura rubrisoli | reverse complement strand
GCTGGGGACGGGGGGAGCCGGCCCGGCCGGTGCCGGTGACGGCGACCGTGGAGAGCAGCTTGACCGTGTCGTCGTGGCCGTGGGGGCAGGGCGCCGGGTCCGAGGCGTTGATCATCGGGCGGGAGACCTCGAAGGTCGACCCGCAGGCGCGGCAGCGGTAGTCATAGCGTGGCACGCGACCAGGATACGGTCAGGCGGCCGGTTCCGACACGTACGCCGCCCACTGGGGGTCGCCGTCGTGGACGATCCCGATGAGCCGCCAGTGGGCGCCCCGGGGCACGCCGGGGGTGATGCTGAGCGTCCAGCCCAGTTCCTCCAGGAGCCGGTCGGCCTTGCGGTGGTTGCAGGTCATGCAGGACGCGACGCAGTTCTCCCAGACGTGCTTGCCGCCGCGGCTGCGCGGGTGGACGTGGTCGATGGTCTCGGCGCGGCGGCCGCAGTACACGCAGCGGAAGTTGTCGCGGCGCATCAGCGCGGCGCGGGTCAGCGGCACCCGGGTCCGGAACGGGATCCGCACGTAGCGGCGGAGCCGGATCACCGACGGGACCTCGATCGCCATCGTGGCCGAGTGGAGCACCGCGCCGGAGGTGTCGTGGTGGACGATCTCCGCCTTCTCCCGAAGCACGAGGCAGACCGCTCGCCGAAGCGGGAGCGTGGTGAGTGGTTCGTAGGTCGCGTTCAGGAGGAGGACTTGTCGCATCAGACGCCCTCCGCCGGGCATCGTGGTCCGTTGGCCTCGGCGGGCGCGGCTGAGCGCGCCTCCCACCGAGGCCCGATTATTGTCTCCGGCACCTGCGCACCCGCCATGAGGTCCTCCTCAGGGGCGAACCGACCCGAAATCAGTGTGGCGTCTGAGGAGCCCGTTCGCTACCCCAATAATCCCCCTCCGTGTGCCTGATCGAACGCAAAAACACGCCCGGTACCTGCCAAAGTGGCGTCAGGGACGGCGCTGCGGGCGTCCGGCGGGCGGATCGGAGCGGGTGAACCGCAACGGCCAATACAGTTCATCCCATGACCGGAACGCCGTACCCGCCCGCGCCGCGCCAGGACATCGTCGAGGACCTCCACGGTCACCGGGTCGCCGACCCGTACCGCTGGCTGGAGGACGCCGACAGCGACGAGACCAGGGCGTGGCTCGCCGCCCAGGACGAACTCTTCCACAAGGTCGCGGACGCCCTGCCCGGGCGCGAGGGGCTGCGGCGGCGGCTCGGCGAGCTGCTCGGGGCCGGGAGCGTCGGCTCGCCCGTGTGGAGGGGCGAGCGGCGGTTCTTCACGCGCCGGACGGCCGAGCAGGAGCATCCGGTGCTCTACACCGTCGGCCCGGACGGCACCGAGCGCGTCCTGGTGGACCCCGTGGCGCTCGACCCGGACGGCACCACGACCCTCGACGGCTGGCAGCCCGACCGCGAGGGCCGCCTCCTCGCCTACAAGGTGTCGACGGGCGGCGACGAGGAGTCGCTGCTGTACGTGATCGACATCGCCACGGGCGAGCGGGTGGACGGGCCCATCGACCGGACGCGCGAGTCGTCGGTGGCCTGGCTGCCCGGCGGGGAGGCGTTCTACTACGCCCGCCGCCTGCCCGCGCGGGCCGTCCCGCAGGGCGAGGAGCAGTACCACCGGCGCGTCTACCTGCACCGGGTCGGCACCGAGCCCGACACCCACGACGTCATGATCTTCGGTGAGGGCCGGGACAAGACCAACTACTACGGCGTCGACGTCAGCCAGGACGGCCGCTGGCTGACGATCTCCTCCGCCCAGGGCACCTCCCCGCGCAACGACCTGTGGATCGCGGACCTGTCGGCATCCTCGCCCGCGCGGCCCGCGATGCGCGCCGTCCAGGAGGGCGTGGACGCCGCGACCGGCATCCTGGTGGGCCGCGACGGGCGCGCCTACATCTTCACCGACCGGGACGCGCCGCGCTCGCGGCTGTGCGTGGCCGACCCGTCCGACCCGTCCTACGGGACGTGGCGCGACCTGGTCCCGCAGGACCCCGAGGCCGTCCTCGGCGACTTCGCGATCCTGGACTCCGCCGAACTGGAGCGGCCCGTCCTGCTCGCCGGGTGGACGCGGCACGCGATCAGCGAGATCACCGTGCACGACCTGGCCACCGGGGAGCGGCTCGGCGCGATCCCCATGCCCGGCCTCGGCTCGATCGGCGGGATCATCGAGCGTCCCGAGGGCGGGCACGAGGCATGGTTCGGCTACGCCGACAACGTCACCCCGTCCTCGGTCCTGCGCTACGACGCGCGCACCGGGGAGACGACGCTGTGGGCCTCCGCACCGGGCACGGTCGAGGTCCCCGAGATCGAGACCCGCCAGGTCGCCTACACCTCGCGGGACGGCACCGAGGTCCGGATGCTGGTGTCGTCGCTTCCGGGCTCCTCGGGGCCGCGCCCGGCCGTCCTGTACGGGTACGGCGGCTTCAACATCCCGCTCACCCCCGCCTACTCCGCCGGCATCCTCGCCTGGGTGGAGGCGGGCGGCGTGTACGCGGTCGCGAACCTGCGCGGCGGGTCGGAGGAGGGCGAGGAGTGGCACCGCGCGGGCATGCGGGAGCACAAGCAGAACGTCTTCGACGACTTCCACGCCGCCGCCGAGAAGCTCGTCGCGGACGGCCTCACCACCCCGTCCCAGCTGGCGATCTCCGGCGGGTCCAACGGCGGCCTGCTGGTCGGCGCCGCTCTCACCCAGCGGCCCGACCTCTACCGCGCGGTCGTCTGCTCGGCCCCGCTCCTGGACATGGTGCGCTACGAGCGGTTCGGCCTGGGGCAGACCTGGAACGACGAGTACGGGACGGCCGACGACCCCGAGGAACTCGGCTGGCTCCTCGCCTACTCCCCGTACCACAACGTCCACGCCGGGACCGCCTACCCGGCCACGCTGTTCACGACGTTCGGCAGCGACACCCGCGTGGACCCGCTGCACGCCCGCAAGTTCTGCGCCGCGCTCCAGCACGCGACCGCCTCGGACGCGCCGATCCTGATGCGCAACGAGGCCGAGGTGGGCCACGCCGCCCGGTCGGTGAGCCGCTCGGTCGCCCTGACGGCCGACACGCTCGCGTTCATGGCCGCCCAGACGGGCCTGGGCCTGCCCACCCCGTGACC
>NZ_SMKU01000057.1 GCF_004349215.1 Actinomadura rubrisoli | reverse complement strand
GGACGAGAAGAGCGGCCCGGACGCGCGCGCCGCGCCCGGGCCGCTCTTCTCGTCCCGCCCGGCCGACCCCCGGGAGCCGCGCCCCTGGGAGCCGCGTTTGCGGCCGGGCGGAGGCCCGGCGGTCCCGCGTCCCGGCCGCTCCGTCACCGCGCCACCTGCCCCCGGGCCCTCACGGCGCCCCGGTTCCCTGCCGGGCGCCGCTGGCCGGAGCACCGGTGCCCTGGCCGGGCGTCCCGTTGCCCCGCGCAGGCGGGCGGGCGGCGGCGGCCTGCGGGACTCCATCGCCGGGTACCACGGTGCCGGGGATGCCGAGCACGCTCGCGGCGCCCGCCGACGCGGCCGCCGAGTGCGGCACCGGACGGATCGTGCCGCCCGTGGTCCGGCCGGTGTCGGAGTCGACGAATGCGACGCCCTCGCGCGGCTTCAAGCCGAGTGCCCTGGCCTTGCGGTCGAGCGATGCGGGCGAGTCCTCGCGGGCGATCTCCTCCTGGTACGCCTGGCGCTGCTGCTCCAGCATCTTGTTGCTCTGCTGGAGCCGGGTCAGGGTGAACGCGTCCTTCGCCAGGACGGTGTTGAGCAGGAGCAGGCTCACCAGCGCGCCTCCGAGCAACCCCATGATGAGCAGCACGAACGGGGCGCGCGGCGGCGCCTGCACGACGCTCTGGCGCTCCTTGCGCGCCCTCGCCGGCCGGCCCTTCGCGGGCGCGGCCTTGGCGTCCTTCGCGGGCGCGCCCTTGGGGGCCGCCGTCCCCGCGCCGCGCGCCGGCTTCGCGGTCGTGGTCGTCGCCGACGCGCCCTTGCCGGACGCGGGCCTGCCGGGCGGCTTGCCCTTGCCGGGGCCCTTCCCGGTCTTGGGCGCACCGGTCGTGGGCGCGTTCGGCTTGGGCTCGGCCTCCCTCGCCGGGACGGCCGAGCCGGACGGCGCGCCGGGCCGTTCCGGTGCCTTCTTCTTCGGCGCCTTGGCGGGCGCGTCGTCGCCGGAGCCGCGGGACCGCTCGCCGGTCTTGCGGTCCGGGCGGGCCCTGGGCTGCGGCGCGGAGCCCGGCGGTCGTCTGGTCGTCGTGGTCATGTCGCCTCCCGGACCCGCTCGGCGGCGCGCATCCGCACCGATCCGGCCCGTGGGTTGGTCGTGGTCTCCTCGTCGGACGGCAGCTCCGCCCCGCGCGTCAGGAGCCGGAACCTCGGCTCGTGCTCGGGCAGCGGGAAGGGCAGGTCCGGCGGGGTGGTGTCGGCGGCCTGCGCGGCGAGGACCTGCTTGGTGATGCGGTCCTCCAGGGAGTGGTAGCTGAGGACGACGACCCGGCCGCCGGCCGGGAGGACGCCGAGCGCGGCGGGCAGCGCCCGGCGCCAGATGTCGAGCTCGCCGTTCACCTCGATGCGCAGCGCCTGGAAGGTGCGCTTGGCCGGGTTGCCGCCGGTGCGGCGGGTCGCGGCCGGGATGGAGGTGCGCACCAGGTCGGCGAGGCGCCGGGTGGAGTCGAGCGGGGTGCGCTCGCGCTCGCGGACGATCGCCGAGGCGATCCGCTGGGCGAAGCGCTCCTCGCCGTAGGCGCGCAGGATCCGGGCGAGCTCCCCGGCGGGGTAGCTGTTGACCACCTCGGCGGCGGTGAGGCCCTGAGTACGGTCCATCCGCATGTCGAGCGGGGCGTCGTAGGAGTAGGCGAAGCCGCGGTCGGCCTCGTCGAGCTGCGGGGAGGAGACGCCGAGGTCGAACAGCACCGCGTCCACCGCGGGGACGCCGAGCCGGTCGAGGACCTCGGGGATCTCGTCGTAGACGGCGTGCTCCAGCGCCACCCGGTCGCCGAACGGGGCGAGGCGCGCGGCGGAGCGCTCCAGCGCGGTGGGGTCGCGGTCGAGGCCGATGAGGCGCAGCCGCGGGTGGGCCCGCAGCATCGCCTCGGCGTGGCCGCCCATGCCGAGGGTGGCGTCGAGGTACACGGGGTCGCGGCCGGTGGCCGGCTCCACGGCGGGGGCGAGGAGTGCCAGGACGCGACCGAGCATGACCGGTACGTGACCGGCCTCGGCCGCGTGGTCTCCCACGTCCATGGTTCCACCCCCTGGTGCTGCCACCTCGCTCGCGGACTGTGTGGCATCGCCGGACCGGACCTGTCACCTGCGGGGACGACCCCCACACCCCCGGCGGCGGCCTCGCCCGGCCAGGTCCCCATCCGCTGCCCTAGAGGAAGATCACCGCGTTGTGCGCGGGGGGTCGCCGTCTGGCACCGGGGAAGCTGCGCCAGCTGGCTCGGAGAGCGGCTGGAGACCTGGCCGAACGTGGGCCAGTGCCGGTCAACGGACCGACGAGTCGTTTCTCAGAGGATCCCTGGCAACACCTCCTCGGAGACGTCGGAGAACGCCTGCTCCTCCTGCTCCAGGTAGGACTCCCAGGCCTGCGCGTCCCAGATCTCCAGACGCGTGTTGGCGCCGATGACCGTGCAGTCGCGGGTGAGGCCCGCGTACTTGCGCAGCGGCGGCGGAATGGTGACGCGGCCCTGCTTGTCGGGGACCTCGTCGGACGCACTGGCGAAGAAGACCCGGCCGTAGGCGCGGACTGCCCTCTCGGTGACCGGCGCGGCACGCAGAGCCTCGGTAATCCGCTGGAACTCCGCCATGGGGAAGACGTACAGGCAGCGTTCCTGGCCCTTCGTGATCACCAATCCCCCCGACAGCTCCTCGCGATACTTCGCCGGCAGGAACAGTCGTCCCTTGTCGTCGAGACGCGGTGAATGGGTGCCGAGGAACACCGGCCCCACCTCCCCGCGCCGCATGGGGCGCTACTGCTCCCCACGGCGCCCCACTCTACTCCACTCTTCCCCACCGTCAACAAGGAAAACACCTGCCCGGCGCCGAGATCTTCAGGAAAATCGCAGGTCAGGACGGGTGGAGCGGAGTGGGGTGCGCTGGGCCCCCCTCCGCGCGCCCTCGCCGAGCGCGATTCTGGCAGGACGATCCAGAACGTCCCGGACGCCAGAGATGGCGGCCTTCTGGCCCCGTGTGGAGCGAAGTGGCGGACCGCTGGGGGGCGGACCCCCAGACCCTCCGCCTCCTGAAGCACGCGTCATTCTGGGGGCGACCCCCCAGACCCCCCGCCTCCTGAAGCACAATGGGGCTCCCGTTCCCCATGAACATCGCGGCGAGCGTCCCGACGACGTACTGTCGGTTGGGCGG
This sequence comes from Actinomadura rubrisoli, assembly GCF_004349215.1. GTDB lineage: Bacteria > Actinomycetota > Actinomycetes > Streptosporangiales > Streptosporangiaceae > Spirillospora > Spirillospora rubrisoli. Next base: position 33,318 of record NZ_SMKU01000057.1, on the reverse strand, counting down.
GTTTACACGAGCGCCGCAGCGGCTCGCGGGACGCGGCTCCCCGTCCCGGGGCGGGCCCCGTCTGGGGCCTTCGCGCACACCACGCGGCCGGCGGCTGAGGAGGGTTTGGTGGCAGTAGGCACGCACGGCGAGTCGTTCATGGAGACCGACCCCCCGGCTTCACCCCGCCCCGTGCCGCGCGGCGGAACGGGCCGCCCGGCGGCGGGGCGCGGACTCGACGGCCTCGCCCAGGTCGCCAACAAGATCAGGGACGCGGTGGAGTCGGTGATCGAGGGCAAGCCCTCGGTGGTGCGGCTCGCGCTGACCGTCCTGCTCGCCGAGGGGCACCTGCTGATCGAGGACGTCCCCGGCGTCGGCAAGACCATGCTCGCCAAGGCGCTCGCGCGCTCGGTCGACTGCTCGGTGCGGCGCGTGCAGTTCACGCCCGACCTGCTCCCCAGCGACATCACCGGGGTGAGCGCCTACAACCAGGAGCTGCGCGAGTTCGAGTTCAAGCCGGGCCCGGTGTTCGCCAACATCGTGGTCGGCGACGAGATCAACCGAGCGTCCCCGAAGACCCAGTCGGCGCTGCTGGAGTGCATGGAGGAGCGCCAGGTCACGGTGGACGGCACCACCTACGGCCTGGAGCGCCCGTTCATGGTGATCTCCACCCAGAACCCGGTGGAGATGGAGGGCACCTACCCGCTGCCCGAGGCGCAGCGGGACCGTTTCACCGCCCGGATCTCGATGGGCTATCCCGACCCGTCCGCCGAGCTGGAGATGCTGGAAGTGCACGGCCAGTCGTCCCCGCTGGACCGGCTCACCCCGGTCGCGCACGCCGCCGACGTCCGCGACCTGATCGAGGTGGTGCGCCACCAGCATGTCGCGCAGGCCGTCAAGCAGTACGCCATCGACCTGGTCACCGCCACCCGCGGCCACCCCGAGCTGCGGCTCGGCGCCTCGCCGCGGGCCACCCTGCACCTGGTGCGGGCGGCGCGGGCGTACGCGGCGCTCGACGACCGCGACTACGTGGTCCCCGACGACGTCCAGGACCTCGCCGTCCCCGTCCTCGCGCACCGGCTGCTGCCGACCGCGGAGGCGCAGGTGGAGCGGCGCCGTCCCGAGCAGGTCGTCACCGACCTGGTGCACCGCCTGCCGGTCCCCTCCCCCAGGAAGTGATCTTTGAGACGAGCGCTGGCCGGCCTCACCACCCGCGGGCGGTCCTTCGTGGCCGCGGGCGTGACCGCGATCATCTGCGCCTTCGTCCTCGGCGAGCGCGACCTGCTGCGCGCCGGGGTGCTGGTCCTGGTGCTGCCGCTGCTGTCCACGCTGGCGGTGTCGCGCACCCGGTACCGGCTGGCGTGCGCGCGGCGGCTGAACCCGCCGCGGCTCCCGGTGGGCCACGAGGCCCGCGTCGACCTGCGCCTGGAGAACGTGTCGCGGCTGCCGAGCGGTCTGCTGATGGTGGAGGACCAGGTCCCCTATACCCTCGGCGGCCGGGCGAGGTTCGTGCTCGACCGCATCGAGCCGCACGGGTCGCGTGAGCTCGGCTACCGGATCCGCTCGGACGTGCGCGGGCGTTTCCGGGTGGGCCCGCTGACCGTCCGGCTGGCCGATCCGTTCGGCATGGTGGAGCTGGTCCGCTCGTTCAGCCTGTCCGACCGGCTCACGGTGACGCCCGCGATCGTGCCGCTCCCGGCGGGACGGCTCGCCGGCGCCTGGACGGGCGGCGGCGACAGCGTGGCGCGGGCGGTGTCGGCGGCGGGCGAGGACGACGTCGCCCCGCGCGAGTACCGGCACGGCGACGACCTGCGCCGCGTGCACTGGCGGTCCACCGCACGGCACGGGGAGCTGATGGTGCGGCGGGAGGAGCAGCACTGGCAGAGCAGCGGCACGCTGTTCCTGGACACCCGCCGCTCCGCGCACTGGGGCGACGGCCCGGGCGGCTCGTTCGAGCAGGCCGTGTCGGTCACCGCGTCCATCGGCGTGCACCTGGGCCGGACGAGCATGGGCCTGCGCTACGTCACCGACACCGGCGAGGCCCTGCGCGCCACCGCGTCCCATGACGGGGCCTTCGAGGGGATGCTGCTCGACGCGCTCGCCGTGGCGCGCCGGTCGAAGACGGCCTCGCTGACGCCGGGGCTGGCCGAGCTGCGCGGCTCGCTCGGCAGCGGCCGGGAGGGCGACGGGCTGGTCGTCGCGGTGTTCGGCGTGCTGTCGGCCGAGGAGGCCCGTGCGGTGGCCGCGGCGCGGCGGGGCACCGCCACCTGCGTCGCGGTGCTGGTCGAGGCGGGCGCCCCCGCTGACGCGCGCGCGCCGGGCGGCCCCTTGGACGGCGGCGCGGCACCGGACGCGGCGTCCGGCGAGACCGCGGCGGGGCTGCTGCGCGCCGGCGGCTGGCGGGTCCTGACGGTGCGGTCCGCCGCCGAGCTGCCCGCGGCATGGGCCCAGGCAGGACGGGCCGCCAAGGACTTCGCCAGGGAAGGTTCATGAGGGTCCGGATGACGATCACGGCCGGGCTGGCCACCCTGGCCAGCTCGGTGGGGCTCTACCCGCTGTTCGAGAGCGGCCGGTGGTTCTGGGCGGCGCTCGGCTCGGTGCTGGCCGTCGCCGGCGGAGGGCTGCTGGTCAGGCGCTTCCGGCTGCCGGCGGTCGTCAACCCGCTGGGCGGGCTGGCCGCGCTGCTGGTCTACCTGACCGTGGTGTACGCGCCCGGCCAGGCGCTGCTGTGGTGCGTCCCGTCACCGGCCTCGCTGCGCCACCTGGCCGATCTCGCCGGGGACGGCTGGGACTCGGCGAACCGGTACGCGGCGCCGGTGCCGCTCGTCCCCGGCATCGCGCTGCTGGCGGCCGCCGGCGTCGGCATCGTCGCCGTCCTGGTCGACCTGCTGGCCGTGCGGCTGCGCCGCGCGGCCCCGGCCGGACTCCCGCTGCTGGCCATGTACAGCGTCCCGGCGGCCGTCCGCGACGACAGCGTCAGCTGGCTGGCGTTCGGCGTCGGCGCGCTCGGCTACCTCGCGCTGCTGATGAGCGACTCCCGCGAGCAGGTCGGCGGCTGGGGCCGGACGGTGACGACGCGCCGCACGTCCGACGAGGTCCCGATGGCCGGGGCGGAGGCGCCGCCCGAGGAGGTCCCGGCCCGGCCCGACGCGAGCGCGCTCGCCGCCAGCGGGCGGCGGATCGGCGTCGGCGCCGTGGCCGTCGCCGTGCTGCTGCCGATGGCGGTGCCGGGCATCCAGCCGCGCGGCCTGTTCGGCATGGGCGGCCGGTCGGGCCACGGCACCCAGACGGTGACCACGCCCGACCCGCTCGTCAGCCTGAAACGCGAGCTGACCCGCACGGACGAATCGGTGGTGCTCACCTACCGCACCAACGACCCCGCGGGCCCGGACTACCTGCGCCTGTACGCCCTCGACCGGTTCGACGGCGACCGGTGGACCTACAGCGCCCTGCAGAGCAGCTCCAAGGACCGGCTGACCGAGCGGGCGATCCCCCCGCCGCCCGGCCTGGAGGGGGCGCCCACCCACGAGGTGACGACCACCGTCAAGGTGAACTCCAAGGTCAAGAACATGACGTTCCTGCCGGTGCCGTACGCCCCCGCCGAGGTGATGATCAAGGGCGACTGGCGGGTGCACCCGCAGTCGCTGATGGTCTACTCGCTGCGCGACTCCGCGGGCGGCCGCGCCTACACCGTGCGGAGCCTGCGCGCGCAGCCGACCGGGTCCGGGCTCTCCGCGGCCCGCTACTACCCGGCCGACATCGTGTCCCGCTACACCAGCGTCCCCAAGAACGTCCCGCCGGAGGTCAGGAAGCTCGCGCAGCAGATCACCGGCGGCTCCACGACCGCGCACGCCCAGGCCGTCCGGCTGCAGACCTGGTTCACCCAGACCGGCGGGTTCGCCTACGACCTGTCGGCGCCCGCGCCGCAGCACGGCAGCGACCTGGTCGACTTCCTCCTGCACAGCAAGCGCGGGTACTGCGAGCAGTTCGCCGCCGCGATGGCGCTGCTGGCCCGGATCGTCGGCATCCCGTCCCGCGTGGCCATGGGGTACACGCCCGGCAGCGAGACGGGACGCGGCGAGTGGACGGTGCGGTCGCGCGACGCCCACGCCTGGCCCGAGCTGTACTTCGAGGGCGCCGGATGGGTGCGGTTCGAGCCGACCCCATCGGGGACGGCCGGGCAGGGCACCGCCACCACCCCCATCTACAGCCAGCCGGCCGTCCCGGGCAGCGGCCGGACGGACAGCTCGACGGACCCGTCGCCGTCCACCTCGTCCACGCCGGACGACTCGTCCTCCTCCTCGGGCGCCCGGCCCCGGCACCGGCTGGACGACGAGGGCCCCGAAGGCGCCCCCGTCGGCAAGGACGACGACGGGAACCGGTTCGCCGCGACGCCGTGGCTGGCCGGCGGGCTCCTGACACTGCTGCTCCTGGCCGTCCCGATGGCGCTGCGGGCGTTCTCCCGCCGCCGCCGCTGGGCCGCCCTCGCTTCCGCGCCCGCCGCCAAGCGCCCCGCACCGGCCGCCCCGGGCCCCGACCCCGCGTCCGCCGCACCGGGCGGTCCTGCCCTCGACAGCACCTACGCCGCCCACGCCGCGTGGCGCGAGATGCGCGCCGACGCGCTCGACCACGGCCTCCAGTGGTCGTCCAGCGACTCGCCCCGCGCGGCCGCGCGCCACCTGGGCGAGCTGCTGGAACTGGACGACGCGGGCACGGAGGCTCTCACCCGCATCGCCCGCGCCGAGGAACTGGCCCGCTACTCACGGTCACGGCCGACCGAGCGCCCGGAGCGGCTGCGCGCCGACGTCCGGACCGTCCGCGAGGCGTTCGCCCAGTCCGTGGGCCGCCGGGCCCGCTGGCGCGCGAGGCTTCTGCCGCCTTCGACGCTGGCGCAGGTCACCGCCACCCTGCGCACGGCCGGAACCCACGCGGCCGAGGCCGCCGACCGCCTCAACGAGCTCCCCGCCCGCATCCGCCGCCGCCCCTAGACGCACTTCGTCCTGGCCCGTCGCGGCAACACCACGTCAGACCAGGACGATCAGAACCAGCACAACCCGCCGTTACTCGCCTTCAGTACGGCGGCGCCAGCGTTCTTCCATGCGCTCCATGAACCCGGCCTTGGCGGGACGGGCCTGGCGGCCGCGCTTGGCCGGTTCGTTTCCGATGCCGGTCATGCGCTTCCAGCTCGTCAGCGCCCAGACACAGCAGACCACCATGAGCAGGAAACCCGTCACGCTGATCGCGATCGTGGCCGTGCCCGCGTTGATCACAAGGCCGGCCATCAGGGCGCAGACGCCCAGCACGAAGCCGAGGGCCGCCTTGACGATCCGGCGCTTGTAGTGGACCTGGGGGTTGGTCGAGCGGACCGCGTGAGCGAACTTAGGATCCTCGGCGTACAACGCCGACTCGATCTGTTCGAGCATGCGCTGCTCGTGCTCAGAGAGCGGCACGGCGCCTCCCAACGACAGCCCCGCGACGGGGTATCCGATGCAGGACGGGAACCTCAACGGTGATATGCCCAGAATACGAGCCCCGACAAGCGTACGAAAGCAAACGGCCAACCGAGGACCCTGTGCCGGTCACCCCACCGACCCCTTTCATCGTCTCCCGTCCCCGCCGTCACGCCGGTCACCGTGGTCCGCCCGGCGCACCAGAGCGGCGGGCCGGACGGCGCCTGGGCCGAACCGGTTCGCCACTTGGTCCATCGCGCGTTCGGCCTCGCGCCAGCCGGTTTCCGGCTCGTCCAAGGCCAGCTGACGGGGGGCTTCGTCGGCGGGGCCCAGGTTCTCGACCCGCACCCCGACCAGACGGAGTCGTACCCGTTCCAGCCCGGCCCCCTCATAGAGCTCGCAGGCTGTGACATAGATCACACGTGAGAGATCGGTGGGTTCACGGAGCGTGCGCGCGCGTGTGATCGTCTTGAAGTTCGCCATCCGCAGTTTGACGCTCACGGTCCGTCCCGCGGTTCCGGCCGCGCGCAGGCGCGCGCCGACCTTCTCCGCCAGCCGCAGGAGCTCCCGGCGGATGATCTCCGGGTCGTCGATGTCGGTGTCGAAGGTCTCCTCGGCGCCGATGCTCTTGTCGGGGGTGTGCGGGACGACCTCGCGGGCGTCGCGGCCCCACGCCAGCTCGTGCAGGTGGCTCCCCACCGCGTTGCCCAGCTCGCGCCGCAGCGTGTCCAGGGGGACTTTGGCGAGCTGCCCGACCGTCCTCAGGCCGAGGCGCGTCAGCGTCTGCTCGGTGCGCTCCCCGACGCCCCACAGGGCCGCGACGGGCAGCGGGTGCAGGAAGTCCTCGACGCCGTCGGCGGGCACCACGAGCATCCCGTCCGGCTTGCAGTGGGTGGAGGCGAGCTTGGCGACGAACTTGGTGCTGGCGACGCCGACCGAGCAGGTGATGCCCTGCTGGGCGGCGACCTGCTCGCGGACCATCGCGGCTATCGCCGCGGCGCGGCCGAGCCGCCGCCGGGCCCCGGTCACGTCGAGGAACGCCTCGTCCAGCGAGAGGCCCTCCACCAGCGGCGTGATGGACCGGAAGATCTCGAACACCGCCGCCGACACCCGCGCGTACTTCTCGTGGCGCGGCGGCAGGACCACCGCCCGCGGGCACAGCCGCCTGGCCCGGCTCATCGGCATCGCCGAGTGGACGCCGTAGGTGCGCGCCTCGTAGGACGCCGCCGACACCACCCCGCGCGGCCCGGCGCCGCCTACGACGACCGGACGGCCGCGCAGTTCCGGGCGCTCCAGCAGCTCGACGCTGACGAAGAACGCGTCCATGTCGACGTGCAGGATGCCGCAGCCGGAGTCGTCGGCGGGCGGGCCCGGCTGCGGCCCCGGCCGGTGCAGCTGCTGCTTGCGGCTCACGGTCGCACTGGACCGGCTTTGTCGGCCACCAGGTGCAGCTGGGTGGCGAGGTCCCGCAGGACGGGGTGGACGGCCGCGACGGACTCCAGCGCGATCAGCGCCTCGGCCGAGTCGGCGTCGGAGTCGACCAGCCCGCTGGGCACCAGGTCGGCGAAGATCCGCACGCCGTGCAGCTCCGCGACCCGCAGGCCCGCGCCGCGCACCAGCGACGACAGCGTCTCCCTGGTGAACCGGCGGGGCATGCGGTCGCCCTCGCCCCACCGTCCCGAGGTGTCGGTCAGGACGCGGCGGGCGTCGTCGAAGTGCCCGGAGACCGCGCGGTGCAGCGCCGCCGCGACCTGCCCGGCCACCAGCAGGCTGACCGAGCCGCCGGGACGGACGGTGCCGGTCAGCGCCGCCATCGCCGCGCCCGGGTCGTCGACGTACTCCAGGACGCTGTGGCACAGCACCAGGTCGGCGGCGGCGGGGCCCAGCAGGTCGGGCAGGTCCACCGCGTCGCCCTGGAAGGAGCGCACCGTCACGCCGGACTCGGCGGCGCGGCGCTCCAGCGCGGCCAGCGCGTCGGGGCTGGAGTCGACCACGGTGACCCGGTGCCCCAGCTCGGCGAGCGGCACCGCGAACCCGCCGGTCCCGCCGCCCACGTCCACGACGTCGCTCGGACCGGACTCGGGCGCGATGCGGTCGAGGACGGTGCGCAACGCGTCCCACAGGACGGCACTGCGCACGCGGCCCGTCCCCCGCATCCGCTTCTGCTGCCGGCCGTCCACGGCCACACTCCACCTATTCAATCCCGGCCCAAGGTGCTCGCCTGGCGGCTCGCACCTTGACCGTGCTTGTGCGATCGCGACATCGCTTCGCGATCTTCCCGGTGGGGCTCGCCTTCGGCTTCGCCCCACCGGTCGGGTCACGCGATCGCGCGATGGCCAAGGCCACCCCTGCCTTTATCTTTGTACAGACCTTAGCCGCTCTACGTGCTCCGGCGGGATGGGGGCTAGAGCGACAGGGAGGGTTTGAGTCGCTGGAGGCGCGACAGCAGGCCGTTGACGAAGCGGGGCGACTCGTCGGTCGACAGCTCGGTGACCAGCCCGACCGCCTCGCTCACGGCGACGCCGTCCGGGACGTCGTCGACCCACAGCAGCTCGAAGGTGCCCATCCGCAGGATGTTGCGGTCGACGACGGGCATCCGCTCCAGCGTCCACCCGGTCGCGTACGTGGCGATCAGGTCGTCGATCCGCTCCTGGTGCTCCTGGACCCCTTCGATCAGACGGACGGCGTGCGGGTACTCGGCCAGCTCGTCCTGGTTGGGACGGCCCCGCGCCTCCAGCACCGCCATGGGCCGCTCCTCCCGCAGCTCCGCCGCGAACAGGATGTCGAGCGCGAGCTTGCGGGCCTTGGTCCGCGCGCTCATCAGCCGCGGCCGAGGTACTCGCCGGAGCGGGTGTCGACCTTGACCTTCTCGCCGGTGGTGATGAACAGCGGGACCTGGATCTGCGCGCCGGTCTCCAGGGTGGCGGGCTTGCTGCCGCCGGTGGAGCGGTCGCCCTGCAGGCCCGGCTCGGTCTCGGTGATCACCAGCACGACGGCGGCGGGCAGCTCGACGTAGAGCGGGTTCTCGTCGTTGAAGGCGATCACCGCGTTCTGCTCGGGGAGCAGGTAGTTCGCGGCGTCGCCGACCACGGTCGCCGGGATGTGGGGCTGGTCGTAGGTCTCGGTGTCCATGAAGACGAAGTCCTCGCCCTCGCGGTAGAGGTACTGCATCTCCCGCTTGTCCACGCCGGCCACGTCGACCTTGGTGCCGGCGTTGAAGGTCTTGTCGACGACCTTGCCGGACAGGATGTTCTTGAGCTTGGTGCGGACGAACGCGCCGCCCTTGCCGGGCTTGACGTGCTGGAACTCAAGGACGGTCCAGAGGCCGCCGTCCAGGTTCAGCGTCATGCCGTTCTTCAGGTCGTTCGTCGTCGCCACTGCGTCATTCTCCAGGTCGCGGGCCCGCGCGTTCTCACAGTACGAGCAGGTCCTTGGTCGTTGTGGTGAGGAGCTCCGGGGCGTCCGCGCGGACGACCAGCGTGTCCTCGATGCGGACTCCGCCCCGGCCCGCGAGGTAGACCCCCGGCTCCGCCGTGATCGGAACTCGATCCATCAGCTTACCGGTCCTGTCGTACCCCAGGAGCGGGGCCTCGTGGATCTCCAGGCCGACGCCGTGCCCGAGCCCGTGGGTGAACGCCTCGCCGTGCCCGGCGTCCTTGATGATCGTGCGGGCGGCGGCGTCGACGTCCCTGGTCTCGGCGCCGGGGACGGCCGCGTCGACGGCGGCCCGCTGGGCGCGGTGGACGAGGTCGTAGACGTCCCGCTGCCAGGACGCGGGCTCGCCGATCGCGACGGTGCGGGTCATGTCGGCGTGGTAGCCGCCGTACAGGGCGCCGAAGTCCATGGTGACGAGGTCGCCGCGCTCCACGGCGCGGCCGCCCGGGTGGTGGTGCGGGATCGCGCCGTTCGGGCCGGAGGCGACGATGGAGGCGAACGCGGGCCGCTCGGCGCCGAAGTCGACCATCCGCCGTTCGAGGGCGATGGCGATGGCCCGCTCGGTGACGCCGGGGCGGACCAGGGGCAGGACGGCGTCGAACGCGCGGTCGGTGATCGCGCACGCCTCGCGCAGGAGCGCCAGCTCCTCCTCGTCCTTGACGCGGCGCAGCTCCTCGACCAGGCGGCCGAGTCCCGCGAGCCGGACGCCGGTCTTGGCGGCCAGCTCCTCGTGCTGCTCGACGGTGAGCGCGTGCGCCTCGAACCCGAGCCGGGCGATGCCGTCGCCCTCGGCGCGGGCGGCGAGCGCGGCCGCGGCCCGCCGGTCGACGACGACCTCCAGCTCGGGGCAGACGTCGGCGGCCATGCCGGCGTAGCGGCCGTCGGTCGCCAGCACGGCCGGGCCGTCGGCGGGGACGAGCAACGCCGCGTTGGAGCTGTCGAGCCCGGTCAGGTAGCGGACGTTCACGAGCCGGGTGACGAGCAGGGCGCCCGCGTCCCGCCCGGCGACGAGCGCGGCCAGCCGGTCGCGTCGTCCGATATGCGTCTCCCCCATGGACAGGACTCTAGAGCACGCCCGGCGCCGCGGGCCGAGAGCCGATATCGAGCCGGTCACCGAACATGAAGGACACTCGGGTCCTCAGCCGTCGGCGGCCATCTCCTTGGCCTTCTCGATCAGGGCGAGGCGACCCTTGTGGTCGCCCGCGATCGGGGTGACGTTGAGCGTGGTGACGCCGGACTCGCGCATGGCGGCCAGCCGCTCGCGGACGTGGCCCTCGGAGCCGATGAGCGACATCTTCTCCAGCAGCTCGTAGGGGACCTTGGCGGCGGCCTCGTCCTTCTTGCCGTCCAGGTAGAGGTCCTGGATCTCCTCGGCCTCCTTCTCCCAGCCGTAGCGGCGGCAGAGGTCGTTGTAGAAGTTCTTGCCCTTGGCGCCCATGCCGCCGATGTAGAGCGCGGCCATCGGGCGGCCGAACTCCAGGAAGCCCTGCGCGTCGTCGCCGATGGCGAGCGGGGCGTGGGCGACCACGTCCAGCTCGCCGAGGGACGCCGCGCGCCTGGCCCGGCCCGCCGCCAGGGACGGCCCCCACACGTCCGCGGCCTTCTCCGGCAGGTAGAAGATCGGCTCCCAGCCGTTGGCGATCTCGGCGGTCAGCTCGACGTTCTTCGGGCCGATCGCGGCGACCAGGACCGGGATGTCGGCCCGCACCGGATGGTTGATGATCTTCAGGGGCTTGCCGAGGCCGGTGCCCTGCCCGGGGGGCAGCGGCATCGTGTAGTACTTGCCCTGGTGCTGGAGGCGCTCGCGGCGCCACACCTTGCGGCAGATCTCGATGATCTCGCGGGTGCGGCCGAGCGGGGCGCTGTAGGGGACGCCGTGGAAGCCCTCGATGACCTGGGGGCCCGAGGCGCCGATGCCGAGCGTGAACCGTCCGCCCGAGACGTAGTCCAGGCCCGCCGCGGTCTGCGCCATGGCGGTCGGCGTGCGGGAGTAGATGTTCAGGATGCCGGAGGCGATCTCCACCCGCTCGGTCTTGGCGGCGATGTAGCCCAGCTGGCTCACCGCGTCGAAGCTGTAGGCCTCGGCGACGTACACGATGTCGAGGCCGGCCTTCTCGTAGTCGGCGAGCTCCTCGACGGTCTCCTTGAAGCCGCCCGCGTAGTTGAGCTTCATCCCGATGCGCATGCCGCCGTCCCTTCCGAACCGAACCGGATTCCAGTTGACCGTAACCTAGCGCCGCCGGCGGCGCGCCCTACGCCAGCACCGGGCCGCGGAGCGCCTCAAGCGCCGGCCCGTACATGTCGCGGCGGATCTTGCCCACGATCGCGCCGTCCTTGGCCGCCAGGGACGCGGCGAGCTCCGTCGCGACCGGGAGCACCCGCTCCTGCTCGGCCGTGTGCTGGACGATCCCGGCCCGCCGCGCCTGCTCGGCGGTGTACCGGCGGCCGGTGATCATCGCCTCGTGCGCCGACGCCTTCGGCAGCCGCGCCTGGATCAGCGCGCCCATCCCGGGCGTGAAGCTCATCCCGAGGTCGACCTCGGGCAGGCAGAAGTAGCCGCGGTCCGTGCGCATGACCGCGAAGTCGTGCGCGAGGACGAGCATGCCGCCGCCCGCGAACGCGTGCCCGTTGACCGCCGCGACCGTCGGCGCCGGCAGCGAGAGCAGCCGCGCGTACAGGCCGTTGACCCGGCGCAGGTAGTCCTCAAGCCGGTCCGGGTTGGCGCCGAGCCACTCCAGGTCCAGGCCGTTGGAGTAGAACTTGCCCGTGCCGACGGTCACCAGGGCGGCCGGCCCCTCGCTCTCCTCGACCGTGCCGAGGGCGTCCTCGAAGGCGCCGAGGAAGTCCGGGGCGAAGCGGTTCTCGCCCGCGTCGAGACGCAGGACGAACACGTCTCCGTCGCGCTGGAGGTCGATCACGAAGCTCTCCTTCATCCGTTCCCGACGACGACCCTACTCGTTGGTAACAGGCGAGAAGACCATACAGGTGGTCGTGCCGTGCGCCACCAGCTTGCCGTCCGCGTTCGTGACGCGCCCTTCCGCCGTCGCGGCCTTGCGTCCGACGTGGATCGTGGTGCCCTCGCACAGCAGCCTGCCGCCGTCCAGCGGGACGGGACGGATGAAGTTCACCTTCAGCTCCAGCGTCGTGTAGAGGGCGCCCTCCGGGAGCGAGGCGTGCACCGCGCAGCCCATCGACGAGTCCAGCAGCGTGGACATGATCCCGCCGTGCACGATGCCGAGCGGGTTACTGAAGGCGGCCTGCGGGACGAGGCTGAAGACGACCCGTCCGGGCTCCAGGACCTCCGCCTTGATGCCGATCAGCCCGGCGATGCCGAGGCCTTGCTCCTCCCCCTGCTTGAGCAGCCCCTTCAGCTGCTCAAGGCCCGCCGTGGTCGGCGCGTTCCCCATGTCGCTCCCCCTCCGCAAGGGCGGGCCGCAGCCGCGCCTCGATATGACGTCCGTCATATGCAGCGTTTTCTATGACGTGCGTCATGGTCAAGGCGCGAAGCTTATGATGAATGTCATAATCGGGGGTATGGGGACCGACAGCCGGGAACGCATGGTGCGCAGCGCCGCCTACCTCTTCCGCGAGCGCGGCTACAGCGGCACCGGGTTCCGCGACGTCATCGCGCACAGCGGGGCGCCGCGCGGGTCGATCTACCACCACTTCCCGGAGGGCAAGGCGCAGCTGGCCGAGGAGGCGGTGCGCTACGCCGGGGAGTTCCTCAACGCGGGCATCCTCGCGGCCACCGAGGGCGGCGACGCCGCGTCCGCGGTGGACGCGTTCACCGGCTGGTGGCGGCAGGTGCTGATCAAGAGCGAGTTCCGGGCGGGCTGCCCGGTGGTGGCGGTCACCGTCGAGTCCCACGACGACGCGCCGCAGCTCGCCGCGGCCGCCGCGGCGGCCTTCGACCGCTGGCAGGACACCCTGGCGACCGGGCTCGGCAACGCGGGCGTCCCCGACGACCGCGCGGCGCGGCTCGCGCGGCTGATCGTCGCCGCCGTCGAGGGCGCCACCATCCTGTGCCGCGCCCACCGCGACGTCGCCCCGCTGGAGGACGTGGTCACCGAGCTCAAGGCGATGACCCGCGAGGCCGTGAAAGACGCCTAGGGTGCCGCGGGATACACGCCTAGGGCCGCGCGGGATCCTCGGCGAGGAGCCCGGCGACGGCCTGGAGGGCCAGGACGTAGGACGTCATGCCGAAACCGGCGATCGTGCCGGTGGCGACGCCCGCGACGACCGAGGTGTGGCGGAACTCCTCGCGCGCGGCCGGGTTACTGATGTGCACCTCGACCAGCGGTGCGGTGCGCTGGGCGAGGGCGTCGCGCAGGGCGTAGGAGTAGTGCGTGAACGCGGCGGGGTTGATCACGACGGGCAGGCGCCCGTCGGCGGCCTCGTGCACCCAGCGGACCATCTCGGCCTCGTCGTCGGTCTGCCGGACCTCGACGCTCAGGCCGAGGCGCCGCCCGGTCTCGCGGCACAGCGCCGCCAGGTCGTCGAACGTGGCGGAGCCGTAGACGTCGGGCTCGCGGATCCCGAGGCGGCCGAGGTTGGGGCCGTTCAGGACGAGCACGGAGGCGGCGGTCACCGGCTCACCTCCCGGTAGGCGGCGGCGAGCAGCTTCTCGTCCGGGCCCTCCAGGAGGCCGGGGCGGGCCACTCCGTCCAGGACGACGAACCGCAGCGTGGCGCCGCGCGACTTCTTGTCGATGGTCATGGTGGCGCGCAGCCCCGGCCACGCGTCGGCGCGGTAGGAGGTCGGCAGGCCCACGGAGGAGAGCACGGCGCGGTGCCGGTCGACGACGGCGGCGGGCAGGCGGCCGGCCAGGCGGCCGAGCTCGGCGGCGTAGACCATGCCGATGGCGACGGCGTGGCCGTGGCGGAACCGGTAGTCCTCGGCCTTCTCGATGGCGTGGGCGAGGGTGTGGCCGTAGTTGAGGATCTCCCGCGGCCCGCTCTCGCGCAGGTCGGCGGCGACCACGTCCGCCTTGACCTGGACGGCGCGCTCGACCAGTTCGCGGGTGGCGGGGCCGGCCGGCGACGCGGCGCCCCCGGGGTCGGCCTCGATCAGCTCCAGGATCTTCGGGTCGGCGATGAAGCCCGCCTTGATGATCTCGGCGAGGCCGCTGATGTAGTCCTCGCGGGGCATCGTCACCAGCGTGGCGAGGTCGCACAGGACCCCGGCGGGCGGGTGGAAGGCTCCGACGAGGTTCTTGCCCTCGGGGATGTTGATGCCGGTCTTGCCGCCGACCGCCGCGTCCACCATGCCGAGCAGGGTGGTCGGGACGAGGACGACCGGGACCCCGCGCAGCCAGGACGCGGCGGCGAACCCGGCGAGGTCGGTGGTGGCGCCGCCGCCGACGCCCACGACGGCGTCGGTGCGGGTCATGCCGAGCGCGGCGAAGCCCGACCAGAGCCCGGCGAGCACGCCGGCCTCCTTGGCGGCCTCGCCGTCCGGGACGGGCAGCGCGTGGACGGCGTACCCGGCCCTCTCCAGCGCCCCGCACACCGGCCGCGCGATCTCGGGCAGGCCCTCGGCGTGCACGACGGCGACCGTCCGGGCGCGGCCGCCGAGCAGGCCGGGCAGCTCGCCGAGGACGCCCGTCCCGATGACGACCTCGTAGGGGGCGGCGCCGCCGACCTCGATCCGCGTCTCGCTCACGGGGCCGTCCCGAGCGCCTTGGCGATCTCCTCGACGATCTCCTCAGGGGCGCGGCCATCGGTCTCGACGTGCAGCGTGCCGAGCCGCTCGTAGATCGGCAGGCGCTCCTCCAAGAGCTTGCGCATCTGGCTGCGGGGGTTGAGGACGAGCAGCGGCCTGGCCGACGCCAGCCCGACCCGCTTGATCGCCTCGGACAGCCCGACGCGCAGGTAGACGACGGTGTGCCCGGCGAGCAGTTCCTGTGTCCCGGCGGCCAGGACGGCGCCGCCGCCGAGGGCGACGACGCCCTCGTGCCCGGACAGCGCGGCCGCGACGGCGGCACGCTCCAGCTCGCGGAACCGCTCCTCGCCGTCGTCGATGAAGATCTCGGCGATCGGCTTGCCCGCCGCGGCCTCGGTGTCGGCGTCGGTGTCGCGCAGCGTCACGCCGAACCGCTCGGCGAGGGCGGTGCCGACGGTGGTCTTGCCCGATCCCGGCGGTCCGATGAGGACGGCCTTCGGTCGCGTCATGTTCCGCTCGTTTCGCAGGTCACTTGATCGTCAGCGCGGAGAGGTAGCCGCGCGCGTTGCGGGCGGTCTCCTCCGCGGAGTCGCCGCCGAACTTCTCCAGGGCCGCGTCGGCCAGCACCAGCGCCACCATCGCCTCGGCGACGACGCCGGCGGCGGGCACGGCGGTCACGTCGCTGCGCTGGTTGATGGCCTTGGCGGGCTCGCCGGTCCGCACGTCGATGGTGTCGAGGCGGCGCGGCACGGTGGAGATCGGCTTCATCGCGGCGCGGACGCGCAGCACCTCGCCGGTGGTCATGCCGCCCTCGACGCCGCCCGCGCGGTTGGTGCGGCGGCGGACGCCCTCGGGCGTGCCGTCGATCTCGTCGTGGGCGCGGGAGCCGGGGCGGCGGGCGGTGGTGAAGCCGTCGCCGAGCTCCACGCCCTTGATCGCCTGGATGCCCATGAGGATGCCGGCGAGCCGCGAGTCCAGGCGCCGGTCCCAGTGGACGTGGCTGCCGAGGCCGGGCGGGAGCCCGTAGGCGAGGACCTCGACGACGCCGCCGAGGGTGTCGCCGGCCTTCTTGCAGTCGTCGATGTGCGCGACCATCGCCTCGGACGCGGCGTCGTCGAAGCAGCGCACCGGGCTCTGGTCCACCCGTGCCAGGTCGCCGGGGCCGGGCAGCACGCCGTCCGGCGCCTCGACCTCGCCGAGCGCGATCACGTGGCTGAGGACGTCCACGCCGAGGGCCTGCTTGAGGAACGCCTTGGCGACCGTCCCGAGCGCGACGCGGGCGGCGGTCTCGCGGGCGCTGGCCCGCTCAAGGACGGGCCGGGCGTCGTCGAAGCCGTACTTCTGCATGCCGACGAGGTCGGCGTGCCCGGGGCGCGGCTGCGACAGCGGCGCGTTGCGGGCCTGCGCGGCGAGGAGATCGGCGTCGACGGGGTCGGCCGACATGACCGTCTCCCACTTCGGCCACTCGGTGTTGCCGACCTCGATCGCGATCGGCCCGCCCTGGGTGACCCCGTGCCGGACCCCGCCGAGGATCGTGACCTCGTCCTGCTCGAACTTCATCCGGGCGCCCCGCCCATGCCCGAGCCGCCGGCGGCGCAGTTCCTCGGCGATCTCGCCCGAGGTCACGCGCACGCCGGCCGGAAGGCCCTCCACGATCGCGGAGAGGGCCGGGCCATGGGACTCCCCCGCGGTCAACCAGCGCAGCATGGGTCGATCCTATTGACTCCGCCGAGGTCCCCGGGCAGCCGGTCCATACTCTGAGAGCCGCCGGGCCCCCGGTGGACCGGCGTCAGGTGATCTCGCGCCAGCCGAGGACGCCCCCGACCAGGTCGCGGACGGCGGCGAGGAAGCCGAGGCGGTTGGCGCGCAGGGCCGGGTCCTCGTCCATGACCATGACGTCGTCGAAGTAGGCGTCGATGGGATCGGCGAGCGCGGACGCGGCGCCGGAGAACTCCGGCAGCGACGGACGGCCCGGCAGCTCGTCCCGGACGCGGCTGTACGCCTCGTGCAGCCGCCGTTCGGCCGGCTCCTGGAAGAGGGCGGCGTCGTACGCGGCGCGCGTCCCGTCCGGGACGATGCGCAGGACGCGCTGCAACGCCGTGGTCAGCTTCTCGAACCGGGGCGACCGCAGCAGCGTCGCCAGGTCGGCGGCGGCCCGCTCGGCGTGGGCGGGCGCGTCGGCGTGCGGCAGGACGGCCCGGACGACGCGGACCGCGTGCCCCTCGTCCAGCAGGTTCTGCTCCAGGCGCCGGGCGACGAACCGCCGGGCCCCGGCGAGCGCGTCCGGCGCGACCTCGACCGGCTGGTGCCGCGCCGCGACCGCCAGGCCGTCCCCGACCGTGACCGGCGCGAGGCGCGGGACGGCCCGCAGGATCGCGGTGAGCGCGAGGGCCGCGCGGCGCAGGCCGAACGGGTCCGAGCTGCCCGTCGGCGCGGAGCCGACGGCGAAGAGGCCGGCGAGCAGGTCGAGCCGGTCGGCCGCCCCGAGCAGGGCCCCGGCGATGCCCGCGGGCACCGCGTCCCCCGCCGAGCGGGGCAGCTCCATCTCGTGCAGGGCCAGCGCGACGGCCTCGTCCTCCCCGGCGCGGCGGGCGTACTCGCGCGCCATCGTCCCCGCCAGGCCGGGCAGCTCGATCACCATGGACGAGGCGAGGTCGAACTTGGCCAGCTCGGCCGCCCGGCGGACCACCGCCTCCTCCTCCCCGGTGAGCGCCACGCGGCCCGCCAGCTCGGCGGCGATGGCGCGGATGCGGGCTGAGCGGTCGGCCATCGAGCCGAGCCGGTCGGTGAAGGTCAGCCTGTCCAGACCGCGCTTGATCTCCTCGGGAGTGCTCCGGAGGTCCTGCTGGAAGAAGAACGAGGCGTCCTCGTAGCGCGCGCGGAGGACGGCTTCGTTCCCGGCGCGCACGGCGTCGTGGTCGCACTCCCCGTTGGCGACCGTGACGAAGTGCGGGAGGAGACGTCCCGTGGAGCCGCGCACCGGAAGGTAGCGCTGGTGCTTGCGCATGACGGTGGTGAGGATCTCCTCGGGCAGCCCCAGGTACTTCTCGTCGAACGACCCGAGGACGGCGACGGGCTCCTCGACCAGGTTGACGATCTCCTCCACGAGGGCCTGCTCGCCCGCGAAGTCGATCGTCCCCTTGTGGTGGCGGGCGAGGGACGCGGCGTCCTCGACGATCCGCGTCCGCCGCCGGGCCGGGTCGGGCTCGATCCCGTGCGCGCGCAGCACCGGGATGAGGGACGCCGCGTCCGGCACCGGGACGAGCGGCTCGTCCGCGGTGCGGTGCACGCGGGTGGCGCGGCCCGCAGCCAGGCCCGGAACGGCGCACGGGACCTCGTGCCCGTCCAGCAGCGCCAGCACCCAGCGGATCGGGCGGGCGAACGACAGGCCGGGCGCGTTCCACCGCATGTTCTTCCCGGCGCGCAGCCCGCCGACGAGCGCGGGGACCAGCTCGGCGAGGACCCGCGCGACGGGGCGCCCGACGACCGTCCGGACGTACCCGGCGTACTCTCCCCCGCCCACGGTCACCTTCCGGACGTCGGCGACCTCGATCCGCTGCCCGCGCGCGAAGCCCAGGAGCGCCCGCGCCGGGGCGCCGTCCGCGTCGTAGGCGGCGGCGAGCCGGGGCCCCTTCACGACCTGCTCGGCGTCGGGCTCGCGCGGCTCCAGACCGCTGACGACCGCGATGATCCGCCGGGGCGTCGCGTAGCTGTCGAGCGACGAGGCGTCCGTGAACAGGCCCGCCGCCTCCAACGCGGCCATCAGCCGCTCGGCCACGTCGGCGGCGGTGCGGGCGACCTCGTCCGGCGGCAGCTCCTCGACCCCGATCTCCAGCGCGAACGCGGCGGACCCGCTAGCCTCCGGCAGCCCCGGCTCAGCGGCGGGCCCCACCTCCGGTGCGCCGGGCGCCGCACCGGACGCGGCGTCGCCCAGCGGGTGCCCCAGCTCCGCGCGGCGCTCCACCCACAGCTCCGCGACCTCGTGCGCGAGCCCCCGCATCCGCGCGAACGCCCGCGCGCGCTCGGTCGTGCCGATCGCGCCCCGCGCGTCCAGGACGTTGAACGCGTGCGAGCATTTCAGGACCTGGGAGTGGGCCGGGACGGGCAGGCGCGCGTCCAGCATCCGCCGCGCCTCCGCCGCGTACGCCTCGAACAGCTCCCGGTTCGTCCCGATGCCGGCGTCGTCCAGGTAGTAGCGGCTCATCTCGTACTCGGCCTGCCCGAACGCCTCCCCGTAGCCGATGCCGGGCGCGTACGCGATGCCGGTGAAGTGGGAGACGCCCTGGAGCGCCATCATGATGCGCTCCATCCCGTAGGTGATCTCGACCGAGACGGGGTCCAGGGTCAGGCCGCCCGACTGCTGGAAGTAGGTGAACTGGGTGATCTCCAGCCCGTCCAGCCAGACCTCCCAGCCGAGGCCCCACGCGCCGAGCGCCGGGGAGGCCCAGTCGTCCTCGACGAACCGGACGTCGTGGGCGCGCAGGTCGACGCCCAGCGCCGCCAGGCTGGCGAGGTACAGCTCCTGCGCGTCGCCCGGCTCCGGCTTGAGGATCACCTGGAACTGCGTGTGGGTCTGCAGCCGGTTGGGGTTGTCGCCGTACCGGGAGTCGTCCGGGCGGACGCTCGGCTCGGTGTAGGCGACCCGCCACGGCTCGGGCCCGAGCACCCGCAGCGCGGTGGACGGGTTGAGCGTGCCCGCCCCGACCTCGGTGTTCATCGGCTGGGCGACGAGGCAGCCGTGCCCCGCCCAGTGGGCGGTGAGACGGATCAGGGCGTCCTGCATGGTCAGCACGGCGGTCTCCCTGGAGAGGATCGCTCAAGACTACGAGGGGGCGGCGACGGCGTCAGCGCCCGAGACCTCGCTGGATCGCGATCCGCACCGGGGACGACTCCGGGAGCGGCCCGGACGGGACCAGCGGCGGCTGCGCCATGAACCGGGGCTCGGCGCCCCGGTGCGGCTGCGCGGCGTGGACCAGGAAGGGATGGCACAGGTAGACGTCGCCGGCGCGTCCGGTCGCGTGGACGACGGAACGGTGCTCGGTGGCGGGCACGGCCCGCTCGGACACCTCCATCATGCCGAGGCCCGCGTCGCCCTCGGGCTCCAGGATCGGCGGCACGTCCAGATGCGAGCCGGCCCGGATGCGGGTGGGCGCGTCGTCCTCCCCGACGTCGGAGAAGAGGAAGAGCATCAGCAGCGCCCGGCCCTTGGACTCCAGATTCACACGCCACCGCATGAAGTCGGCGGGGACGTCGCCCGGGAAGCTCGCGTCGAGGTGCCAGCCGTCGTCCCCCGGGGGCTGGTCGCTGGGGAAGCGCACCGGGAACGTCCCGAGGCTGCCGCGCGGCTGCCACGCGCCCTCCCCCACGATCGCGTCGAACGCCGCGCGCAGGCGCGGGGCGTTCACGGCGGCCCTGAACGGCGCCTGCGGATAGTCGCCCAGCCGCACCACGGGCTGCGTCCAGGTCGCCCGGTCGTCCGGGTCGCAGCCGGTGTCCCGCCACAGGATCGCGCGGCCCTCCGCGGCGAGCTCGCGCGAGAACGCCCCCTCCACCCGGACGAACCCGGTTTCGATGAAGGCGCCGACATCAGTCTCGATCGTTCCCATGGCGCCAGCATGCCGGGGGCACCTCGCCGGACGCCAACGATTTACGCGCCGTGGACCACGATGGCGATCAAGGCTCCCACCAGCAGGAACGGCCCGTACGGGAGCGCGGCCCCGCGGCCCGCGCGCCGCGTGGCCAGCAGGACCAGCGCCGTCAGCCCGGCGAGCACGATGGCGGCGGCGGCGCCGAGGAACCACGCCGGCCCGCCGAGCCAGCCGAGGTACAGGCCGAGCAGCCCGGCGAGGACGACGTCGCCGAAGCCGATCGTGCCCTCGGGCAGGAAGAACCACTGAACGCCGAAGAACCCGCCCAGCGCCGCCATCCCGATCAGCGCGTGCACGAACCGGCCGCCGCCGTCGTCGGTGAAGGGCGCGGCGGCGCCCAGCAGGATCAGCCCCGCGGCATAGGACGGCAGCGTGAGCGGCTCGGGAAGCCGCTGCAGCGCGGCGTCGACGACGCCGAGCAGGGGCCCGGCCAGGCCGAGCCAGAGGAACGCGGGCAGCTCGGGACGGGCGCCGATCCGCCACGCCACGACGGCGGCGACGGCCACGCACGACAGCGCGACGGGGACGGGACGCCGCCGCAGCGGCACGGTCCAGCCCGCCCGCGGCGACCAGTCGGTCCCAGCGGAGCGGGCGGGGGCGGGGGCGTCGGGGGCGTCCACGACGCCGACCCTACCGGCGGACGACGCTCAGCTCGACGCCGCCGACGATCCGCCCGCGCAGCAGCTCGGCGAGCCGGTCCGACACCCGCTGCACGGTGACGCGCTCGTCGTGGCCGGGCACCACGGCGAACCTGACGGCCACCTCGGCGGCGGTGCCCTCGACGACGCGGACGCCGCTGACCGACTGGTCCGAGCCGAACGCGGCCTCGACGGCGGCGAGGACGTCGGGGTCCTCGTGCGGCGGCGGGACGGGCCGCCCCTCCGCGAGCAGGTGCAGGCGCAGGCCGTCCACGGCGAACGGCACCGGGCCCGCCACGTCCACCACCAGGGCGTGGGCGCCCTCGTCCAGCGCGGCCCGGCACGCCTGCCGGGCGTGCACCGCCACCGGCCGGGCGTCGGCCCGCCACGCCTTCATCGTCTCGGCGCAGGTGAACCCGAGCACGCCGCGGCGCCCGTCCTCCCCGACCAGCGTGGGCAGCGCCATGTCGCTCGACTTCTCGCGGCGAAGCCCGCCGGGCGCGACGTCCTCCTCCTCGGTCAGGACGGCGACGACGGGCACCAGCAGCCGCGCGGACTGCAGCCGCCGCAGCACCGCGTGCGCGCCGACGCGCCCGGCCGCGTACCCGGCGAGCGCCTCGCACAGCCGGGGGTCGGCGCCGCCGTCGTCCCCCGGGAACTGGGGCTCGGGAATGGTCAGTCCGGACACGGCAGGAAGGCTATAGCCTCCGGCGACCGCCGTGGGCGCTTACCTGGATACTCTCCGTCACCCCAGCCTGGCGAGCCGCTCCACGGCCGCGTCGATGACCTCGTCCCGCTTGCAGAACGCGAAGCGGAGGAAGTGCGCCCCGGCCTTGGCGTGGTCGTAGAAGACCTGCGTCGGGATGGCCACGACGCCCGCCCTCTCGGGCAGCGCGCGGGCCAGGTCCATGCCGTCCCCGAACCCGAGCGGCCTGATGTCGGCCTGCACGAAGTAGGTGCCCTGCGGGCGGTACGCGACGAACCCCGCCGCCTCCAGGCCGGTGACCAGCCGGTCGCGCTTGGCCTGGAGCGAGGTCCGCAGCCCCTCCACCCACGCGGTCTCGTTGCCGAGCGCGTACGCGGCGGCCCGCTGGTAGGGCGCGCTGACCGCGTAGGTGAGGAACTGCTTGACCGTCTGGACGGCCCGGATGTAGGGCGCGGGCGCGGTGATCCACCCGGTCTTCCAGCCGGTGACCGAGAACGTCTTGCCCGCCGACGACACCGCGACCGTCCGCTCGCGCATGCCGTCGAGCGTGGCCAGCGGGATGTGCTCGGTGCCGTCGAACGTCAGGTACTCGTACACCTCGTCGGTGACGGCCACCAGGTCGTGCTCGCGGCACACCCCGGCGATGGCCTCCAGCTCCGCGCGCGTGAACACCGTGCCCGCCGGGTTGTGCGGCGAGTTCACCAGGATCAGCCGGGTGCGGGGCCCGACGGCGGCGCGCAGCTCGTCCGGGTCGAAGGTGAAGCGCCCCCCGTCCGGGCGGAGCGTGACGGGCCTGCGTACCGCCCCGGCGAGCGCGATCGTGGCGGCGTAGGAGTCGTAGTACGGCTCGAACACGATGACCTCGTCGCCCGGCCCGGCCAGCGCGAGCATCGACGCCGCGACGCCCTCGGTGGCTCCGACGGTCACGAAGACCTCGGTGGCCGGATCGTAGGACAGCCCGTACCGCTCAAGCCGCTGCGCCGCCACGGCCTCGCGCAGCTCCGGCAGCCCAGGCCCGGGCGGGTACTGGACCTCGCCCGATCGGATGGCCTCCACGGCGACGTCCAGCATGGCCCGCGGGCCATGCTGGTCCGGAAAGCCTTGGCCGAGATTGATCGCGCCGGTCCGCACGGCGAGAGCCGACATCTCGGCGAAGATCGTCTCGCCGAACTCCTGCATGCGCGTTACGAGAGGCTCGTCCACGCGCTCAGACTAACGGGCCGTCCCGGCGGACATGCGCGGGCTCAGGCGGTGACGCTGATCATGTGCCCGGTGGACGAGGCGTCGGCGGCGAGGTCGAGCAGGGCGGTGGCGAGGTCGGCGCGGTCGATCGAGAACCGGCCCGGTACGGCGCCGTCGACGGCCTTGCGGTACTCGCCCTTGCCCGGTCCGTCCTTGAGCCGGGGCGGGCGGACGATCGTCCAGTCGAGGCCGGAGTCGCGGACGTGCCGCTCGGCGGTCCGCATGTCGGCGAACCCGTGCCGGAGCAGCGGCTGGATGATCAGCGGCTTGGCCACGTAGCGGGTGAACGGGCCGTCGCCCGGCTCGACGGCGACGCCCGCCGCGCTCACCATGAGGAACCGCGCCGCGCCGGCCGCGCGCATCGCGGCGATGATGCTCGCCGAGCTGGCGGCGCAGACGGTCGTGGGCCTGCGCCCCTCGCGCGTGCCTATCGCGCTGATGACGGCGTCGCGCCCCTTCACCGCCTCCTCGATCGCGCCGGGGTCCATGACGTCGGCCGTCACCACGTCGGCGCGGTCGCGCAGCTCGGCGGGGAGCCCGCCGGAGTTCCGGACGACGGCGGTGACGGCGTGCCCGGCGTCGAGGGCCTGCCGGACGACCTGCACGCCGGCGCCGCCGGTCGCCCCGAAGACCGTGAGCCTCATGATGTCCCCCAAGGGTGAGTGAATGTTTACTAACCCCTATCCTGGTAAGCGTTCACTCACCTGTCAAGGGGGCTCATTGGGCGCGCGCGAACGGATCCTGGACGCGGCGGCGGACGTCATGCGCGCGCAGGGGGTGGCCCGCGCGACGACCAAGGAGATCGCGAAGGCGGCCGGCTATTCGGAGGCGCTGCTGTACAAGCACTTCCGGGACAAGGACGAGCTGATGCTGCTCGTCCTCAAGGAGCGGATGCCCTCCTTCGCGGCGAAGGGCGTGCCCGGCGAGGGCACCGTGGAGTCCAACCTGGTCGCGATCGTGCACGGCGGCCTGCGCTTCTTCCGGCGGGCGTTCCCGATGATGGCCTCGATGGCGGCCCAGCCGCGGCTCATGGAGGCCACCCGGGAGTCCCTGCGCAAGTACGGTGCGGGCCCGCGGGAGCCGGTGCGGGCCCTGGCCGCCTACCTGGACGCCGAGCGCGGCCTCGGCCGCGTCGCGGCGGGCGCCGACACCGATGCCGTGGCGGCGCTGCTCATGGGCGCCTGCTTCCAGCAGGGGTTCCTGCACTACTTCGCGGAGGGCCTGGACGGGCCGGACCTTCCGGTGTCGGCCGCGGAGGACCTGGTGCGCCCCGTCCTGCCGGCGCTCCTCTCCTGACCGCCGGGACGACGACGCCCCTGGTCAGCGCGCTGCGCCCCGGCGCCGGACCCGGTGGCGATAGCGCGTTATGTCATCCCCAACGGGGGTATTCGCGGATCGGGACGCCCGCCGACGCGCGGGGATCCCGCGTCCCCCGACGCCGCCGGGCGCCGCGGGTAGCCTCGGACGCCCGGCAGAGGGGAAGGAACCGACGACGATGCAGGCACCCGAGTCGCCGCGAGGCGCACCGGCACTGGAGGCATCCGAGCCGCCGCCCGGGACGCCGGCGCTGGAGGTCGGCGACGACCTGTCCGCCGTGTGCGGGTTCGTCGCGGCGCAGGCCGCCCGGCACGGGGTCATCGGCAACCGCGCGGCGCTCCTGGTCATCGCGGCGGGCGATGTGGCCGCGGCGCTGCTCAAGGCGGGTACGGGCGATCAGGCCACGGTGCATGTGTGGCCGCAGCCGGCGGCGCTCGTGTGCACCTTCCGGGCGCTCGACGGCCGCGACGCGCCCCGCGTCCCGCTCCCCCGCCTCCAGGACCAGGTGGAGGTCACCTCGGCGGGCCCCGTCACCACGATCCGCGTTCCCCTCCCCGCATGATCGCGTCGCGGCTCACGGTGAAGGGGCGGCGAGGCGGGTCTTGACCACCTTGCCCATCGCGTTGCGCGGCAGGGAGTCGACCAGGTGGACGGCGCGGGGGCGCTTGTGCACCGACAGGCGCGCGGCGACGAAGTCGATGAGCTGCCGCTCCCCGACGCCATCGGCGACCACGTACGCGGTCACCTGCTCGCCCAGGTCGGCGTGGGGCGTCCCGAGGACGGCCGCCTCCCGGACGGCCGGATGCGCGAGGAGCGCGTTCTCGACCTCGCCCGCGCCGATCCGGTAGCCGCCGCTCTTGATCAGGTCGGTGGACGCGCGCCCGACGATGCGGTACCAGCCGTCCGGGCCGGCGACGGCGATGTCCCCGGTGCGGAACCAGCCGTCGTCGGTGAACGACGCCGCTGTGGCCTCGGGCCGGTTGAGGTACCCCTTGAACACCATCGGCCCGCGGACGTGCAGTTCGCCCGGCGTCTCCCCGTCGGGGGGCACCGGGGCGCCGTCCTCGGCGGCCAGCCGGGCCTCGACGCCGGGCAGCGGCGTGCCGACGTATCCGGGACGCCGGTCGCCTCCGGCGCGCGCGCTCAGCGTGATGAGGGTCTCGGTCATGCCGTACCGCTCGACCGAGCGATGGCCGGTCAGCTCGTAGAGCCGCTCGAAGACGGGCACCGGGAGCGGCGCGCTGCCGGAGACGAGCAGCCGCGCCCCGCGCAGGGCCCCGGCGGCGGACGGGTCCGCCGCCGTCCTGGACCACACGGTGGGGACGCCGAAGAACAGGGTCCCGCCGTCCCGCGCCGCCGCCGCGTACGCCTCGGGCTTGGGCCGTCCCGTGTGGACGAGCGGCGACCCGGTCCGCAGCGGCCCCAGGACGCCGAGGACGAGGCCGTGCACGTGGAACAGGGGAAGGCCGTGGACCAGGACGTCGTCCGGGGTCCACTCCCACGCCTCGGCCACCGCGTCCAGCCCGGCGGCGATGGCGCCGCGCGAGACCGGCACGCCCTTCGGCGCGCCCGTCGTCCCGCTCGTGTAGAGGATCATCGCGGTGGCGTCGCCGGGTGCGCCGGCCGGTCCCTGCGCTCCGTTGCGGGGCAGGCCGTCCACCGGCACCAGGGGCGGCCCGTCGGACGGCCCGCCGGCGCCCAGCAGCAGGGACGCGCCCGAGTCGCCGAAGATGTGCGCGCGCTCGTCGGGCCCCGAGTCGGGCGGGACCGGCACCACGGGGACGCCCGCGAGGATCGCCCCGGCCACCGCCGCGACCGTCTCCAGGCTCGCCGTGGCGTGCACGGCCACGGCGTCCGCGCCGCGGATCTCCGCGGCGACCGACCACGCCCATCCGAGCAGCTCGTCGCGCGCCAGCTCCCGGCCGGCGACCCGCACCGGGCCGCCCGTCCCGCCGAGCAGATCCATCACTCGCCCCTCTCCCGGTCCCCGGCGTCCATGCCGTCCTTGTCGTCGAGCCCGTCGAGCTCGTCCAGCCAGGCCAGGACGGTGTCGTTGTGCTCGCCCAGCAGCGGCGGCGCCGTGTGCCCGCGCGGCGGCGCGCCGTCGAAGCGCAGCGGCGGCCCCGGCAGCTCGATCGGGCCGAGCGTGGGGTGCTCGACCTCGATGACCAGGCCCTGCGAGCGCGTCTGGTCCCAGGTGTACACCTCGTCTATCGAACGGATCGCCCCGGCCGGGACGCCCGCCTCGCCCAGCCGCGCCAGCCAGGCGTCGCGCGTGCCGAGGGCCAGGGCCCGCTCGATGTCGGCGGTCAGCTCCGCGCGCCGCGCCGACCGGTCGGGGATCGTGGCGTAGCGCGGGTCGTCCGGGTCGAGGTCCACGAGCGGCGCGAACGTGCGCCACAGGTTCTGGTTGGCGACGCCGATCTGGATCTGGCCGTCCTTGCAGCGGAACGTCCCGTAGGGCGCGATGGACGGATGGTCGTTGCCGACCGACTCGGGCACGTCCCCGGCCACGGTCCAGCGGGTGCCCTGGAACATGTGGGCGCCGACCACCGAGGCCAGCAGCGACGTCCGGACGACCGTCCCGCGGCCGGTGCGGGTCCGCTCGTACAGCGCGGCCAGGACCCCGGCAACGCCGTTGCCCGCGGCGAGGATGTCGGCGATCGACAGCCCGACCTTGCTCGGCGTGCCCGGCGGCCCGGTGACGCTCATGATGCCCGCCTCGCCCTGCACGATCGCGTCGTAGCCGGGGCGCCCGCCCTCGGGGCCGTCGTGCCCGAACCCGGTGATCGACAGGACGATCAGGCCCGGGTTCAGCGCGCGCAGCCGGTCCACGGGGAAGCCGAGCCGGTCCAGCACGCCCGTCCGGAAGTTCTCCACGAGGACGTCGGCGCGCCGCACCAGCCGGGCCAGGGTCGCGCGCCCCTCGTCCGACTTCAGGTCGAGGGTGACCGACTCCTTGTTCCGGTTGATCGACAGGTAGTAGGTGCTGACCCGGTCCTCGCCCGCGAACGGCGGCCCCCAGCCGCGCGTCTCGTCGCCGGTACCGGGCCGCTCCACCTTGATCACCCGGGCGCCGAGGTCCGCGAGCGCCATCGTGGCCTGCGGGCCCGCCACCACGCGGCTGAGGTCCACGATCACAACGCCTTCGAGCGGACCGGGCAAGGACGTCCTCCTTCGGGGGGCCGACACTGGGAAGTATGCCGTCCGTGCGAGACCCGTCACCGCCCGCCCCCGCGCGGACCTATCCCGCGCTCGCCGCGCGGCTCCTCGCGCTCGCGCCGTCCTGCGGCCCGGTGCGGCTCGTGGCGGTCGACGGCCCGAGCGGCGCTGGCAAGTCCACCTTCGCCGGCCACCTGGCCGCCGTCCTGGTCGGCGCGCCGGTCGTCCGCTCGGACGACTTCCGCGTGCCCTGGGACGCCGATCCGCTCACCTGGTGGGAGCCGCTCCAGGCGTCCGTGCTCGACCCGCTGCGGGACGGCCGTCCGGGCCTCCTGCGCCGCTACGACTGGCACCGCGACCGCTACGGCCCCGCGGAGGAGGTCCCGCCCGCCCCCGTCCTCATCGTCGAGGGCGTCGGCGCGTCCTGGGCCGGGTCGCCCGCCGCGTACCGCGTCTGGATCGACGCGCCCCGCGACCTCCGCCGCGCCCGCGCCCTCGACCGCGACGGCCCCGAGTACGCGTCCGCATGGGACGAGTGGGGCACCCGCGAGACGGCCCTGTTCGCCGCCGACGCCACCAGGTGCCGCGCGGACCTCCTCGTGGACGGTGCCGCCTTCACGTCCCGCCGCTTCCACGCCTACCCCGGAGCTTCGTCGTCCAGGAAGTCGACGTCGGCGGAGGGGCGGCCGCCGGAGAGTTCGGTGTAGCCGGGGCCTCGGTCGAAGAAGGGCGTGGGGGCGCGCTCGGCGCGTAGGTGCGCGCGCAGGGCAGCCGTCGCCGCTTCGTCCGGGGTTCCGTCGTCCAGGACGACTCCGTAGTCGTCCAGCGCGCCCTGTGCCGAGACCTTCCCGTCGCGGACGTCGTCGGCCACGCGGGACGTGGCCCGGTCCAGAGGGTCGCCCCAGCCGCCGCCCCCCGTCGTGCGGATGCGGATGACCTGGCCCGCGCGCACCGGATGGGCGTCGACGAGGCCCTCCATCTCCTCGCCGTCGATGTCGACGCGGAAGGGACGTCCCGCGCGGCCGCCGTTGACGCCCCAGCAGGACAGGATCGAGCGGTCGGCGATCGACATGTAGCGGGCGTCGCGGAGCATGCGCAGGTGCTTGTCGTAGCCGAGGCCGCCGCGGTGCTCGCCCGGCCCGCCCGAGTCGACGGCGAGGCCGAGGCGCTCGACGATGAACGGCCAGCGGGCCTCGGCGAACTCCGCCGGGATGTTGCGGGAGTCGGGGACGACGTGGATGGTGTCCTCCCCGTCGGCGTAGGGGCGGCCGCCGGAGCCGCCGCCGAGGACCTCCCGCATGAGGTACGGGCCGCGGTCGTCCTCCCCGTACACGCCGGTGTAGCGGATGGTCTCCTGGTCGGCGGGCATCCGGCCGCCGGTGGCCTTGGCCAGCACCCCGGCGAGGACGCCGAGCAGGCGCAGGATGACGAACGTGCGCGCGTTCGTCGGGGCCGGGAAGACCGGGGTCAGGAGCGTGCCCTTCCCGGGGAAGCGCATCTCGATGAGCGGCACGACGCCCTCGTTGACGTCCAGCTCGGCGGCCCGCTCGGGGCTGTCGGCCAGGTTCCGCAGGACGGGCGCCAGCCACTTCTTCAGGAACACGCCGCCGGCGTAGTCGCCCGCGTGGTTGATGGGCCCCTTGGCCTGCGGCGAGGTGCCGGTGAAGTCGATGACGAGCGGGACGTCCGCCGCCTTGTCGACGGTGAGGGTGATGCGCTGGGCGTGCAGGCGGGGCGGGTCGACGCCGTCGTGCTCGGCGTAGTCCTCCCAGACGAACGTCCCGTCCGGGATCTTGGCGAGGAGCTCGCGGCGGAACGTCTCCGTCGTCCGGTCGATGACGGCGTCGAAGCAGGTCTCCACGGCGGCGCGGCCGTAGCGGGCGAACAGCTCGCCGAGCCGCCGGGCGCCCATCAGGCAGGCCGAGCACTCGGCGTCCAGGTCGCCGGCGAGGGAGTCGGGCATGCGCGAGTTGCGGGTCATGATGCGCAGCGCCGCCTCGTTGGGCACCCCCTGATCCCAGAGTTTGATCGGGGGGACCATCAGCCCCTCCTCGAACGCGCTGCGGGCGTGGCTCGGCATCGAGCCGGGGACGGCGCCGCCGATGTCGTCGTGGTGGCCGAACGCCTGGACGAACGCGACCACCTCACCGTCGTGGAACACCGGGACCGTGACGCACAGGTCGGGCAGGTGGCCGATGCCGCCCTCGGACAGGTACACGTCGTTGTGGAAGAACACATCGCCCGGACGCATCTGCGCCGGCGGGAAGTCGCGGGCGATCGGCTGCACGAGCGCCGAGTAGGAGCGGCCGGTCAGCTTGCGGAGCCGCCGGTCGTGGATGCCCGCGCGGAAGTCGTGCGCGTCCCGGATCATCGGGGAGCGGGCCGTCCGGGCGATGGCCTCCTCCACCTCGCGCTCCACCGAGGCCAGGGTGCCCTCGACGATCTCCAGCAGGATCGGGTCGCCGGTCACCGCGTCACCACCAGGTTCCCGTAGCCGTCCAGCCGTGCCCGGAATCCGGGATGCAGCGGGAGCGTGGAGCCGAACTCCTCGATCACGGCCGGGCCGTGCAGGACGTCGCCGGGCGCCAGCCGCTCCCGCCGGTGGACGGCCGCGTCCTCCCACGCGTCGAAGTAGACCCGGCGCGTTCCGGTGCGGGAGCGGGACGTGTCGCCGTCCCCCGGTGGGCGCTCGCGCAGCCGGGGCCGGGTGATCGGGCCGATGCCCGAGACGCGGAGGTTCACCCACTCGACGGGATGCCGGGCGTCGCCGCGGTGGCAGTAGCCGTACAGGGCCTCGTGCTCGTCGTGGAAGCGGCGCACGACCTCCGCGCGGAACGCCGCGTCCGGCGCGCCGGCCGGGGCGGGCACCCGCACCTCGAACGCCTGCCCGTAGTAGCGCAGGTCGGCGGAGCGGGCGAAGCGGCGCAGGTCGCGGCCGAACCCCTCGCGGGCGAGGGCCCCGGCGGCCTCGTCCTCCAGGTCCGCGAAGACCTCGCCGAGCAGCGCGGGATCCAGTTCGGCGTCGCGGACGACCCTGGTCCGGACGTAGTCGTTCCGCACGTCCACCGTGAGCAGCCCGAACGCCGACAGGTTGCCCGGGTTCTCCGGGATCACGGCGGCGGGCAGGCCGAGGACGTCCAGCAGGCGGCACGCGAGCAGCGGTCCCGAGCCGCCGAACGCGACGAGCGGGTAGTCGCGGACGTCCAGGCCCCGCCGCACCGTGATCTGGCGGATGGCGTTGGCCTGGTTCCACGCCGAGATCTCCAGGATCCCGGCGGCGGCGCGCTCGGCCTTCAGGCCGAGGTCCGCGGCGAGGGCCGCCAGCCCCGCGCGCGCCGCGTCCACGTCCAGGGGCACCTCGCCGCCGAGCAGGTGCGGCGGGATCCGCCCGAGGACGGCGTGGGCGTCGGTCACCGTGACCTCGGCGCCGCCCCGCCCGTAGCAGAGCGGGCCCGGGTCGGCCCCGGCGCTGCGCGGCCCGACCTTCAGCGCGCCCTCGGCCGAGCGCCACGCGACCGACCCGCCGCCCGCTCCGACCGTCACGATGTCGATCATCGGGATCTTGACGGGGTGACGGCCGATCGCGCCCTCGGTGGTGAGCGTCGGCTCGCCGTCCAGCACGACCGCCACGTCCGTGGACGTCCCGCCGCCGTCCAGCGTCACGACCGAGCCGTGCCCGCTGCGCGCGACGACGAACGCCGCGCCGAGCGCCCCGGCGGCCGGGCCCGACAGCACCGTCGTGATCGGCTGCCGGGCGACCTCGTCCGCCGACAGGACGCCGCCGTTGCTCTTCATCACCAGCAGCCGCGACGGGGCGCGCTCGGTGATCCGCGCCAGGTAGCCGTTCATGGCGGGCTTCACCGCGGCGTCCACGAGCGTCGTCACCGCCCGCTCGTACTCGCGGTACTCCCGCAGCACCTCGCACGACAGCGACACCACCGCGTCCGGATGCTCGCGCCGCAGCACCTCCCGCATCGCCAGCTCGTGCGCCGGGTCGGCGTAGGAGTGCAGGAGGCACACGCCGATCGCGCGGACGCCCTCGTCCCGGAACCATCGGGCCGCCGCGACCGCGGACGCCTCGTCGAACGGCCGCAGCTCCGCGCCCGTGTGGTCGAGCCGCCCTCCGACCGTCCGCACCCGGTGCACCGGGACGATCCGCGGCGGCTTCACCCAGAAGTAGCTGTTGCCGTAGCCGTCCGGGACGCTCTGCCGCGCGATCTCCAGGATCGCCTCGAACCCCTCGGTGGTGACGAGCCCGAGGCCGTCGACGCGGTCCTCCAGCAGCCGGTTCGTCGCGACGGTCGTGCCGTGGCACAGCGCCGCCACGTCGCCCGGCTCCGCGCCCGCCAGCCGCAGCGCCTTGCCCGCCCCGTCCGCGAACCCCTCCGCCGGGTCGGCGGGCGTCGAGGGCGTCTTGGTCGTGACGATCTCGCCCGTGTCCTCGTCCAGCGCGACGACGTCGGTGAACGTCCCGCCCGTGTCGATCCCGATCCGCAGCCGCCGTCCCATGACCAAGGGTCTACCGGACACCGTCCACCTGCGGAACCGTCGCAACCTGCCAACGGGGCGGTCGTTCTTTCGTAGCCGGGCGTGCCGTTAGGCTGAGCGGCGTAAACCCGACCTGACGACGACCCGTTGGAGCCCGTTCATGGCGCTTGAACGCCCCGAGATCGACTTCCCCGAGGGCCAGCCGCCCACGTACCTCGACATCACCGACATCTCCGAGGGCGACGGCCCCGAGGCCGCCAAGGGCTCGAACGTGTCGATGCACTACGTCGGGGTCTCCTGGTCCACCGGCGAGGAGTTCGACGCGTCCTGGAACCGCGGCGGCACGTTCGACTTCCCGCTCGGCGCCGGCCGCGTCATCAAGGGCTGGGACATGGGCATCGCCGGCATGAAGGTCGGCGGCCGCCGCAAGCTGGTCATCCCGCCGCACCTCGCCTACGGCGACCGCAGCCCGAGCCCCGCCATCAAGCCCGGCGAGACGCTCATCTTCGTGGTCGACCTGGTAGGCGTGAACTAACTCCGCAGGCGCCAACGGCGGGCAATCCCCGGGTGAAATTCGGCCCCGGGTGCCCGCCGTCGCCGTTTCCGGGCCCGGGCCGTCCGGTATCAGGAGTTCATGATCAAGGCGCGGGGGCTGACCAAGAGGTTCGGGCACAAGACCGCCGTCGACCAGGCCGCGTTCACCGTCCTGCCGGGGCGGGTGACCGGGTTCCTCGGCCCGAACGGGGCCGGGAAGTCGACCACGATGCGGATGATCCTCGGCCTGGACCGTCCGACGTCCGGCGACGTCACCGTCAACGGCCGCCGCTACCGCTCGCTCGGCGCGCCGCTGCGCGAGGTCGGCGCGCTGCTGGACGCCAAGGCCGTGCACGGCGGGCGCAGCGCCCGCAACCACCTGCTCTGCCTCGCCCAGAGCAACGGCATCCCGAAGCGCCGCGTGGACGAGGTGCTGGCGCTCGTCGGCCTGCAGAGCGTCGCGAAGAAGCCGTCCAAGGGGTTCTCGCTCGGCATGGGCCAGAGGCTCGGCATCGCGGGCGCGCTGCTCGGCGACCCGGGCGTGCTGATGTTCGACGAGCCCGTGAACGGCCTGGACCCCGAGGGCATCCTCTGGATCCGCAACCTGATGCGGCGGCTCGCGCAGGAGGGCCGCACCGTCTTCGTGTCCAGCCACCTGATGTCGGAGATGGCGCTCACCGCCGACCACCTGGTCGTCATCGGGCGCGGCCGGATCCTCGCCGACACCGGTGTGCGGGAGTTCATCGACGCCAACGCCACCAGCCACGTCCGCGTCCGGTCGCCGCAGGCCGGCGAGCTGTACCGCCTCCTGGCCGCGAGCGGGCGCCGAGCCGAGACCGGCCCGGACGGCTCCCTCCTCGTGTACG
This sequence comes from Actinomadura rubrisoli, assembly GCF_004349215.1. Lineage (GTDB taxonomy): Bacteria > Actinomycetota > Actinomycetes > Streptosporangiales > Streptosporangiaceae > Spirillospora > Spirillospora rubrisoli. The sequence goes on along the minus strand of NZ_SMKU01000057.1, from coordinate 192 downwards.
GGGCGCACGCGGCGGAGATCGGCGACCTGGCCGCCGACAACGCCCTGCGGCTCCACGAGCTGGCGACCGTCCAGCCGTCCCTGGAGGAGGCGTTCATGCGCCTCACCGGCGACACGGTCGAGTACCACGCGGGCATCCCCGCCACCGCCGCCCCACCGCTCGCCCCACCCGGAACACCGCCCGGTGCACCAC
>NZ_SMKU01000579.1 GCF_004349215.1 Actinomadura rubrisoli | reverse complement strand
CCGCCCCCGCGCGCCCGGATCGACGTAGACGCTGTGCTCCACCACCCCCGCGTAGACGCGCCTGCCCGACGCCGGCGCGACCGCCACCCAGCCCAGCACGCGCCCCGAGCCGCGCTCGGCGGCGACGTGCCGGTGCCCGGGCAGCCGTCCCGCGTCGAAGGCGTCCCAGGACGGCGCGGCCGTCTCGAAGCTCGCCTCACCGCCGTCCAGGCCCAGCTGGTAGATCGCCAGGACCCGCTCGGCGTCGTCCGGGCCCATGGCGCGGATCAGCAACGCCCCGGCGGCGCCTACGGAAGAGCCCATGACCGGCGACGATACGGGCGGCCGGTCACAGGGCGCCGGCCCGCATCAGCGCCGCGAACTCCTCCAGGGAGACCTTGCCGTCGTGATCGGTGTCGGCGGCCACCACCACCTCCACCGCGCGCGTGTCGGTGATGTCCTGGCCGAGGGCGCTCATCAAGCTCTTCAGCTCCGCCGTCGAGATGTACCCGTCGCCGTCCACGTCCACCAGCTCGAACGTCGCCCTGTAGTCGTTCACGTCGGCCATCGCGGTTCCCTCCAGATGATCGGTGCGCGCGCCGACGTTAGCATCGGCGCATCCAACCAGACGCCTTTACGTAGTAAGGTTCAGGTGGAGGGGGCACTCCGCCATAATCGGACGGGTGCGCCGCTCGTACGAATTCCTCGACCACCCCGGCCCCATCCCCTTCGCCCACCGGGGCGGCGCGGGCGGCCGCCCCGAGAACTCCATGGCCGCCTTCCAGCGCGCCACCGACCTCGGCTACCGCTACCTGGAGACCGACGCGCACGCCACCGCCGACGGCGTCGTGGTCGCCTTCCACGACCGCACCCTGGACCGCGTCACCGACCGCACCGGCGCCATCGCCCGGCTCCCCTGGGCCGAGGTCGCCCGGGCCCGCATCGCCGGCACCGAGCCCGTCCCCCGCCTGGAGGACGTCCTGGGCTCCTTCCCCGACGCCCGCGTCAACATCGACATCAAGGACGCCCCGGTCATCGGCCCCCTCGCCCGGACCCTGCACCGCACGGCCGCCTGGAACCGGGTGTGCATCACCTCCTTCTCCACCCGCCGCCTGGCCCAGATGCGCGCCCGCCTGCCCCTGTTCACCGACCGCGAGGTGTGCACCGCCCTCGGCCCGCGGGGACTGATGGCCCTGCGCGCCAAGTCCTACGGCGGCCCCACCGCCAAGCTCGTCCGCCTCGCCGCCACCGGCGTCGCCTGCGCGCAGGTCCCCTACGGCCTCGGCCCCCTGCCCTTCGTCACCGAGGCGTTCATCGCCCAGGCCCACCGGCTCGGCCTGAAGGTCCACGCCTGGACCGTCAACGACCCCGCCGCCATGGAACGGCTCCTGGACATCGGCATCGACGGCATCATGAGCGACGACCTGCTCGCCCTCCGCGAGGTGATGGACTCCCGCGGCCTGTGGCCCCGCCCCGTCCCCCAGGACGGCTGAACCACCCGCCCAGGGCGCCCGGACGCAGCGGGTCAGGCGAGGCCGGCGTCGTGGGCCAGCAACGCGATCTGGGTCCGGTTGTCCAGGCCCAGCTTGTCCAGGACGCGGGAGACGTGCGCCTTCACCGTCGCCACCGTCATCGACAGCTCCTCGGCGATCTCGGCGTTGCCGCACCCCCGCGCCACCGCGGCCACCACCTCCCCCTCGCGGGGACTGAGCGCCGACAACGCCCCGCGGGCCCGCTCGTAGGCGCCCGCCCGGACGACCGCGCGGTCCATCAGCCGCCGCGTGATCCCCGGCGACAGGACCGGGTCCCCGGCGGCGACCTGCCGGACCGCCTGGACGATCCGCGCCGGCGGGGTGTCCTTCAGCAGGAACCCGCCGGCGCCCGCCCGCAGCGCCGGCAGGATGTCCTCGTCGGCGTCGAAGGTGGTCAGCACGATGACCTCGGGCGCACGCGGGCGGCGCCGCACCCTGCCGGTGGCGGTGATCCCGTCCACCCGCGGCATCCGCAGGTCCATCAGCACCACGTCGGGGGCGTGCGCGTCGACGGCCGCCGGCACCTCGTCGCCGTCGGCGGCCTCACCCACCACCCGGATGCCGTGGATCCCGTCCAGCATCATCGACAGCCCCGCCCGCACCAGGGCGTCGTCGTCCACGACCAGCACCCGCAGCGGACGGTTCACGCCGGCCACGGCAGCCAGGCCCGCAGCACGAACTCGCCGCCGGCCGCCTGGTGGTCCAGGCTCCGATAGCGGATTGCTGACAGTTGTCTGCTGGGTGGGTTACCGGGGGTCGTTGCGTGCCATCCGGGCGGCGCGCATCTCCGCGTACATCTCCCATGGTCCTTGCGGGAGGACGTGCCCGGTCTCCAGGAAGGTCTTGAGGTTGGCCAGCACCGACGGCCATCCGGCAGAGACGGAGACGTGCTCGTCGTGGTCGGCCAGGTTCTCGTGGGTGACGGTGAGCCGGACGATGTCGCCGTGCGGCTCGATGTCGAAGGTGACCCGGCCCGGGCCGTCGGGCCGCTCCTCGTTCGGCCCGGTCCGGGTGATCACCAGCCGCTTGGGCGGCGCGGCCTCCAGGACCGTGCCGACGAGGTCGACGATCCCCGAACCATCGGTGCGCGGGTGCTCCCAGGCCGAGCCGACCTGCCAGTCGGAGACATTGCTGTGCTCGGCCCAGTATTCGGCGGTCACATCGGCGTCGGTCAGCGCGTGCCAGACCCGCTCCGCCGTGGCCTGAATGAAGGTGACGTACACAAAGATCGGCCTGTCAGCCATGTCATGCTCCCCTGCCCGTCGTTCCAGGTCGCTCAGCGCACGAAGACGCCACCGCTCGAACCTATCGACCCACCGGTCGAAGATCTCCTGGAGCGGCACACCTCGGGCCGACCGGACACGACAAACACCGAGGCAAGAAGAACGACGCTCAGCAAGCCGCGTCACAGACTGATCGAGTCAGCCGACGCCCGAGCTCGTCGAGCCCGGGCGTCCTCACATCGTGACGACCTTGATCACCGCTGTGAGACTTCACCTGGCGCGCGAGCGCATGCAGCGCCCCGGCGAAGCCAACCCGAGGCGACTCCGAGAGTGAACTCAGCGGCCGAAGCCCGGCTGTCTCTTATACAAATCTG
>NZ_SMKU01000578.1 GCF_004349215.1 Actinomadura rubrisoli | reverse complement strand
GGGGTCCGGGCCTCCTCCGCCAGCGTCCAGGGCGGGGCGTCCAGCGGTTGCAGGTCGAGCATCCAGTCGAGGAGCGCGGCGCGGGCGGACGCGGGTGCCATGGGGTAGGCGGCGATCAGTGCGTCGAGGCGGTCACGTGATGTTCCTGCTTGCTGGGCGCGCAGGCGTGCCAGGGAGTCGGGGTCCTGAGCCGCCTTGTGGAAGGACTCGTGCAACGCGCCGTCGGTCTCCGCCTGGGCGAACGCCTCCCGGAGCACGGCCTCTTGGTTCTCCGCTGTGGCGAGGGCGTGGTGGAGGTCGTCCCGCGTCAGGACGGCACCGCAACGGCGCAGCAGGACGAGCCCGGCACGGCCAAGGGCGAGCCCGCGCACCTGCCCGGTCAGGTCGAGCCGTTCGAGCGGACGGAGCTTGGGGATCGCCTTGTCGAGCAGATCCAGGAGACGGGCGTCGCCGATGGCGGCCAGGCCGTCGACCAGGGTGCGCGACGATCGGGCCGCAGTCTCCAGCTCCGCGTCCGCCCAGGGCGGAGGGCACAGCCGCAGCGTGAACCGCAGGACGGGCCCGGGATCGCCGGAGGCCGCGAGGTCCAGCCAGCGGGGCAGCTGCGGACGGAGCCGCCGGTCGGGCGGCCGTGCGGGGTCGCGTTCGTGCTCGTCCACGACGCGGCGTGCGATCTCGGTGTTCCAGCCGTGTTCGAGCAGCGACCGCGCGTCCGAGACGGTCGTCACCGGGACCGTGACGCCGTACCGCGCCAGGGCCGCGGCGGACCTGGGCGAGAGCAGGCCGTCCAGGGCGGACAGGAGGAGGGCGCGGGCGCGGTCGTCCTCGGCGCGGTCCGCCGCCGCGAGGACGGTCGCGGCGAAGGCCCCCGCGAGGATCGTCCGGAGCGCGTCGGTCAGCGCGTCGCGGAAGCCCGGGTTGTCGTGGTGGCCGAGCCAGTACAGCAGTTTCGGGACGGCGGACGGCGCGCCCGCGCGGGTGAGGGCCGTCGCGGCGGTCTTCTTGACGTTCATGTTCCGGTGGTCGAGGCAGGCCGCGACCGCCGGGGCGGCCCAGGTCGCGCGCGCCTCGCCCAGCGCGAGGAGCGCCTGCCGGACGGTCTGCTCGTCGTCCGCCCGCGTCAGCGGGATCAGGCTCGCCGACATGGCCCGCGCGTCGCCGGCGTCCCGCGCGATGACCGCGATCGCGTGCCCCCGGACGTGCCGGTCCCGGTGCCGCAGCAGCGGGTGCACGCGCGCCTTCGCCCGGCGGTACGGGGTGCGCCGCAGCAGGTCGAGCAGAGCCGTCCGCTCGGACGGCACGAGCCCGGGACGGTCCAGCAGGTCGAGGGCGAGGCTCGCGACGAGGGCGTGCCCGGCCCCGGCCGCGTCCGCCGCGTCCAGTAGGCAGCGCGGACGGATCGCGCCCCGGCGGAACAGGCGGGCCCCGAGGTCGCGGACGGCGGCGACGGCCTCGTCCGGGACGGACGCCTCGTCCCCCGCCGAGGCGACGCGGAGCAGCAGGTCGGCCAGGGCCGGGACGGTGGAGGCGTCGCCGTTGCGGGCCAGCCTGGCCAGGGCCTCGACCGGCTCCTGGGGGTCCAGGCCCGCGCGGAGCAGGGCGAGCTCGCGGGGGTCCGGTGCGCCGAGGTCGTCGGCGATCCGGCGCGGAAGGTCCCGGGGGTTGAGCCGCTCCAGCAGCGACCGCCGTCGCGCGGTGTCGCCGGTGAGGTGCCAGAGCAGTTCCAGGGCGCGGTGCCTGAACGGCCGCAGGTGCCGGACGATGCCGCCGCCGTCCAGGCCCAGGCCGTCGCGCAGAACCCCGGCCGTCCGCTCGCCGCCCACGGCCTCCAGTGCGGCGAGCGCCTCGCGCGGTGCGCGGGGCAGCAGGTCGAGGACGGTGTCCTCGGCGGGCAGGTGGCGCAGCTCGCGGATCGCGCGGAGGAACGGCGCGGGGTCGTCCGCGCGGCGCGCAAGGGCCGTCACGGCGCCGCCCACGTCCAGGCCGGGGACGCCCTGCGCGTCGAGCGCGACGAGCAGTTCCAGGCGGCGGGGCCAGCACGTCGGTTCCGCGGCCGTCGTCAGCTCCCGGAGCGTCTCATGCCTGCACGAGAACAGGAGCGCGGCGACCTCGCCGGCGGGGACGCAATGGTCGGCGAGGGCCAGGCCGACGATCGCCGGGACGTCGCGTCCGGACGGGAAATGGCCGCGCCGGTGCATCCCGCTCAGGCAGGCGACGGCGGGCCCGGCGAGCAGCAGCGGATCCTGGACGGCGATGCCGGTCAGATCGCCCACGTCCTCGCGGGTGGCCATCCCGCCGAGCAGTTCGAGCGACCGGCGCCGCAGCCGCGGGGGCCGTCCGGGGTCGGCGGCGACGTCGCGGAGCAGCCGCCTGTGCCCGTGGCGGGCGGCGGCCTCGATCGCCGGACCGGCGGGCCCGGCGGCGAGGAACCGGCGCATCCGCTCCTCGGGCAGCGGGTCCAGGGCCGCCCACGGCTCGGCCAGCTCCGCCAGGGCGGCGGGGACGTCGGCCGCGAGGCTCTCGACCAGCGCCCGCGCCCGGCGCGGGACCAGCACGGCCGCGAGAAGGGCGTCCCGGACGATCCGGAACGCCTCGGCCCGCAGCACGGGATCGGGACGTTCCATCAGCTCCCAGGCGAACGCCTCGGGGTCGTCCAGGTCCACGACGGCCAGCCCGCGCACGGCCCGGTAGAGCAGATCGCCCGCCGGCTCGTCCCGCACGGCGGCGGGCCGCCCGGCGATCTCCGCGCACAGCCACGCGATCTGGACACGGACCGGCAGGCCCGCCTCCCGCCACCCCGGCCACGCGCGGACGTGCGCCCGCAGCCGCAGGTGGACGCGGGCCAGCGCGAGCGCGGCCTCCGGCGGGCCGTCCGCGAGCACGGCGCCCACGAGGTCCTCCAGGGAGGCCGGCAGCGATGCCGCATACCGGTCCCCGTCCTCGGGCCGCTCGTCGAGGCGGTCGGCGAGGCGGGCCAGCCCGAGCGTGCGGAGCCGCGCGTCCCCCTGCCCGGCGAGGGCCGCCAGGACGTCCGGCGCGCAGGTCCGGGGGTCCAGCCCGGCGATGACCGATTCGTCCGCCGATGTCATGCGCCGATCTTAGAGACCGCGCCGGGCGTCTGCTTCTCCATGGTCAGCGGATCCCGGACAGCACCGGCGCGGGAGC
>NZ_SMKU01000577.1 GCF_004349215.1 Actinomadura rubrisoli | reverse complement strand
CACAGCCCCCGATCCTGATCGGGGAGCAGCACCATCTCGCCGTCCCGCGTCCGGGCGCCCCGCCGCGACTCGATCAACAGCATCAGCGCGAGCAGCCCCCAGACCGCGGGCTCGTCCGGCATCAGCTCGTCCAGCACCCGCCCCAGCCGGATGGCCTCCGCGCACAGCTCCCCGCGCACGAGCTCCCCGGAACTGGCCACATACCCCTCGTTGAAGATCAGGTAGACGACCGCCAGCACGGCCCTGAGCCGCCCGGGAAGATCGGCCTCCTCCGGCACCCGATATGGGATCCGCGCATCCCGGATCTTCCCCTTGGCCCGCACGAGCCGCTGCGCCATCGTCTTCTCCGGCACCAGGAAGGCCCGCGCGATCTCCGCCGTCGTCAGCCCGCCCACCAGCCGCAACGTCAAGGCCACCCGCACCTCGGGCGCCAGCGCGGGATGGCAGCACGTGAACATGAGCCTTAGCCGCTCGTCCTCCACGGCCCCCTCGGCGGGCTCGTCGACACTGATCAAAGCGGCCTCCGCGTGCTTGCCCTGCCGGACCTTCTCCCGCCGCAGCCGATCGATCGCCCGGTTCCGGGCCGTCGTGATGATCCACCCCGCCGGGCTCGGCGGCGCCCCGTCCCGCGGCCACCTCCGCACCGCCTCGGCGAAGGCGTCCTGGACCGCTTCCTCGGCGACGTCCACATCACCGAAGACCCGGACCAGGACGGCCACCGCCCGTCCGTGCTCCTCACGGAAGACCCGCTCGACCTCCAATCAGACCTCGCCCTGGAACGGCCGCACCTCGATCGGAAGCCCCGTGATCCGCGCATACCTGCCGGCCCACGCCAGCGCCGCGTCCAGGTCCTCGACCTTGATGACCGTGATCCCGCCGAGGTGCTCCTTCCCCTCGGCGTACGGCCCGTCCGTGGCGACCACCTGGTCCCCTTCCGCCCGCACGACCGTGCTCGCCTCCGGCGAATGCAGCCCCGCCCCGAACACCCAGGCCTCAGCCGCCTCCAGTTCCCGCCGCACCTCGCCGATCTCCGCCATCACCTTCTCCAGGAACTCCGGCGGCGGCATCTCCCCGGCGGGCTGGAACATGTTGAGCGCGTACATCTTCATGGCGTCCTCCTCGTGGTGAGCCCCTTGTCACCCTCTATACGAACGACTTCCTCCCGCATCGACAGCCCCACCAAAAAATCTTCCCCAACCTCAGCGTCCCACCACCCCGTACGCAGCAGCCCAGTCCCCGAGCGAGCCCCCCACCCAGTCGACTACGATGCGGGACGAGCCCGCCGGCGTAGCTCAATTGGCAGAGCATCTGTCTTGTAAACAGAAGGTTAAGGGTTCAAGTCCCTTCGTCGGCTCGCAGGTCAGAGGCCCTGTCCGGTCGCCGGACAGGGCCTCTTGCTAACGCGTACAGCAGCGAAGTACAGCTACGCGGCGGCCTCGGGCGGAGTCTCGCCCTCCTCCTCGGGCTTGCGTAGGTGGTCGCCGAGCCGTCTGAGCGCGGCTCTCGTGGCCTCCGAAGGAACCTCCGTGTAGATCTCCATGGTGAGGCTGATCTTGCTGTGCCGGAGGATCTGCATTGCCACGCGTGGATGTACGTCCAGGGCGGCCAGGAGCTTGCCGCAGGTGTGCCGAGTGTCGTGCACTCTGATGCCCTTCACGCCTGCTGCTCTGCATCGGGACTCGAACGCGCGGTTGACGTTGCGTGGCTCGATCGGGCGTCCCGTACGGGTGGTGAACACGAGATCGCTCGGAGACCAGCGGTCTCCGGCGGCCTCCTGCAAGGCTGCGTGTTGGCTCTCACGGATGCGTAGAGCCGTGGCACACAGCGACGGCAGGGGCAGGACGTCTGTGGAGCCGTCCGTCTTGGTCCGCTCCTTATGGATGAGCTGCGCGCCGACGCGTTGGAGTTGCCATCCGATCGACAGTTCCTCGGCGTCGAAATCGATGTCAGCCCAGCGCAGGCCGAACACCTCTCCCTTGCGCATCCCCACGACGAGAATCAGCACCCACGCGGCGTACAACGGATCACCGCTGTCCCGCGCGTGCTCCAGGAAGCGGCGGGCCTCCTCAACCGTCCAGGTCGTTGCCTTGCGCTTGCGCTTCCGCGCGGCCGGAATCTTCACCAGACCCGCGACGTTCCGGGCCAGGATCTCTTCAACGATCGCGTGATTGAGGGCCGCCCGAAGTGTGTCCCGCGCTGCCTGGATCGTGCGACGGCTCGGGTAGTCGCCACAGCATTCGCCGATGGCGCAGCAGCGTTGCCGCTTGCGCTCGTCCCTGTCCTGGGGAAGCCGCTTGGCGTCTTTGCCCTGTGCGCAACATTGGCACTCGCCCGGAAGTTCGTTCAGCCACTTTTGAACGATCCGTACGGTGAGCTTGTCGAGCCGCTTCCCGCCCAAGCCGGGAACGATGTGGAGCCTCACCATTAGCTCATGGTGAGAGTAGGTGTTGGGTTCGCGGTTCGGCTTGACCACTTCGTCTAGCCAGTACGTGAGGTACTGCGCAACGGTCGGCAGGCTCGTGGGGATGGGGCGCTGTTTGGCTTCGTTCAGAAGCTTGATGTACTTGCCGTGCACTTCGTCGCGGGTCTTTCCGTAGACCCACTTCTTACGGCGTTCTCCGGCCGGAGTGGTGATCCATACATAGGCGGCATAGCCGTTGCGGTAGGGGAAGATCGATCCTTCGCCGTTGGCGCGCTTAGGCATTAGGCCGCCCTCTCTTCGAGCGCCAGACGCTCTAGGTTTTCGATGTACTCGATGATTGCGGCACCGGAGATCAGTCGAGCGCGACCAACGGTGACCGAACGGAGGCGCCCGAGACGCATTTCCTCAAAGATGGTGCTGCGTCCGAGGGAGAGAATTTCCATGGCCTCTTTGACCTTGAATAGCCGCATGTTGGGAGGGAAGTCGATGGACTGCACGGTCAACGCGTGTACCTCCGGGAGTTGGGCTGAAGGCGTCAGGAGCGGCGATTGCGGAGCGTCACGAGCGGCGGGGCCAGGTCGAGGCCGAACGGGGGTTGGTGACGCGGTGACGTGGTGACAGAAGGCGACAGAAGTAGTTCTGTCGGCTTCTGTCACCGTGTCACCCTGTCCCGCCCGTCGTGGCGACTTGCCAGGTAGGCACGGAGGGTGATGTCCGCACTCATGGGGCATCGGCCAAGTCGGGATGTGCTTCGTAGGTCGGGGCGGCGGGCCGG
>NZ_SMKU01000576.1 GCF_004349215.1 Actinomadura rubrisoli | reverse complement strand
CCCGCAGCAGTGGCAGCAGCCCCCTCAGCAGCCCTCCCAGCCGCAGCAGTGGCAGCAAGAGCAGCAGTGGGAGCAGCCCGCGTACGGGCAGTCCTACGAGTCGCCCCACGACCCGTACGGTGACTCGGCGAGCGCGGCCGACCTGCCGCTCGCGCCCATCTACCGGCGCGCGGGCGCGCGAGTCCTCGACAACGCCCTCGTCGCGGTCTTCGGGTTCGCGCTCGTCCTCCCCATCACGATCGGCGCGTTCGGGCTCGACAAGCCCGGCAGCAAGGCGGAGGAGGAGGGCATCTGGAACTGGCCCATCATCTTCACGCTGTTCTGCGTGCTGTCGGTGCTGCCGTTCATCTACGAGGCCGTCCAGCTGTCGATGTGGGGGCGCACGCTCGGCAAGCGCATGCTCGGCCTTGGCGTCGTCCAGGTCCGTCCCGCGGGCGAGGCGCTGACGACGACGCAGGCCGTGTGGCGCGCCGCCATCACGCACGTCGCGTACCAGCTCGGGGTCTTCTTCTTCCTCGCCATCGCGGTGATGGTCTGGAGCTACGCCTCGTACGGGATGGTCCTCGTCTGGGCGGGCGCGCTGATGGCCTACCTTTGGGCCATCTGGGACCAGCCGCTCCACCAGGCGCTGCACGACCGCTTCGCGGGGACGATCGTCATCGACGAGCGGGTCGAGGACGACGAGTACTCCGAGTACGCGGAGTAAGGCGGCGATGGCGGCCTCGCAGCCGGCGCAGAGCCCGGAGGAGCAGAGCCCGGAGGGGCCGTACGAGCCGGAGGCGCCCGCTGAGCCCCCGGCCCCGGACGGGCCCCCGTCCCCGCTCGCGGAGCCCGGCCAGCGCCTTCTCGCGCGCATCGTCGACACCCTGATCGTCGGCCTGCCCGTCATCATGGTCGTCCGCGAGCTGGTCGCCGGACGCGACGTGGACGTGGTCGCCCCGCCCGCCGTCGCCGGATGCCTGCTGCTGTACGAGGCGATCCAGCTGGCCGTCTGGGGGCGGACGCTGGGCAAGCGCTTCGCCGGTATCGAGGTCGTCGCCGCCGAGTCCCGGGGCCCGAGCGCCCGGCCAGGCGTGCTGCGCGCCGTGCTCCGCGCGGCGGTGTACGCGCTGCCGGTCGCCGTCCGCCCGGTGCCGGTCCTGGGCCTTCTCGCGGGCTTTTTCTGGGTCGCGAATGCCGGGTTCCTGTACGAGGGGACGAGCCGCCAGGCCCTCCACGACAGGCTCGCGGGCACCGTCGTGCTGAAAAGGCCCGGCCGCGAGCCCGCGCCTCTCTGAGGCCCTCTCGGCCGTTGTGCCGCCGCGTCCGGCGCCTTCGGCACTCTTAAGCTTGCGCACTCGGCACCTTCGGCTTCCCCGGTATTTGCAGGCCGTGCAAGTAATCAGTACGTGTGTTCGGCGGCCCGTGTTCACCGGTTCTCGTTCGGCCGCGCGTTGTCCGGCTTTCGGAGGGACGGGGCCGGCGCCAGTTCCGCCGTCCGGGACAAGCGGACCAGCGGAGGTCATAAGCCGTGCCAGAGGTCGGCGTGAAACGCGAGCCTGGTCCCGAATGTCAGACTCGTTCCGGTTACGGTCCTGATTCGAGGTGGATGTGTCGTGTCCCGGATGCGCCCTCCGGTTTGGGATGCGCTTCCCGGGCCCGCCGGACTTACCGCCGGACGGGACGCCGTCTCGTTGAACGGTCCTTTCGCGCCGCGTGCCCGGTGAGGCCGCCGGACGGCCCCGCGGGAGCGCGCCGGTCGTGGAGCCGGGGTTGAAGAAGCGGGCCGCGCAGTGGGATTGTGCCGCTTATCCTCTGATTTTGGTATGGATCCGGGGTCGGCCGTCTTCCGGGGGGACGGTGGACCGTGACTTCTCGTCACCGGGAGGTGGCAACAGATTTCGTCGGCGGCACCCCCGCCGTTATCCAGCGACATCGCCGGTGGGGGGCCTGGTCACGCGGCCCGTCCCACCCGGGCCCCGGCCCCGCGCGCATTCCCGGCCACGGTGCGGTTAGTGCCGTTACGTCAGGGTTAATCGTTGGGCGCGGGGTCGGTGTTGCCCTGCCGGTTAAGGTTCCGGGCGGGCACTTTTCCGCCCGATGGCGCGGGCGGGCGAAAGCGGGCCCGCCCCGAAACCCGGGCCAATGCCCGATCGACGGCCCAGGTCAGCGGCCATGGACGGGTGACGTGGGTCACGTCGAAATCACCGCGGGTGGCCGCGCCGCGGGCGGACAATTCATACGCCACCGGCCGTCCGGCTCCCGTCCGGCGGGCCCGCCATGGCGGATTCGGGCTGGACGATTACCAGGAGTTACGAGACTGGAACCACTTCATCGCGAGTGTTGAATTGTCATCGGTGGACTTCCCGGTATATCTTTGCCCATCGAATGCAGTTTGCTCCAGCCGAAAGGTCTGTCCCCATGGCACAGAAGGTTCAAGTGCTTCTCGTCGACGACCTCGACGGTGGCGAGGCGGACGAGACCGTAGCGTTCTCGATCGACGGCGCCTCCTACGAGATCGACCTGAGTGGCGCCAACGCAAAGAAGCTGCGGGATTCCATGCAGCCGTTCGTGGAGAACTCGCGTAAGGCGGGCGCGGTGACCCGGCGGCGCCGGCAGCGCGGCGCCTCCAGCCGCGAGCGCAGTGCCGAGATCCGCGCGTGGGCCAAGAACAATGGCATCAAGGTCAATGAGCGCGGCAGGATCCCGGCCACCGTGATCGAACAGTACGAGGCGGCCAACTAGATCAGTTCGCCCCGTCGGCGGCCCGTCTCCGTTCGCGGGGCGGGCCGTTCGCTTGTGGCGTAGCGCCCGGCGGGTTCGCCGGGGGGGCCGCGAGGTAGACAGGGCGCACAGGCGGCGACGTCGCCCGCATTCGGCAATCCGCGGAGGCGCCTTGATCGACCTGCGGAAACCCTCCGTTCGCTTGGGGCGTAGCGGGAACATGACGCACCGATGCGGTAGTTGGATGAGACTGAACAGCGCTTAGCTGGGGAACGTCTTCTGGTGGGAGTGCACCGGGCGGCCTCCTCGGGGCGGGCTAGCATGCGGAAGGACAGTTCCGGACGTTCCGGACTCTGCCCAACCGCTCTGTGAGGAGCGACGAGATGTTCGAGAGGTTCACCGACCGTGCGCGGCGGGTTGTCGTTCTGGCTCAGGAAGAGGCCAGGATGCTCAACCACAACTACATCGGGACCGAGCACATCCTTCTGGGTCTGATCCATGA
>NZ_SMKU01000575.1 GCF_004349215.1 Actinomadura rubrisoli | reverse complement strand
GCCGGGGGCGGCGGCTCGGGCACCGGCGCGGGCGGCGGCGGCAGATCCGCCTGCGGTGCCGCCGCCGGGACGGCCGGCGCCGGCGGTACCGGGGCCCCGGTCCCGGGCCACGACGGGCCCGGATCGAGCTGGGTGTTGAACGCCTCGCGGTCGAGCTGCGTCGCCGGCTCCACCGGCCACACCGGCGCCGGCCGCCGCGCGGCCGCCGGACGCTCGGTGTCGGCGGTCGTCTCCGGCCACGCGGCGGCCGGTGCCGGGACCTCGTCCGCGCCCGGTGCCGGGACGGACGGGGACGGGACCGGCGGGGCAGGCGGGGCCGGCGGCGGCGCGATCCTCGGCGGCGGAGCGTCCGCGGCGAACGGGTCGGCGGGCCGCGGCGCCTTCGCGGCGGCCGGCTCCCGCCCGGGCGGAGCAGGTGGGGCGGGCGGCTCGTTCCGCACGCCGAACGGGTCGGACGGCGCGGGCGGCCCCGGAGGCGGCCCCTGCGGCAGGCCCGGCCCCAGCGCGGAACCCGCGCCCGGCGCCCCCGCCGGACCGAACGCCCCCGGCGGACCGGGCGGGACCGGGGGAGCCGACGGGGGTTCCACGGGCGCCACCGCGGGTGGCGGGCCCGGCGCCTGCTGCTGCGGCTCGGGCACCGGCGCGACCGGCTGGTCGGCGCCGGTCACCGCCCGCTCGGCCGCCATGTGGGCGCGCGCGGCCTTGATGATGTCCCACGCCGACAGCTCGTCGGTGGACGGCGGGGTGTGCATCGCCGGGGACGTCAGCTCCGCCGCGACCGCCTGCGGCACCGCGAACCCCGTCGAGGGCGGCGGGACCTGCGCGAGCCGGCACCAGGTCAGCCCGAGGGTGTAGGTGGTGGCCAGCAGCGCCGCCAGCGCGTCGGCGTCGGTGCCGCGCAGCGCCTCGGGCAGCCGCCCGTCGCGCGGCCACAGCGCGCGCAGCGGATGCGCCGGATCCGACAGCACCGCCTGCAGCGTCCGGGCGCTGTCGGGGTCGAGCCAGCGCTGCAGCGCGGCCAGCGCGTTCGGCGCCGCCTGCAGGTCGGCGGCCAGCACCGCGACCCCGGCGCGGCGCACCTCGTCATGGCCGCGGCCCCCCGTCGCGGCGGGCCGCGGGCCGGTCAGCCCGGCGACGATCTCCTGAAGGTCGTACAGGGCGAGCCGCAGGTACTCCCCGGGCGCGGTGTCGCGCACCATCGGCGTGGCGTGCTCGGCCGGGCACCGGCGCCGCCACTCCTGGACGATCGCCTCCGGCCCGTACCGGACGGTGGCCATGTCCTGGTTGACCATCCGCAGCGACGCCGCCGTCACCGCCGCCAGCGCGTCGGCGCCCGGCCGGAACCGCGGATCGGCCTGCAGCCCCGCCGCCACCTCGTACATCACGCGCGCGATGTGCGCGGCGCCGCCGCCGTCGCCCGCGCCGAGCCGGTTGACGTAGTAGCCGGCGAGCGTGCCGAAGTCGGGCGGCATCATCCAGTGCAGCTGCTCGGCCGAGGTCGTCAGGAACGGCACGAACGACTCGATCAGGGGATGTTCGGTCAGCACCACCGGCGAGCCCGCGCACCACAGCAGCGCCCCCCACGCGGCGGCGACGGTGCTGGGCGTGCCCGGCTGGAACATCGGGTCGCGCTGGGCGAACTGCGCCGGGTTCACCGCCAGCGCGGTCGTCAGCGACTGCGAGATGCGCGCCACCACCGCGGTGTCGGGGACCGGGCCGAGGAACCCCAGCGGCGCCACCCGCCCGGCCGACAGGTCGGGCCCGGTCGGGAACAGCTGCGGCGGCACCGGCGGGGTGCCCGCGCCGTGCGGCGCCGGGACCGCCACGCGCCGGTCCTCGTGGCCGGCCGGGGGAGGGCAGGGATGCCAGCTGCCGTCCAGGCCGCACCGGTACCAGCGGCCCCACGCGCCGTACAGCCACCACTCCCCGGCGCCCCACAGCATGCGCGCGGCGACCTGCGCGGCGCGCTCCTGCGGCGGGGCGGTGCGCCACCACGGGGAGGCCACCAGCTCCCGCACGTTGCCCTCGACCGCCGCGAACAGGTCCCCGCTCGGCCCGCCTCCGGTTCCACCGGGTCCCGCCCCGGCCGCCTGCCAGCTCACCCGGCGAATCCTAGTCCTCCCGGACGGTCCGCCCGGCACCACCGCGACCGGTCCGTGACCTCCCCATCGACGCGTAAGGAGTGTTATGGCATGATGCTCATGTCCAAGTGTGATGGAGGCCCCGGCGGGACAGGAAGGGTGCGGGAGTGGCGCGCGACGATGCGGCGCGGACGCGCGCCTGGGGCGTGGGTCTGACGGTGTCCTCCTCCATCTGCTTCGGCGCCTCGGGACCGTTCGGCAAGGCGCTCATCGAGGCGGGCCTGAGCCCCCTGCAGGCGGTGTGGCTGAGGATCGCGGTGGCGGCCGCGGTGCTGGCCCCGCTCGTCCCGCTGCTTCGCGGACGGTCCGCCGCGCGCGGCCTGCGCCCCCACCTGGGGAGCCTGGCCCTCAACGGCCTCACCGGCGTCGCCGGCTGCCAGGCCTGCTACTACCTCGCCGCGTCCCGGCTGCCCGTCGGCGTGGCGATCCTGCTGGAGTTCAGCGGCCCCGTCATCGTGCTGGCGTGGCTGCGCCTGGTCCGCCGCACCCCCGTCCACCGCACCGCCGTCACCGGCGTCGTGATCGCCATGGCCGGGCTCGCGCTGGTCGTCCAGCTGTGGACGGGCCTGAGCCTGGACCCGCTCGGCCTGGCCGCCGGGATCGGCGCCGCCGCCTGCCAGGCCGGCTACTTCCTGCTCGTCGACCGGCTCACCGGCCGGGTCGACCCGCTCGTGCTCACCGCCACCGGCATGGTGGTCGCCACCGCCGCGCTCACCGCGATCGCCGCCCCCTGGGCCCTGCCCTGGGACGTCCTGCGCGCCCCCGTCCCGGTCGGCGGCCACACCGCGCCCGGCTGGACGCTCGTCGCCTCGATCGCGCTGATCAGCACCGTCCTGGCCTACCTCACCGGCGTCGCGGGCCTGCAGCGGCTGTCGGCCCAGGTCGGCGGGGCGATCTGCTACACCGAGGCGGTCGCCGCCACCCTCATCGCCTGGGCCGTGCTCGACGAGCGGCTCACCACGGCCCAGACCGTCGGCGGCGCCATCGTGCTGGCCGGCGCCTACATCGCCCAGCGCGCCGCCGTCCAGCGCCCGCCCCCGCCCCTGCACGTGGCCGCCGTCAGCCCCGA
>NZ_SMKU01000574.1 GCF_004349215.1 Actinomadura rubrisoli | reverse complement strand
GTCGAGGGCGGCGCGCCGGTCGTTCTCCTGCGACTGGACGTGCACGGACAGGCGGGCGATCTCGGGCTCGACCTCCAGGACGGCCTCGCCGCGCACGCTGATCAAAGGAGCGTCGCTCATACAGGCCCTCGTCGGAGAGCTCGACGAGGCCGGTGAGGCGGGAGCCGAGCGCCTCGGCGTAGCTGCGGGCGCGGGCGACGGCCTCGTGGGCGGCCTGCCGGGCGGCGCGCCCGTACACCTCGCTGCCCGGCCGCAGCGCCCAGTCGGGGCCGTTGACGTAGGTGCGCTCCAGGTCGCCGAGCCGGGTGACGAGCTCGCCCAGCACCGCGAAGTCGGAGATCACGATCTTGATCCAGACGGTGCCCTGGTAGGCGCGGATGTCGCCTTCGCGGCGCCGGTGCTTCAGCACAGGGGTGATGGTCAGCCCACCGGTCTCCAGCTTCTCGACGGCCTCGCCGTAGGACTGGACGAGGTCGAGGCACCGCTGGTTGCGCTCGACCAGGTGGTCGAGGGCGGCGCGCCGGTCGTTCTCCTGCGACTGGACGTGCACGGACAGGCGGGCGATCTCGGGCTCGACCTCCAGGACGGCCTCGCCGCGCACGCTGATCAAAGGAGCGTCGCTCATACGGGCCAACCTAGCCGCTCGCCGGCGGATCGGAACGGGCTCCGCCGAGCCGGTCGGCGGCGCGGGGCCGCCGGTTCCGCCGGAACGCGTGGTCAGAGGAAGGTTCGGCCCTCTCCTCGGTAGGTCGGAACGGTCCTCACGAACCGGTCGCCGTCGATCAGGTGGAGGGCGTCGAAGCGTTCGCACAGCTCCCCGGCCTTGGTGTGGCGGAACCAGACGCGGTCGCCGATGGCGAGACGGTCGGCGGTGCGGCCGAGCAGCGGGGTCTGCACCTCCCCGGCGCCCTCGTTGGGGTCGTAGGACAGGCCCGTCGGCAGGTAGGGCTGGGGGAGCCGGACGGCGTCGCCGGGGCCGGAGGCGAGGTAGCCGCCGCCGAGGCAGGTGGCGACGCCGGGCCCGGGGCGGCGGACGACGGGCAGGGCGAACAGCGCGGCGGGCCGTCCGCTGAAGGTGGAGTACTGGTCGAACAGGTGCGGCTGGTAGAGGCCGGACCCGGCGGCGACCTCGGTGACGGCGCGCTCGGCGGCGGTCGTCTCGACGCTGCCGGTGCCGCCGCCGTTGACGAACTCCAGGTCGGTCAGGTCGCGGACGGCCCGGACGATCGCGGCGCGGCGGCGGGCCAGCTCGATCCGGGACCGCCGCTGCATGGCGCGGATGGCGCGGGCGCGGGCGGGCCGTCCGGGCGGGACGTCGCCGACGCCGGCGATCTGCGACTCGTAGGCCATGAGGCCGACGAGGTCGAGCCCGGGGCGCTTGAGGATCCGCTCGGCGAGCGCGCCGACCTGGGCGGGAGTGCGCAGCGGGGAGCGCCGCGCGCCGATGCGGACGCGTCCGCCGAACGGGGCGTAGGAGGCGTCGATGTCGACGCAGACGCGGATCCGCCGGTCCCCGGCGGCGCGCTCGATGAGGTCGAGGTGCTCGGGGCAGTCGGCCATCAGCGTGACGGCGCGGGCGGCGGCGGGGTCGGCGGCCAGCGCGGCGATCGCGGTGCGGTCGGTGGTCGGGTAGGCGACGAGGACGTCGTCGCTGACGCCCTCCTGGACCAGCCAGAGGGCCTCGGGGAGCGTGAACGCCATGATCCCGGCGAAGCCGTCCATGGCGAGGGCCTCCTCCAGGAGCGCCCGGCAGCGCACGGACTTGCTCGCCACGCGCAGCGGCTTGCCGGCCGCGCGGCGCACGAGGTCGGCGGCGTTCGCGCGGAAGGCCGCCAGGTCGACGACGGCGAGCGGCGCTTCGAGCCCGGCCGTCGCGGCGTCGTAGCGGTCCCGGAGGTTCATGCTTTTCACACTGCCATAGGTCCGGCAAATATGAAAATCCCTCACATCTGGGTAACGGCCCCGCTCAGCGCGTGCGCGGGTGGCTCGCGAAGAAGTCCCACAGCAGGGCGCCGGCTTCGGGCGGCCACTTGTGCGTGCCGCCGTCGATCTTGCAGAAGGCCACCTCCGCGCCGCCGGTCCCCTTGCCGGTGCCGGTGCACTCCGTCCCGCCGGACAGGGCCCGCATCCGCTCGCGCGGCTCGGGCAGCCTGCCGACCTTACGCCAGAAGTCCACCGCGAACGACACCGGCGGGAACGGCCGCTTGTCGTTGAAGTCGCGGTCGCCGCCGCCGTTGAACGGCACACTCCGGTCGGCCGTCCCATGGAAGATCATCGCCGAGACCGGACGGTCGGGGTCGCACGGGGTCACCAGCGCGCCCTCGACCACCCCGATCGCCGCCACCTTGCCCGGTTTCTCGCAGGCAAGCCGGTAGGACATCCCGGCGCCGTTGGAGAAGCCCGTGACGTAGACGCGGTCCGGGTCGGCCAGGCCCGCGCCGGTCAGCTTGTCGATCAGCTTGCCCAGGAACCCGACGTCGTCGATGCGCCCGATCTTCGCGGGGCCGCAGCAGTCGCCCGCGTTCCATGTCGTCATGAACCCGTCGGGGTAGGCGACGAGGAAGCCCTTGCCGTCCGACAGGCGGTCGAAGCCGGTCAGCGACCGCATCTGCCCCATGGTGGCGAACCCGCCGTGCAGGGCGATGACGAGGGGCGCCGGGTCGGCGGGCCTGCCGTCCCGCCACCTCCCGCCCGCGATCTTGGACGGGACGTGCAGCAGGTACTCGCGGTGCCCGAGCGTGCCCACGTCCAGCTTCTGCTTGTGCGTGCCCGCCGCGGTCTGGACGCCGTCCACGGTCGCGGGCCGCTTGCCGTCCCCGCCCTTGGTGGCCTTGCCCGTGCCGCCGTCCTTGCCGCCGTCCTTGGAGTCGGTGCAGCCCGCCAGGACGAGGCCGACCGCCAGTACCAGGAGCAGGAGTCGCCGCATGCAAGCAAAAGTAACCCCAACGGGAGCCCGTAAACTACTCGTCAGTAGGTCATCATTCCGGGTTCGTGACGCGGGCCAGCACGATCCCGGAGAGGATCAGGGTGAGCGCGGCCGCCCGTCCGGCCGTGACCGGGTCCTTCTGGACGACGATGCCGAGGGCGACCGCGCCGACCGCCCCGATGCCGGTGAAGATCGCGTACGAGGTGCCGACCGGCAGCGTCCGCATCGCGTGCGAGAGCAGGTAGATCGAGAACGCGCCGAGCGCGAAGCAGACGAGGGTGGGCAGC
>NZ_SMKU01000573.1 GCF_004349215.1 Actinomadura rubrisoli | reverse complement strand
GCGTCGGGGGAGGCGGGGTCGTGCACCGGCCGCAGCTGCGGGAGGAGGCTCCCGTTCACCCGCTCGCGGGCCAGCTCCCGGGACAGGGCGAGGGCCGCCGTCCGGACCGCGGGGGCGAGCCGGTCCAGGTCGAGGCGGCAGACGTTCCCCGTGATCGAGATCGCGGCGATCACCCGCCGGCGGTGGTCGAGGATGGGCGCGGCCACGGCGGAGACCCCGGCCTCCGACTCCTCCCGGTTGACGGCGTAGCCGCGGTCGGCCGTGCGGGCCAACTCCCGCTGCAGCAGGCCCGGCATCACGATCGTGTGCGGCGTGTAGTGGACGAGCCCGGCCGTCAGCACCCTCTCCAGCCGGTCCGCCGGGCCCAGGGCGAGGAACAGCTTGCCGGTCGCGGTGCAGTACGCCGGAAGCCGCCCGCCCACCCGGGACACGATGGGCATGGACCGGCGCCCGCTGACCTTCTCTAAGAACAGGGTGTCGGTCCCGTCCAGGACGGCCAGGTGGATGTTCTCGTGCGTCGCCTCGTACAGGTCCTCCAGGAAGGGGAGCGCGGCCTCGCGGAGCCCGCGCGGCCTCGGCGCCCGCTGGCCGAGGACGAAAAGCCGCATGCTCAGCCGGTAGCCGGACGCCGTCCGCTCGACGCCGCCCCACCGGACCAGCTCCCCGAGCAGGCGGTGCGCGGTCGGTTTGGGCAGCCCGGTGCGGGCCGACAGCTCGGTCAGGTTCAGCTCGGTGTCGGCGGAGCCGAAGGCGTCCAGCAGGCTGAGCCCGCGCGCCAGCACCGACCTCGGCGGTTCCGCGTCCGGGACCTGGGAGTTCATCCCTCGATGGTCCGCGTGATCGGCGCCGTCCGCAAGGGCCGGGAAGCGTGCGGCCGCCCGGATCACCGGTCCGCCCCGTGCCCGGACACCGGGGCCTCGATGAGCAGCGGGCCGTCCAGGTCCTTCACCGACGCCACCGCGTCCCGCAGCTCGTCCGCCGAGCCCGCCCGCAGCGTGTCCACCCCGAACAGCCGCCCCGCGCTCTGCCAGTCCAGCGCCGGGGGAGCCAGGTCCAGGCCGATATAGCGGCGATGCTCGGCCGATGCTCCGCCCCCTTCGTCCAAGGTCTCCTTGAGCGTCCGGTACTCGCCGTTGTTCATGACGACGAACGCGACGGGCACCCGGTAGCGGGCGGCGCTCCAGAGGCCCTGGAGGCCGAACATCGCGCACCCGTCGCCGAGCACCGCGACCACCGGCCGGTCCGGGTCCGCCAGGCGGGTCCCGACGGCCGCGCCGATGCCCCAGCCGAGGCCGCCGCCGACCGTGTGCACGTAGGAGCGGGGACGGTCCTGGCGCAGCACGGCGCGCAGCTTCAGCCCCGCCGTGATCGCCTCCTCCACGACCACCGCGTCGTCGGGGAGCCCGGCCGCCACGGCGTGCGCGGCGCCGCGCGGGTCCATCGGGGCCGGGCCGTAGGCGGCGCGGGCCCCCGCCTCCACATCGGCCCTGACCTGGGCGTGGACGGCACCGAGATGCTCGATGCGCTCCCGCGCCGACGGCACGCGCCCCTCCAGGTGGCCGGCGAGGGCCGCCAGCGTCCCGGCCAGCTCGCCCGCCAGGCCGTGCCGGACGGCGAAGTTGCGGCCGATCTCCGCCGGGTCCTCGTCCACCTGGACGATCTCCAGCCCGTCCGGGACGGCGGGGCCGGGCGTGTAGTGGTGCGGCATGAACGCGTGGCACCCGACGATCAGCGCCGCGTCGTACCCGGCCAGGATCTCGTGGATCGCGCTGTTGCGGGGCGGCAGCATCCCGGCGTAGAGGGGGTGGCCGCCCGGAAAGTCGACGCCGTCGTTCATCGGCTGGTGGTAGACGGCGGCGCCGAGCCGCTCGGCCACCGCCACTAGCTCCGGCACGCTGCCGGTCCGCCCCACGGCGTCCCCGGCGATCACCACGGGCCGCGCGGCGCCCGCCAGCAGCGCCGCCGCGTCCCCGGCGCCGGCCGCGGCCGCGCCCGGGCCGGACACCGGGGAGCGGGCCGGCACGGCGACGTCGGTGTCCTCCTCCAGGAGGTCCATCGGCACCGACACCAGCACCGGCCCGGCGGGGGGCCGCGCCGCGAGCGCGAACGCGCGCCGCAGCACGATCGGCAGGTCGTGGGCGTGCTGCACCTCCACGGCGTGCTTGGTCGCCGCGGCGGCCAGCCCCACCAGGTCGCCCGACAGCATCGGGTCCTGGACGAGGTGGCGGCGGTCCTGCTGGCCCGCCACGATCACGATGGGGGTGCGCGAGCGCAGCGCGTTCAGCATCCCGATCAGCCCGTTGGCGACGCCCGCCGCCACGTGCAGGCTCGCGAAGGACGTGCGGCGCGACGCCCGCGCGTACCCGTCGGCCATGGCGACGACGGACCCCTCCTGCAAGCCCAGCACGTACTCCAGGTCCGGCGCCTCCACCAGCGCGTCCATCAGCGGGAGCTCGGTGGTGCCGGGGTTGCCGAAGATCCGGGTCACGCCCTCGTCCCGGATGATCTCCAGCAGTGCCTCGATCGGCCTCATGTCGTGGATGTCCTGCCCTTCAGTGCTTGGCGGAGCCGCCGTCGACGTTGATCGTCTGTCCGGTGAGGAAGCCGCTGCCCTCGTCGCACACGTACAGCAGCGTCGAGACGAGGTCGGCGGGCTCCTCGACCGTGGGGACGGCCTGGAGGCCGCGGACCCGCTCGAACCCGCCGTCCGCGCCGGTCGTGCGGGCGGCGGTCTCGGTGCGGGTCAGGCCGGGCGAGATCGCGTTCACCGTGATCCCGTACGCGCCGACCGCGCTCGACAGGGCCCGCGTGAACCCCACGAGCCCGGCCTTGGACGTGGTGTAGGCGACCAGGTCGGGCGGTCCGAGGAACACGACCGCCGAGACGATGTTGACGACCCTTCCCCAGCCCGCGGCCTTCATGTAGGGGAGCGCCGCGTGAGTGACGAGGAACGGGCCGTCCAGGTTGACCCGCATGATCCGGCGCCAGGTCTCCAGCGTCGTCTTCTCGAAGGGGAGCGGCGGGTAGATCCCGGCGTTGTTCACCACGATCTGCAGGCCGCCGAAGCGCGCGGCGGTCTCCTCCACCGCGGCCGCCACCTCCTCGGGGTCGGTCACGTCCGCCCGCACGGGAAGGAAGCGGGCACCGCCGATCCGCTCGGCGGTGCCCGACATGTCGGCCAGGTCGAGGCCCGCGACCCGGTGTCCGCTCTCGGCGAGGGCGATCGCGAACTCCCGCC
>NZ_SMKU01000572.1 GCF_004349215.1 Actinomadura rubrisoli | reverse complement strand
GATCGAGGGGATGGCGGGGGCGGGGGAGATGCCCGCGTGGCTGGCCGCCCTCGGCATCGAGCCCGGCGACGTCGACCGGATCGTGCAGACGCATCTGCACTCCGACCACTGCGGCTGGCTGATCAAGGACGACGAGGGCGGCCTCACGTTCCCGAACGCGACCGTCCACGTGAACGAGCGGGAGGTCGCCTACTGGTCCGGTGACGAGGTCGACGCCATCGCCTTCAACCGCGGCACGACCGCCCCTGTGCGCGCGCGCCTGCGGGCGGTGGCGGACGCCGGACGGCTGCACACCTTCGACGGCGAGCTGGAGCTCTCCGAGGAGATCACCGTCCTGCCCACGCCCGGCCACACCCCCGGGCACGTGTCGGTGGTCGTGGCGTCCGGCGGCGAGACCGCGATCCTGGCCGGAGACCTGCTGCACCACCCCGTGCACGTGGAGCATCCCCACTGGCTGCCGTCGGTCGACCACGACCCCGCCGAGTCGGTGCGCAGCCGGGAGCGGATCGCCGCGCTCGCGGCCGACCGCAAGGCCGTCATCCTGGCGCCGCACTTCCCGATCCCCACCGTCGTCGGCGTGGACCGCGGCCCCGGCGGCCAGGTGCGCACCGTGGTCGGCCACGACACCGAGGACGCAACGTGAGCGCCGACGAGCCCCGCATCGACCCGGTGCCCGTCGACGCCTACCACCGGCTCGAACGCGAGCTGTTCGGCGCGGCGGCCGGCACCGGCACGGCCCACATCTCCCGCACCTGGGCGCACAACCCCGGCCTGATGAAGGCGCAGCGGCCGCTCCAGGAGTACCTGCTCGGCGCATCGTCGCTGCCCGGGCGCGACCGCGAGCTGGCCATCCTGCGCATCGCCTGGCGCCGCCGCTCCGAGTACGCCTTCGGCCAGCACACCCGCATGGGACGCGCCGCCGGGCTGACCGCCGAGGAGATCGAGCGCGTCCCCCTCGGCCCGGGCGCCGAGGGCTGGACGGCGTTCCAGGCGACCCTGCTGCGCGCGGTGGACGAGCTCCACGACGACGGCCGCCTGTCCGATCCCACCTGGGCCGACCTGGCGCGGACCTACGGCGAAGCCCAGCTCATCGACCTGATCGCCGTCGTCGGCCGCTACTGGACGGTCTCGGTGACGCTGAACTCCCTCGGCGTGCGCCCGGAGCCGGGCCTGCCCGGCTTCCCCGAGACCGGCCAGAACCCGCCATGAGCCTCAGCCGCGCTGGGGGCGGGCGGCACCTCTCCCCCGGCGCGGCGGTAGGGGTGCAACTCCGGGGTCAGCGCCGGGTTCCGGCCGCCCCGGAGCCCTCGCCGATGGGCGGGCCGTAGATCTGCCTGCCGAGCGACTGGCCGCCGTCCGCCGTGAGGATCGCGCCGGTGACGTACCCGGCGCGGTCGCTCAGCAGGAAGCCGGTCAGGTCGCCGATCTCGGGCGCGCCTGCGAAGCGGCGCAGCGGCACCGACGACAGGACCCGCTCGCGCTCCTCCGGCGCTGCCCAGAGCGCGCTGCCCGCGCCCTCGGTCTCGGTCGGGCCGGGGGCGATGCAGTTGAGCCGGATGCCGTAGCGCGCCCACTCCACGGCCAGGGTCCGGGTCATCGAGACGACGCCGGCCTTGGCGGCGGCGCTGTGCACGGTGCCCGGATGCCCCGTCCAGGCGTACGTCGCGATCACGCTGACGATCGAGCCCGGCCGGCCGGCGTCGATCATCCGCCGGGCCACCGCCGACGTGCAGTTCCACGAGCCGTTGAGGACGATGTCGACGACCGCGCGCCAGCCGTTCGGCGACAACCGCTCGGCGGGCGTGACGAAGTTGCCTGCGGCGTTGTTGACCAGCCCGTCGATCCGGCCGAACCGGTCCAGGGCCGCCTCGACGCCCTCCTCGACGGCGGCGGGGTCGCGCACGTCGGCGGGGCAGGCCAGGGCGTCGCCGCCCCGGCGCCCCACCTCGGCGGCGACCGCTTCCAGGGGGTCCCTGCGGCGCCCCAGCACGGTCACCGACGCACCGAGTTCGGCGAGGCGGAGGGCGGTGGCCGCGCCGATGCCGGTGCCACCTCCGGTGACGACATAGGCGCGGCCTGCCAGTGATTCCACGGCGTTCTCCTCGATGCGTGATGCGTGCGGGGGGCGGGGCGGGCCGGTCAGGTCGCGGCGAACTGCTGGAACCGCTTCAGGACGGCGTCGCGGTTCTTGCCCCACCACTCGCTGTTCTGGAGGAACTGCACCTCCAGGTTCTTCGGGTGCGAGGGGAGCGTCTTCGCGAACTCCTTGTCCATCAGGTCGAGGGCCTTGGCGTTCGCCGGGCCGTTGGGGTACTTGCCCCAGACGGTGGCCTGCACCTGGGGCCGGACGGAGTACTCCATCAACTTGAAGGCGTTGGCCTTGTTCGGCGCGTCCTTGATGACCGACCAGCTCGCCAGCTCGAACATGCCGCCGTTCCAGGTGAAGTCCAGCGGCGCGCCCTTCGCCTTGAGCTCGCCGATCCGCCCGGAGAAGATGCTGCTGGCGGCGACCTGCTTGCTGACCAGCATCTGGCCGGGCTGGGCGCCGGACGACCACCACTGCGGCACCTGGCGCTTGATCCGGTCGAAGCTGCGGAACGCGCGGTCGACGTCGATCGGGTACACCGACTTCACGTCGACGCCGTCGCCCAGCACCGCGAACTCCATGTCCGGCGGCACGCCGTTGTCGGCGCCCCGGAGCGCGCGCCGTCCCGGGAACTTCTCGGTGTCCCAGAAGTCGGTCCAGCTCGTCAGCTTCTTTCCTGCGCCCAGCGCGGAGGTGTTCCAGGCCATGACGACCGAGAACAGGTAGTAGGTGAGCCAGTTCTTGTCCACGTAGGACGGGTCGATGCCGGGGATGTTGAGCAGCGAGTCGGGCAGCGGCTCGAAGTAGTCGCGTCCGATCGGCAGGACCGTTCCCGGGCCTCCGGCGATCAGGTCCCATTCGATGTTGCCGGTGTCCACCATCCCCTTGATCTTGGCGCCGGTCGGCGGCCCGGCGACGACGACCTCGATGCCGGTCTCCTTGCTGAACGGCTCGAAGATGTACTTCTTCTCGGCCTCGACGAGCGCGCCGCCCCAGTCGGCGACGACGACGCGCTTGCCGCCGCTGCCGCCGGAGCCGCCGCAGGCGCCGAGCACCGGCGCGGCGGCGAGGCCGCCCGCCAGCAGGGCCCCGCCCTTGAGCAGGCCGCGGCGGGTGAGCGGTGGTCCTTGTGGGCTGCCGGAGATCTTCATGGCGATTCGTCCTTCTCGGGGTGGTGCCGGGGTTCGGGGTGGTGCCAGG
>NZ_SMKU01000571.1 GCF_004349215.1 Actinomadura rubrisoli | reverse complement strand
CCCGTCCACCCCCCGGAGTTCCTCGTCCACCACGCCCCCACCCGTTCGCGGCGGCGCATCACCCCCGTGTCGCGGGTCCCCGCGACCGGCCGTCTCGGCGAGGTGTGGCACGTCGCCGCCCGGCGCGCCCCCGAACAACTGATCACGGTCGACCGCCCATGCGACATCGACCCGCACGGGCCCACCGAGCGCACGTACGCGGGCTGGGCCGGCCTGGTCGACGACGCCGCCGGCTGGCTCGTCCAGGCCGGTGTGCGGCCCTGGGACCGGGTGGCCGTCCTCAAGGACAACCACTTCGACGTGGCCCTGCTGGCCTGCGCGGCCGCCCGGATCGGCGCCGTGCCCGCGTTGCTGTCGGGGACGTACGGACCGGACGTGGCGCGCACACTGCTGACCCGGCTCGAACGGCCGTTCGTGGTGACCGACAGCGCGCATGCGGCGTCCTGCGGGCTGACCGCAGAGGCCGTCGAACGGCTGACCACCCGGACCATCTGCGTCGACGCCCCGGACGACCGTCCGGATCTGGTCGGGCTCGACGCGCTGCGCGGTGCCCGGCGGCCCGGCCCCCGGCTCCGCGACCCGTGCGAGCCGATGATCATCACGCACACCTCGGGGACCACCGGCGTGCCCAAGCTGGTCATGCACTCGGGCGACTCGGTGCGCGCGCTGAGCCTGATCGAGACCGAGCGATGGCCGCTGTTCGGGCTCCGCCGGACCGACACGATGGCGTTCGCAGACCCGTTCTGGCACGAGCGCATCACCACCGGAATGATCGCCTGGGCGACGATCAACCAGCGGATGCTGATGCTGTCCGACCCGCTGTCCCCCGACGTCGCACGGCTACTGGCCGAGCACCGGCCCACGGTGGTCGAGACGCTGCCCAACGCGTACCTCGTCTGGGAGCGGCTCGCGGCCGACCCGGCCCGCCCGTTCGCGGACGTTCGGGTGTTCATCAACTCCTTCGACGCCATCCACACCCGCACGATCCGCACGCTCCTGGCCGCGAGCGAGCGCCGCCGGCCGTACTGGCTGCAAGCCTGGAGCCAGAGCGAGAACGGTCTGATCGTCATGCGCCCGTACACCCGCCGCTCGGTGCGCAGGCGCGGCCACCGGCCGCCTCCCACCCAGATACTCGGCTGGCCGATCCCCGGCCTCATCAGGGTCCGCGCGGTCGACCCCGAGACCGGCCGCCGGGTCAAGCCGGGCCGGCCCGGGCTGATCGAACTCAAAGCACCCGGCCGGTGCCTGGCCTACGTCGGCGAGCAGCACCGGCACGACCGCAAGCGCAACGGCCCGTGGTGGAACACCGGCGACCTCGCGGTGATCAACCGGTTCGGCGCGATCAGGCTGCTGGACCGCGAGATCGATCGCATCCCGCGCGCGAGTGCGATCGAGATCGAGGACGTCCTGCTGGACCGGCTCCCGGAGACCACCGAGGTCGTCGTCCTGCCCGCGCTCGGCTCCCTCCCGGTGCCCGTGCTCAGCACCGTCGACGGTCAGCCGATCGATCCGCGCGCCTGGTCGCGGGCCACCGCCGACCTGCCGGCGCTGGCCGAGCCGCTGCACATCCAATGGGAGCAGTTCCCACGCACCGGGACCTGGAAGATCAACCGAGTACGCCTACGGGAGTGGCTGCTGCCCGGGGTCCGTGCGGTCGGCACCGGCCACTGGACCTGACCCGCGCCGCGAGACGGCGCGGCGAAAACGACCCTGATCGCCGTCCGGTCCCCATTGGGCTCTCCCCTACAGCGAGTGCCCCTTGGCTCAGCTTGCCACTGACCGTACATGACCGAGATACGTATCGTTCTCGCATGAAGATCGAGATCCTCGGCAGTCATTGCCGCACCAGCGGTACGCAGGAAGTCACCCGGGCCAAGGTGCGGCAACTGATCACAGTCCTGGCCTTGCAGGACGAGCCGGTCCGGGCCACCACGCTCACCGCGCTGCTGTGGGACCGGCCTGTCACCCCAGGTTCGCTCAATCAGGCCCTCCACCTCGCGCGGCGCGCGCGGCCTCCCGGCCGCTTGGTCACCGATGCCGGCGGCTACCGGCTTGCCCTCACTCCCGCCGACGACTTCGACCTCGCCCGGTTCCGCAGCTTCATGGACAAGGCCCGCGCGGTCCGCGGAGTCGACGCCACTACCGCGGTGACCCTGTACCGAGAGGCGCTGGCATTGTGGGGCGACCCGCCCCTGGGCGACCTGCCCGATACGTCCATGACCATCCCGATCCGCGCCCGGCTCTTGGCCGAGCTGCGTAGCACCCGCGAAGAGCTCGCCGAGATGCTGCTGGTGATCGGGGAGCCGCACGAGCTCCTAGCACCGGCGAGCGGATGGTTAGCCGAAGACCCCTACAACGAGCGCCTGCGCGGCCTGCTGATGCTCGCCCTGCACCGTACCGACCGCAAGGGCGAGGCCCTGCAGCTGTATCGGAGCGGCGCGAATCTGCTGGATGATGCGCCGCCCGGGCCGTGGTTGCGGCGCCTGGCCCAGCAGATCCACCACAACCAGCCCAGTCTGGAGTGGCGGTCGCCGTGGGCGTCCCGGCCCAGTCTCGACGCCGTGGCGGCGGCCGCCGAACTCGACACCTCAGTGGTTTCCCCAGCCCGCACCTACGACTACCTGCTGGGCGGCAACAACCACTTTCCGGTCGACCGTGAGGCCATCGACCGGCTCATGCTGACAATCCCGCATCTGCGCCACGTCGCACAGGGCAACCGCAGATTCCTGGTCGAAGCCGTCCGGTACGTCGCCTGGCGCGGTGTGCACCAGTTCCTCGACATCGGCAGCGGCCTCCCCACCGTCGACAACGTTCACCAAGTCGCCCAGCGGATCACGCCCGACGCACACACCGTCTACGTCGACAACGACGCCACCGTCCGCGCGCACGCCACGGCACTGCTGCACGGCCAGGAAGACACCACCATCTTCATCAACGGCGACCTCCGCGACCCGGCCCAAATCCTGCGCACCACCGAAACACAACGGCTCCTCGACTTCGACCAGCCGATCGCGGTCATCCTCTGCGCCATCGTCCACTTCTTAGACCTGCATGACGCCCAGCGCGTCATCGCCGAACTCATCGAGCCACTGCCCCCAGGCAGCTACCTGGCGGTCTCCGGAGTGACCAGCACCGGCTCCACCCCCGAAGCGATGCAAGCATTGACCCACACCAGCCGCGACTCCACCGTCACCGTTCACCTCAGAACCCGCACACAATGAAGTGATCTCAGGGATTTAGAACCGGACGGTCGAGCTTTCTGAGTGTTGAAGGTGCCGTTCGGGGAGACACGCGGACAGATCGCCTGGCCGGGAAATAGGACGTGGAGCCCCGGTAGAGAAGGAA
>NZ_SMKU01000570.1 GCF_004349215.1 Actinomadura rubrisoli | reverse complement strand
GACCCCCGCGGTGACCCGCCCCGCGGCGCCCGGCCCGGTCGCGTTTCGATCACGCGGACATTCCGCCCTCATCGGGCGGCCTAAGGTGGGGGTGTGAGCGAGGTTCCCCTCAGGGTCATGGTCGTGGACGATCATCCGATGTGGCGCGAGGCGGTCGCCCGCGACCTGGCGGAGGCCGGTCACGAGGTGGTCGCCACCGCCGGCGAGGGCCGGGCGGCGGTCCGCATCGTCGCCGCCGCGCGCCCCCAGGTCGCCGTCGTCGACCTCCAGCTGCCCGACATCAGCGGCGTCGAGGTGACGCGGCTGCTCGTCGCGGCCGACCCGCCCGTCCGGGTCCTGGTGCTGTCGGCCAGCGGCGAGCAACAGGACGTCCTGGAGGCGGTGAAGGCGGGCGCCACCGGCTACCTGCTCAAGTCGGCCGCGCGCGAGGAGTTCCTGGACGCCGTCCAGCGGACGGGCGCCGGCGACGCCGTGTTCACCCCCGGGCTGGCCGGGCTCGTCCTCGGCGAGTACCGCCGCCTGGCCGCCGCCCCCGCCCGCGAGGACGACGACGCGCCCCGGCTGACCGAGCGCGAGACCGAGGTGCTGCGCTTGGTCGCCAAGGGCCTGACGTACAAGCAGATCGCGCAGCGGCTCGTCCTCTCCCACAGGACGGTGCAGAACCATGTGCAGAACACCCTGGGCAAGCTCCAGCTCCACAACCGCGTCGAGCTCGTCCGCTACGCCATCGAGAAGGGCCTGGACCAGGAACTCGGTGAACGCTGAACGCGGGGGCCGTTCAACGGCTATGGTCTAGACCAATGGCGGCACGCCGGAGCGCTCGGCGAATGCCCTGTGCGACCGGGTGCGCACTACTAGTGTGGTCATGTGAACCGAGGGAGGAGCCCGGTGGCGGGTGAAGGAGACGGCATGCGCGTCGGAGTGCTGACCGGCGGCGGGGACTGCCCGGGGCTGAACGCGGCGATCCGCGCGGTCGTTCGGAAGGGCGTGCAGGTCTTCGGTTACGAGTTCGTGGGCTTCCGGGCCGGCTGGCGGGGCCCCCTGGAGGGCGACACCGTGGCCCTCGACGTCCAGGCGGTGCGGGGGATCCTGCCGCGCGGCGGCACGATCCTGGGCTCGTCCCGGACGAACCCGATCAAGGTCGAGGGCGGCGTCGAGCGCATCAAGGACAACCTGGCCGGCCTCGGCGTGGACGCCCTGATCGCCATCGGCGGCGAGGACACCCTCGGCGTCGCGCGCGAGCTGCACGGCAGCGGCGTCAACGTCGTCGGCGTGCCCAAGACCATCGACAACGACCTCAACGCCACCGACTACACCTTCGGCTTCGACACCGCGGTCAACATCGGCATGGAGGCGGTCGACCGCCTGCACACCACCGCCGAGAGCCACCACCGCGCGCTGATCTGCGAGGTCATGGGGCGGCACGTCGGCTGGATCGCGCTGCACGTCGGCATGGCCGCCGGCGCCAACGTCATCCTCATCCCCGAGCGGCCCTTCGACATCGACAAGGTCATCGAGTACGTGGAGAGCCGGTTCAAGACCCGCTACGCGCCGATCATCGTGGTGTCCGAGGGCGCCCACCCGATCGACGGGCAGATGGAGCTGCGGACCGGCGAACGCGACGCGTTCGGCCACGTCAGGCTCGGGGGCATCGGCCAGCAGCTCGCCGACGAGATCGAGAAGCGCACCGGCAAGGAGGCCCGCGCCGCCGTCCTGGGGCACATCCAGCGCGGCGGGACCCCGACCGCCTTCGACCGCGTCCTCGCCACCCGCTTCGGCCTCCAGGCGATCGACGCCGTCCGCGACGGCGACTACGGCAAGATGGTCGCGCTCAAGGGCACCGACATCATCCGCGTGGGGCTGGACGAGGCGACCAAGGAGCTCAAGGCCGTCCCGCTGGAGCGCTACGCCGAGTCCGAGGTCTTCTTCGGCTGATCGAGCCGCCCGGCGGGAACACGGATGACGGGTCGCGGTGTTGCCCACTCTGGGCCACACTAGAAGTTCGCTCTTTTCCGGTTCCCGCCAGGAGGATCCACGCATGACCACGCTCGACACCGCGCCGGCGGACGTCCGGGAGCAGTCGCCGGTCGACGGCGAGCCGTGTGTGCTCCTGAAGCTGGGCGAGGTGGTGCTGAAGGGCAAGAACCGCGAGCAGTTCGAGCGCCGCCTGGCCGACAACGTCCGCCTGGCCGTCCGCCCCATCGCGCGGGTGGACGTGATCCGGCGCCACGGCGTGTTCATCGTCCGCAAGAGGGACGCCGACCTCGCCACCATGAACGCCGTCGCCCAGCGGATCACCGACGTCATGGGCATCGTCTGGGCCCACCGCGCCTGGCTCGTCGGCAAGGACCTGGCCAGCGTCGAGCGCGCCGCGCTGGAGCTGATGGACGGCCGCACCGGCACGTTCGCCGTCCGCTCCAAGCGCCGCGACAAGCGCTTCCCCCTCACCTCCACCGAGCTGGACCGGCACATCGGCGGCCTCGTCGCCGACAAGTACGGCCAGCCCGTCCGCCTCAAGAACCCCGACCACACGCTGTCGATCGAGGTCGACCGCGACGAGGTCTTCGTCTTCTCCGGCGGCCTGCCCGGCCAGGGCGGCCTCCCGGTCGGGATGAGCGGCCGGGCCCTCGTCCTGATGTCCGGCGGCATCGACTCGCCCGTCGCCGCGTACCGGATGATGCGCCGCGGCCTGCGCGTGGACTACCTGCACTTCTCCGGCATGCCGTTCACCGGCCCCGAGTCGATCTACAAGGCGTACGCGCTGGTCCGCGAGCTGGACAAGTTCCAGGGCGGCTCCCGGCTGTTCGTCGTGCCGTTCGGCAAGGCCCAGCAGCAGATCAAGTCGTCCGGCGCCGACCGCCTCGCGGTCATCGCCCAGCGCCGCCTGATGCTGCGCACCGGCGAGGTGCTGGCCCACCGCCTGCACGGCACCGCCCTGATCACCGGCGACGCGCTCGGCCAGGTCAGCAGCCAGACCCTGACCAACATCACCGCCCTGGACGACGCCGTCGAACTGCCCATCCTGCGCCCCCTCGTCGGCATGGACAAGGTCGAGATCATGGACCAGGCCCGCCGCATCAGGACCCTGTCGATCTCCGAGCTCCCCGACGAGGACTGCTGCACGATGCTGGCCCCCCGCCGCGCCGAGACCAAGGCCAAGATCGACGACCTCCGCCGCATCGAGAAGCGCCTGGACGTGGGCGAACTGGCCGACCAACTGGCCGAATCCGTCCAAGAACACCGCCCCATCTACGGCGACGCCCCCTCCACCTAACCCCACGCCGCTACGCGGCAACAACCCTCGGCGCCCTCCACTCCGCTAGCGCTCCGTTCCGGTCGCCGGCTGGGAGGCGGGCGGGGCGTTGGTTGCGG